>NZ_VTOW01000005.1 GCF_012184425.1 Candidatus Manganitrophus noduliformans
CATTCATCGACAGTCTGCCTCTGGCCAAGGAGAAGATGCTCGTCGCATAAGACGATCTGACAATCAGGAGAAACCAAACATCCAGGAACCCCAACATAAAATGTCAGATCAAATCTTGGTTTTTACAAATTAATGCATGGATTTTCTAATAGGGATAGTACACGTTTATTTCGCAGGCAGATGTTTTTCGCGATGTGCTCTGCACTTCGTATTAAGTCTGCACGTCAGTATGATTCTCTTGCAGAAGCCATTTGGCAGGTGCAAAACCGTACCCGTCATACCGATCGTATAATCGGAAAACGCAGCATCGGCAGCACCCTTTTGGTGAAGGGCCTTGAGTTTGATCACGTTGTGATTGTGCATTCGAATAATATGAGCCGAAAGGACTGGTATGTTGCTCTCACGCGTGCGACAACTAGTTTGACGATACTTGCCCCGTCCGAAGTATTTTCGCCGGCAGAAAAGTGATGGCCATGGTTGGGGCCGCGAATTCGGGGGACACCATACTTAATTCCATCTGAAGGGGCAGGTCTGCTCCTGGCTCATCTAAAACGGGGCGAATCAAATAGACGATATGAGAAAGAAAACCTTAGGATGTTTGCTAAATCTGGTTAAGCAGTAATCTCGACCTCTGTTCCCACCTGTACTACCTCCAGAGTTCTTCAATCTCCGAATTTGGCACAGCAACACAACCCGCCGCCCAAATTAGTAAGCAGATGGGGTTGCCACAGCCCCAGCGAAACGTCATACACCTTCAGTAATCGCCCCTGAAGTAAGTCGCCTTATTGCACAGGACCAAGGCTCACAGTGAGTGTGAGGGTGTTGCTGGTGACATTACCGACCAACGCCGTAATCAGAGCTATTCCAGGTGCAACGCCGGTGACTACGCCATCTGTTACGGTGGCGACGTTGTTATTCGAAGAAGCCCAGGAGAAAGTGACCCCCGTGATCACGTTGCCGTCGATATCTCTTGCCTCGGCAGTAAGGGTTGCGCTTTGGCCGACGACAATCGTGCCGGCAGCGAGTGGAAAAGTGGCAGAGGAGAAGGTAATCGAAGCAACTTCTGGAGTCGACTCGTCAGAACCGCTGCCCCCACCGCATCCAACCATGAATGCCATGAGTAAAATCGGGACGATGAGCTTCGGGAGGGGAGAACGGTGGGGTCTGATCGGGAAAGGAACGTGCTGAAGCGTCGGAGTGCACGCCAGCATCCATCGCCGGTGGAGGAAAAGAAGAAGCAAACGAAATCTGATTGTATATACCATATTTTAAATCCGAGTGTGATGAGAAAAACTCTGAAGAGGTCAAGTCTGCTCTTGGCTCATCTAGAGTGAGAGAGAAAAACCTTAGAAAGTTTTCTCATTTTGTTTAAGAAGTAATCTCGACCTCCGTCCCCACCGGCACTACCCTCCAGAGCTCTTCAATCTCCGGATTGGTCACCGCAACACATCCCGCCGTCCAATCAAAAAGCAGATGGAGTCGCCCCAGCCAACCGAAGCCGTTACGAACGCCATGAATCATAATCACCCCGCCCGGCAGAAAATTTTCCCAAAGATGTAACCCGAGAGAGCTCCGATTGGCATGCCAATAAATAAACCGGCTGGGACCGAAGCGAAAGCTACATAGAAGAACAACGTTGCACGCGACGCCGGTGCTCCGTCGGCTTGGGAGAGATAAATACCGAAGAGTAGGGCAGTTACCAAAGTATTCAAGCAACCTGCAATTGATCCGTACCAGATTATCGCCCATTTTCGAGCAGAGAGTCCTTTGTAATTGGTGCGACGAAGGTACCAATAAAGCAACAGACCTGTAATAGATCCTGCTGCTGTAAATATGACGACAAGCATCCAATTTTCGATGATTAATCCAAAAAAGCTCTCCTTTAGATGATTCCCAAAGGCGGCTCGATGGTCGAAAGATGTAGCCTGATAACCCGCTCGTGATTGCACTCCAAAGTGGAATTGCCCACGACAGAAGCCTTTGCTGAGATTCAGTGATTGAAACTTTATTCTCCATCCTTCTCCATGAATCATGCAAATGGTCATAAAGCGGAAAGAATTTTATCATCAGCCGTCACTACATAAATACCATATTTGAAAAAGAGTGGAGGTTTTCAGTTTTGCACACTAGATCGATTGGATCTCTCGTGGGCATGATACATTCTGATGAAAGATTCCATTTCGAGAATAGATCAAATATCACACGATCCAATCAAAAAGTAGGCGTAGTTGGCCTCGCCATCCGAAGTCATCCCACCTCATAAATTATTTCTCCTATTTATCTCTTCCCCTCACTCCGGTATAATCCCGTCCGATCACGTTCGCCGATGTGCAAACGCCTCAAGCGGGAGGAACCCAAATGAACACAGAGTTGATTGTGGCGCTGATCTCCGGCGGAATTGCGCTGGTGTCGGCCGGATTCGCCATGTGGGGACAGTTCACCTCCGCGCGGCTGGCCGCCGATTTACAGAACCTTCAATTGGCCGAAGCCCGGCGGCTCGAACGGGAGAAGACCGTCTCCCGCTACCGGGAGCCGCTCGCGCGGGCCGCCCACGATCTGCAAAGCCGCTTGTATAACATCCTGGCCCAGGGCTTCATGCATCTTTCCGCCGAGAACAAGACCGAGCGGGAGCGATCGTACGTTCTGAACAACACCGTTTACCTGATCGCCCAGTACTTCGCCTGGACCGAGATCATCCGCCGCGATATTCAGCACATCGATCTCGGCACGGAGGAGGAGACCACCAAACTGGCGCGATTGCAGGACAACACCTACCGGCTCTGGCAGACCGACCGGTTCGGTTCCCTCTTTCGCGTGTTCGCCGGAGAGCAGCGGGCCATCGGCGAGCGAATGATCATCGAGACCCCAAGAGGACCCGAATGCATCGGCTACTCCGCCTTCCTCGATCAGAACCTAAGTGAAAAAGACCCCCTCCTGAATGCCCTGAGAGAAGACGTGCGGGAATGTTCGGCGAGTTTGGAAGAAGCCCGCCCGCGTTTGATCGCGATTCAGAACGTCCTCATCGACCTCCTCGATTTTCTCGATCCTAATTACGTCCGGTTTCCGAAAGAGCGCAGACGGAAGGTGGGGCAATAGGCCGTTCGTTAACTCTATTCTTGCCATATGGAACGGAGTAGACCTATGAAGAAAGGGGGACGATACGACACTTCCGGTTTGATCGAGGCCCAATTCGAGCCCGGCTCGCGCGGACGGGTGTTGAGGAATCTTCTTGAAATCAAGAAAAAGCGCGTGATGGACCAAGTGGAGCAGCGTGAGCAGTTTCGAGCGATTGAGGAACTGATTCGATTATATGATTAGGAGCACCGCTTCACTGCAGCCGATGTGTGCAAGATTCACAAGACTTGGCTAGGTCCGATTTATGTATGGGCGGGGCAATATCGTCAGGTGAATATCTCCAAAGGCGATTTCCCGTTTGCCGCCGCCGGGCAAATTTCTCGGCTGATGTCCGATTTTGAAAACGGTCCGCTTCGTGACTTCACTCCCTGTCGCTTTCGTCCTACTGAAGAAATCGCAAAAGCGATTGCCGTCGTTCATACGGAATTAATTTTGGTCCATCCCTTTAGAGAAGGAAACGGACGGGTCGCGCGACTATTGGCGAATCTGATGGCATTGCAAGCCGGTCTGCCGCTTCTGGATTTTACCGGTTTTAAAGGGCGCAAACGACAAATATATTTTACAGCCGTCCAAGCGGGAATGGACCGCGATTACAGGCCGATGCAAGAAGTTTTCACGGTTATTATTGATAAGTCTCTTCGGATTCTGCGACAGTGAAGATTTTATTAGAAACAGAATCTGAAGGGGCTGGTCCGGTCGAGACGATATAGCCGGTTTCAATGGCGGTAGAGGAAGTGACGGCCGTATAGATCAATGCACGGCGTTGTTCCGGGTCTCTTAGATATGGATTTGTTTCGACAAGCGGTTTGTTCGGCATGGAAGAAGTATATCATAATCCCCTTGGAAGATCATTTACTCATTCATGGTCAGGCCGCCTCAAACCCATGTTTTCCGCAGAGGCCCGCCTTTCAGCGACCCCCTTCTCGGCCCGATCCTCATCGATAAGTGCGATGGAAGAGCGCCCCTTTATCCGGTGGGTCCGATTTCGCTATACTTGACTGACCTGGAGCAGAAGCGGTAAAGGAGGTCGATATGGCAGGAGATAAGATGTGGTTGTTCCCTTTTGTATTGGTCCTGGTCTTTTCTGCGGTCTCCGCGGAGACCGCGTATTCGCAGAGAATCGAGAACCGGGAAGCGAACCGGGAGGGATGGATCGATCCTGAGACGAAATCAGCCGGATCCACCCTGATAGAGGAGCGGCGGCGGGCGGAGCTGGCGGAGCAGAGGGCGGCGGCGAACATGGAGGGGATGGAGAGGCAAGGGCGTAGGCAGGCCAATAAAGAGGGGAGCCGGATGGGCGAAAGAACGGAGCGCCGGTCGGCAGACTTTTCCGCTCCCGGCGCGCTCAACAACCGTTCCGAACAATCCAAATGAAAACAGAGACTGATTTGAACACGCACGCGCGTCGCATGGTTCGCTTTCACTCACGATGTTAGCAGAGGCGCTTCGCGCTTCATTCCTGTGGGCACATTCCTCGCAGCTTGCTGCGGGGAGCTTCAATCAAAAGAGGCGCTTCGCTGTATGAGAGCGAAGCGCCTTTCCAAAGAACCACGGAAAGGATCACATCCGTGCTGCTTCCGATAATCTGTCTCTTGTAATCCGGCCTAGATATTTCTATACTATTAAGGTCGTGTTGCGCCCATTCCCCTGTTGCGAACATCCCCAAGACCTGCGTCTCTGACCCTACCATGGGTTCTATAAAGAGGATGAAGCACACGTCCGTATTGTGTAGGATCCTTAAAAAGACCCTGTCTATTCAATTTTTAAATGAAAGAGGGCATCATGGAGAGAGAAAAAACGGTTTCTAGTTTATCCGCCGACCTCGATATTCCGCTGGAGCGCGACATCTTCTTGCGGACCCTGGTGAGAGAGTTGTCCGGGAACTTGCAGGAGATCATCGGGATCGATGAGGCCTCCGGTTTCGTCAGTTTGGTGGGACAGAACATGGGAATGGCGATCGACCAGGACTATAAAAAAGCGCTCGGCGTCTCTCAGCTTACACGGGAGCAGGTGGCCGACGTGCTGGTCGATCTGAAGCGGCGCATCAAAGGGGACTTCTATATCATCGAGCAGGACGAGGAGAAAATCGTCTTGGGGAACCGGGCGTGCCCTTTTGGAGACAAAGTCATTGATCGGCCGGCCATGTGCATGATGACTTCGAATGTCTTCGGGTCGATCGCGGCGGAAAATCTCGGGTATGCCAAGGTCGAGCTTCAGAAGATGATTGCCTTGGGCGATCCCGGCTGCCTGGTGGTCGTTCATCTCAAACAAACGCCGGCGTCCGATGCATGCAGGGGAAGGGAGTATTTTAAGGGAGACCGTTCCGAGTGACCCCCAACGAATTCTTGGCCGTCGCCAAGACCCTTCCAGAGGGAATGCTGCTTGTATCAGGCGCAGGAAAAATCCTTGCCGCCAACCGGGCCCTGGGAGATCTTTTAGGCGCCTCTTCCGAAGGGCTGATCGGGAAGCGTCTCTTCGACGTTGCAGCCTCTCCTCCGGACAAGATCAAGACCTATCTTCAAGTCTGCTCGCGCAGCGGTCAGATGATGATCGGGACCCTCTCCTTCCACTTTCCACCGAAGAAGATTGACTGCCGCGCGGAAGGTGCAGCGGTCGAGCCCGGGAGAAAAGGGGAGTCGTCGAAGATCATCCTCCGGCTGCGGCCGAAGGATTCCGGCTCCAGCCAATTCATCCTGCTGAACCGTCAGATCCAGGCGCTGACAAATGAAATTACGATCCGGCGGCGAACGGAGGAGGAACTCAAGCGGAAGACGTCGGAAGCGGAGGAAGCGAACCGCATTAAATCCCAATTTCTCTCCAACGTCTCTCACGAGCTCAGAACGCCGCTCAATGCCATTCTCGGCTATACCGCGCTTCTATTGGATCAGGTCTACGGCCCTATTGGGGAGAACATCAAAGAGCCGCTGGAGCGGACCAAGCGAAATGCGGACGCGCTTTTAAAGCTGGTCAATGACGTGCTTGATTTTTCCAGGATCGAATCGGGAAAGATGCCCCTGGATCTGGCCCCGGTCGACATTTCTTCCTTAATACAGGATGTGTATGCTGAGATGAAATTTTTCCTTGATCAGAAATCGCTCCATGTTCAATGGAACCTGGAAAAAGCGCTTCCACTGGTTGAATGTGATGCCAATAAGGTCCGGCAGGTTTTCGTGAATCTTTTTTCCAATGCGATCAAATTTACGAATCAGGGGGGGGTGACGATTTCGACAAAGAATCGGCCGGAAAAGGAGGGGATTGAAATTTTAATCCAGGATACCGGCATCGGCATCCGCTCGGAAGAGCTTCCTAAAATATTCGATTTGTTCCATCAGGTCGATCCGACCTCGACGCGAGAGTTCGGCGGCGTCGGATTGGGCCTGGCGATCGTCAAAGAGATCGTCCATTTGTTAAAGGGCGAGATCCAAGTCGAAAGCGAATATGGTAAAGGGTCCACCTTTATCGTCTTTCTTCCTTGCCGAAGCGGTAGACTGACCGCGCCTTAGATTTTCTTTCCAGCATCAGAAGTCAAGCGAACATACGCCTTACATCTTGATCCGTTGTCCCTTTCAACTTCGTTTCTCCGCCGGACGGGGATTCTCTTAAGATTTAAAAAGGATTTCAGAGGGAAAAGCAAGATTGAAGTCAGAATAGAATGAAGGGATTCCCTTCACGCGATACGAACTCCAATCTTGCAGGCGGGCGGAATCAGACCGCTTTGACCGGCGGGTCGGCGATGCTTTTCTTCAGACCCTGGAGCGCTTTCTCGACGGTTTGCGGGCTTGATTCAAAGGCATGCTCCATCACATAGATGGCTTGGGTGATGGCTTGGGTCATCGTTGCGATTTTCTCTTCCTGTGTCATCGGATGCCTTCGGTTAAAATGTGGCCCGCTGCAAGTATCCCGTTCTGCTTGCAATAGGGTGAGGCCATTGTATCACGAACGGCGGGATAAAAGGTTTAAAGCTGTTAAGAAGTGATTTCCACCTCAGTTCCCACCCACACCGCCCTCCAAAGCGCTTCGATCCTGGGATGACCTCACCCATCCCGCCGTCCAATCAAAAATCAGATGCAAACCCTCAGACGGCCCTCGCCGACGCCGCCTCGTTTTCCAATTCCAGATAACGCCGATGCGAAAAACTCTTCGCCACAATGGCGGCCCGGGTGGTGACCTGAAACTTCCTCATGATCTGCTTGACATGGTGCTTCACCGTATACTCCCCGATGTGCATACAGTTCGCCACCTCTTTATTCGTCATCCCATGCGATAAAAGCTGAACCACCCTCTTTTCACGCGGGGTGAGTTTGATCGGCGCCTCGGACGGCGCCGACGCAGGGTCTTGGAAGACGCGCTCGATGAGAATCAGCAGCTGCGTAAAATCGGACTCATCCCGCCGCGGCTGCAGAAGAACGGGGCGGAAAAGATAAACGGCGCCGTCATGATGCCGGCAGACCCGCTCCCGGAGGGGTTCCGATTGTTTGAACGTGAGATAAAGCTCAAAAACGATTCCCCGGTTTTTTCCGGCGAGCCGATCCGTAATCTCTCGGGCCGCTCGGTTTTGATGGAGAATCTCTCCTTCCCGATTCAAAAGGATAATCCCGGGCTCGATCCAGGGTGTCATGAGGGATTGCATCTCCCTCGCATCTTTCTCATTGAAGGGATTCGATCCGACTTGGGCTGGTTCCCGATCTCGATGGGCACGGACGGCAATCGGTAAGGAATGCATCATGAACCTCTCGGCAAGACGTTTTCTATTGAAGTTCTTTCTGTCTCTTTTTCGCTAAGAGCAAAAAGAAGACCATCTTCAATTTCGGGTCATTGGAAGTTCTCCTGCTCGGAAGGGCGCAAAAGAAAGCGAAACCCCACCCGACCCGCGATCCAACCAGCGCCTCTTGACGGAGCCGATTGAATCGGCGAGGATACACTCTGTATCCTTTCAAGATCCTTCCACAGCGCTTTCCATCTTTCGTCTCACGGGATCGGTCGGTTCTCGCCCGTTCCACGTCGATCGCGTCCCCGGCACCGTCATTGCTTTAGGAAAGATCCGCTGAGCAAAGGAATGCCAACCTCAAACCGACAAGGAGAAAGCGATGCGTTACCGAAAAAATATCACCTGCCTGAGCGCCGACGAACTACACGACCTTCGGGAGGCCCTCGCCGGGATGTATGCGCTGCCGGCGTCCAATCCGAACAGCTTCGCCAAACTGGCCGGCTTTCACGGCGGCCCGCCGACCGCTTATTGCCGCCACGGCGCGCCGGGCTTCTTCACCTGGCATCGGGCTTATCTGATGGCGTTCGAGAACGCCCTCCGGTCGATCCGCTGTGATGTCACCCTCCCGTTCTGGGATTGGTCCTCGGGCCCGACGACCGGGGTGCCGGAGCCGTGCCGCCATCCGACGTATGTGAACCGCTCGGGCGCCACGGTGGCGAACCCGCTCTACAGCGGAACGCGCTCGGGCGGGGGCAAGACGGCGCGCCGGGCCGATATCGATACCACCGCCTATGATGATCTGGCGGCCACGGCCCAGACGGCGCTGACGGCGGCGACCTTTACCTCCTTCCAGAACCAGATCAACGGCGTCCACGGCTCGGTGCATGTTCGCACCGGCGGCGACATGGGCTCGGTGCCGACGGCGTCGTACGACCCGATCTTCTATCTGCATCATGCAAATGTCGATCGGCTCTGGGCGCAGTGGCAGGCGAGCCATCCGGGGGCGCTGCCGGCCTCCGAAGCGACGTTCGCCCTCGAACCGTTCAACCGCCCCTTCACCCTTCAGTGGCAGACCGGCACCGACGTCGAATCGACGGCGGCGCTCGGCTATCAGTATCGCCGCTTCTGTCTGATCTTCCCGCCGATCCGGATTTGGGAGCTGGTCGCGATCGAATGGCCCTGGACGATCCGGGAGCAGATGACGTCGGCCCGCCTGTTGATCAAGAGCACACAGATGCAGAAGAGGCCGATGGAGATCCGAGCGTTTCTCAACCAGCCGGAGGCGAATGCCGGGACGAAAACCGCCGGTAATCCGGCCTTCGCCGGCGCGGTCGGATTCCTCGGCCATGGCGAGGGGACGCGGCACGATCATTCGACGGAAGCATGCCGGGAGTGCGCCCAGCTTGGGCACACGCACAAACATGCCGATCATGCCCACGATCATTCGGACCATCCTCATTCCGAGCAAGCGGGGAGAGGGGGGGAAGAACGGATGGATGTGGAGATCGATTTGACCCGTGCGCTTCGAGGGGGGGACCGCAAGAACGAGAAGGTGTCGCTGAAGCTGGTGGCCGTCGACATCCACGGCAATGAGGCGGCCGCGGGAGAGGTCGCTGTCGAGGAGATGGAACTCGTCGTGGAATAGGGGCGGGTTGGTCGATGTAGGGGCAGGTTTGAACCCTGCCCCTACACCACCCGCCGATCCGGCATCATCCTCTTCAAAAGAAACTTGACTTCTTTTCCGCTTCGCTTTAACCTGCCGTCTTATCCACTCATGATGAACATACCACAGCGGCCGGGGAGGCGCGGCATCCGATGGAATTCCTCATTGTGAAATTCGATGAAGAGCGGGACGTGTTGATCGATGAAGTCAATCAAGGGAAGACCGGCGAGCTGATCGAGCTGTCGGCGGGGACCTACACCGTTTCGTTGGACGGGGAGGAAGATTTCACGCCGAAGACGAAGAAGATCAAGCTGAAGAAAACCTCGCCGATCAAACCGATGGAGGTTACCTTTGAGAGAGCATAAAGAGATCGTCCGGATCGTTGCCTTCATCGCTTTGTTTCTCTTTTCCCAAACCGGCTGCGCCCACCACCTGGTGAACGACCGGCTTGCCGAGTATCAGCCCGACGCGGGCTACCGCTTCAAGAACCTGACCGACGACGGCAACAGCGACGCCCTCTTCGTCGCGGTCGCCTTTTCCGGGGGAGGGACCCGGGCGGCGGCGCTCTCTTACGGCGTGATGAAAGCGTTGTCGGAAACCGAGATCGCCTGGCAGGGAAAGACGAAGCGGCTGGTCGAGGAGATCGATCTGATCTCGACCATCTCGGGCGGCTCTTTCACCGGAGGGTATTACGCCCTCTTCGGAGACCGGATCTTCACCGATTTCGAGCGGAAGTTCCTGAAGCGGGACATCGAAGGGGAGTTGACAGGCCTGCTGCGGCGGCCGACCAATTGGTTCCGCCTCGCCTCTTTCCATTTCGACCGGATCGACCTCGCCGCCGAACACTACCACCGGACCGTCTTCGAAGAGAAAACCTTCGGCGATCTGCTCGCCCGCAACCGCCGTCCCTTCGTCGTGATCAACGCCACCAACATGTCTCTGGGGGACCGGTTCGAGTTCACACAGGACCAGTTCGACTTTTTAGGCTCGGATCTCTCCTCCTACCCCGTGGCGCGGGCGGTGGCCGCCTCCTCCGCCTTTCCGTTTCTCCTCAGCCCGATCACCCTGAACAACCACCCGGCGCCGTCCAACTATCGGACCCCTCCCTGGGTGGAAAACGCCATGGAGGATTATGAGCTCAATCGCCGCCGGTTCATGCGGGCCAAGATGTTGAAGACATATGAAGACAAAGACGGGCATCCCTACACCCATCTGCTCGACGGGGGGTTGGCCGACAACATCGGGCTGCGGCATGTGATCGATTCGGTCCGGGACGGAGGAATCCGTCAGATGATGAATCAAGAGAAGATCGAGAAATTCGTCGCCGTCATCGTCAACGCGAAAACGAGTCCGCCCCAGGAGATCGATCAAAAAGAAGACGCCCCCCATCTACTGGACGTGGCGGTGAAGACGGCGACGATTTCGATGGACAACTACTCGTTTGAAACGATCGAGCTGATGAAAGATGTGAAAGAAGCGCGGGAGCAGGCGCAGCGAGCGATTGAAGATTGCCAGGGGCTTCTCGCGGAGAGCTGTCCCCTGGCGCCCCGCCTTCCCGCGTTGAAGCAGATGGATTTTTACATTATCGAGGTCAGCTTTGAGAGCATCGACGATCCGAAAGAGCGCGAATGGTTCTTAAGCCTTCCGACCAATTTTTCCCTGAAGCCGGCCGTTGTCGACAGGTTGATTGAAAAGGGGGGCGCGTTGCTTAAAAATTCGGAAGAGTTCCAACGCCTGATTGAAGAGCTTCCCCAATAGATCAGTCAGGAAAAGGAGGAAATATGCGTTCGAGATTTTTTCCCGGAGTATGGATCGTCTTCGCCGTTCTCGCCCCGACCGGGGCATGGGCCGAGAACACGGCGCAGGAGGCGGCCAACAAGAAAATGGTGCTCGAATTCTACGACCGTGTGCTGAACCAAAAAGACGCCGACGCCGCTGCCGAATACATCGGTCAGAAATACATCCAGCATAATCCGATGGTTCCAGACGGGATCGAAGCGCTGCAGGCGTTCGTCCGGAAGAACAAAGCGGAGTTCCCGAACGCCCGCTATGAGGTCAAACGCGCCTTCGCGGATGGCGATTACGTCATCCTCCATGTCCATGCCAAACGATCGCCGGAAGAGCGGGGGGCCGCCATCGTCGATATCTTCCGTCTCGAAAAGGGGAAGATCGTGGAGCATTGGGACGTCATTCAGCCGATTCCGGAAAAGACGGCGAACCCGAACGGAATGTTCTGACGAAACACCCGATCAAAGGAAAGCGCTTCTGATTAAGGCCGAATGATCGTTACCTTGGTCATGACCACCGGGGTGGCCGGCCTGTCACTGGAATCCCGGGGGACATTTGCAATCGCGTTCACGACCGATTGTCCCGAGGTCACCTGGCCGAAAATCGTATGCTTGTCATTAAGATGGGACTGGGGCGCGCCGTCTAAAATAAAAAACTGACTTCCGTTGGTGTCCGGACCCGAATTGGCCATGCCGACCCGCCCGACCCGGTCGAATTTCAAACCGGAAGAAAACTCGTCTTCAAACGTGTAGCCGGGGCCGCCGCTGCCGGTCCCGGTCGGATCACCCCCCTGAATCATAAAACCGGGAATCACCCGGTGGAAAATAACCCCGTCGTAAAACGGCTCCGTCGCCGGGGGTTTGGTCCCCTCGGCGAGGCCGATAAAATTGGCGACTGCGATCGGCGCTTCGTCCTCGAAGAGCTCGATCACGATCTCTCCCAGGGTCGTTTCGATTTTCGCCGAAGGGTTCGAATTTCCGCCGCTCGATGAACCGCCGCCCCCGCCGCCGCATCCGATGATCAAGCCAAGAGAGATGAAAAAGAAAGCCAAAAAAATACGCCGCATAAATTCCTCCAGGGTAAAAATGATTTATCTTCTATGGAGGTGAGTATATCATTGAAAATCGGTTTTTAAAGGGGGCGATGCTCTGAATGGATTGTGGAAGCAGGGGGGAGAGAAGGGTCAGGCGCGGGGGGCGGCCGCGGCGCGTTCGGCTTCTTGCTGTATCCGGAGGCGCTCGGCCTTCGATTCCTCAATCACCCGCTCCAGGACATCGTCGTCGACCATCGTGAGCTGCGCCGCCGCGTCTTTCAGCGCGCCATGTTCCACCGCGCGCGACATCACTTCGGCCTTGGTCTGTCCTTTCTTTTTCCCGAGGAACGGCTTGACGATCAGATAGAGGACATCACGCAGCGGCATAAAGCGCAAGAAGCGGCGGAGCAGGGTGAGGATCTGGATCGGGTAATGGGTCAGCTTGTAAACAAAGAGCCGACGCAGGCCGGCGGTCCGCTCGTCGTTGATCACCGGGCCGGGCAGACAGGTCGGATCGATCTCGGAGCATTTGAAGTACTTATACCAATCGGCGGCGTCGTTGACCAGCCCGCGCTCGACATATTCCTTCCACAACGGTGTCCCGCGGTAGACGCAGAGGCGGTTGAAGCCGAAGGTGTCCAACCGAAGCCGCGACGCAAAATCAAACGTCGCCCGCATATCCTCCACCGTCTCGCCCGGGCTGCCGACGACGAAGAAGCCGTGGACGATCTCGATCCCGGCCTTCTTGGCGGTCGTCACCGCCGACTCGACCTCTTCGAGCGTTTGTTCCTTCTTTAGTCGGTCGAGGATCTTCTGGCTGCCGCTCTCGATCCCGAACATGATCGTCCGGCAATGCGCCTTGGCCATGATGGGGAAGAGGTGCTGGCAGACCGAATCGACCCGCCCCTCCACCCCCCACTCGATGGTGATTTTCTCGTCGATGAGGCCCTGGCAGATCGCCTCGATCCGCTTCGCCTTCAGCAGAAAATGATCGTCGACGAAGTAGACCGCCCCGTAGCCGAGCTCCTGAAGGTACTTGAACTCCTTCACCACATGCTCCGCGCTGCGGAAGCGCCACTTGCCGTCGTTGAAGATCGGAATGTCGCAAAAGACGCACGGCCAGGGACAGCCGCGCGAGGTCTGCATCGTCGTGAAGCGTTCCATCGAGAGGACCGCCGGCACGTCGAGCGGCATCGACTCGATAAAGTCGAGCGGCAGGCTCTCGCGGTCGGGGAACGGCCATTGATCGAGATGGCGCTCCGTCTCCCGGTTCGGATTGTTGATCACCCGTCCCTCTTTCGCCCAGGTCAACCCCAACACCCCCTCGGGATTGTCCAGGTTTGACACCAGATCAAGAATCAGCTGCTCGCCGTCGCCCCGGCAGACGAAGTCGACCTCGGGACATTGCATCTTCACCAGTCCCGCGTTGAGGGAGGCGAAGACGCCGCCGAAGGCGAGGCGGACGGTCGAATCGACGGCGCGGATCTGGCGCGCCATGATCTTTGCGTAGGGATAGCTGGTGGTGCTGAGAAAGCTCATCCCGACAAGGTGAGGTCTCTGCCGGCGGATTTCCTCAATGATGACTTCGTTGGGGGTTTCCGGATTGGCCTGATCGAACATGACGCACTCGTGGCCGGCTTCCTTGAGCACGGCGGAGAGCGACATAATCCCGATGGGGGGAAATCCCATCACGCGGATATTGCCGTTCTTGGCGCGGGTGGCGGCCGGGAGGGCGTAAAACTGCGGATCGCGGATATGGATTAGGAAGACGCGGATAGGGGACTCGCTTCTTTTAAGAGGGTGCGTTGCGGGAGGCCGCTCACGAGTCGGTATGGGGTTGCGTTTAAATTATCCATCGTGCGGCCAGGATACCAGGGAGGTTTCTATCTGTCAACGTGAATCTGTGGTGTCGAGTTTCCTAGCCGATAACCCGTAACATTCTTTCTCCTGATTAAAATACGAGGGAAAGAGAGAATCGGTTCATTCGGAATCCGGCCTCGAGTTAGAAAACGATTTTTTATCCCGATGTGTTTGACAGCAGACTTCTAATCTCTTATTCTCACGAAAAAGGAGCGACACGCTTTGAACATCATCGAAATCGAAAACGCCGATATTTACCAAGGCGCAAACCAGGTCTTCTCCGATCTTTCGCTTCAGATCGCCGCCGGCTGTCAAACGGCCATCCTCGGCCCGAACGGGGCGGGAAAGTCGACCCTCCTTAAACTCCTCTCCGGCGAGATCCGGGCCGCTTCTCACAAGGGGAGCGTCCGGCTCTTCGGACGGGAGCAGTGGAATCTCTGGGAAGTCCGCGGACAGCTCGGCATCGTCTCCCACGACTTGCAGCGCGATTATATGCGTTCCGTCCGGGGCGGGGAGGTGATCCTTTCCGGATTTTATTCGAGCATCGGCCTCTACGGCCATCAGGCGTTCAACGACGCGCAGCGGAAGCGGGCGGAAGAGGTGATGGACCGGCTTGGGATTGCGGCGTTGCAGGAGCGGCGGTTCGCCGAGATATCGGCCGGCGAGCAGCGGCGCTTTCTGCTCGGCCGCGCGCTTGTGCACGATCCGGGGGCGCTGGTCCTCGACGAGCCGACGAGCGGCCTCGACCTGCGCGCCTGCTTTCAATATCTCGACCTGGTCCGGGATCTGATCCGGCGGGGAAAAACGATGCTCCTCGTGACCCATCACCTCCACGAGATCCCCCCCGAGGTGGAGCGGGTCATTCTCCTCAAAACGGGGAAGGTGATCGCCGATGGAAAGAAAGCGGATCTGCTCACCGGCGAGCGGCTGACCGCGCTGTTCGACACACCGGTCAGACTCGCGCAGGCGAATGGCTGGTATCAGGCCCTTCCGGCATGGTAGGGGCGGGTTTGAAACCCGCCCCTACATCTTTATTATCTCTTCTTTCTCTTTCCGCCGATCGCACGCTTTTTGTCCCCAAACCGGGAGGAGCGTTCCCAGAAGGGACGTTTGCCCTGCGGTTTCCACTTTTTTTCTTCGCGGCCCTTTTCTTCGGGCCGTTTGGCGCGGTCCGGCCGTTTTGTGTGGTCGACCCCCGCAGGGGCGTGGCTTCTCGCCCCGGGAAGGGCGCGGTAGTTAAAGTCGGGAAGCTTAACCCTGGGAAGGGCCGGTCCCAGGGTCTTTTCAATCGCGCGGAGCGCTCTTTCTTCCTCTTGAGACACAAGGGTGAAGGCGTCTCCGACCGCTTCGGCCCGGGCCGTTCGGCCGACCCGATGGATGTAGGCTTCTGACGTACTGGGAAGATCGAAGTTGATCACATGCGAGATTTTCTCGACATCGATCCCTCTGGCGGCGATGTCGGTCGCCACCAAAACCTGCAACTGTCCCGATCGAAAAGCATTGAGGGAAGCGAGCCGCTGAGACTGCGTCCGGTTGGCGTGGAGCCGGCCGGTTTTAAATCCCTCCCGTTCGAGCACCTGCGCCAGGCGGTCTGCGCCATGTTTCGTCCGGGTGAAGACGAGAACCGACGACATCGCCGCATCGCGGAGAAGGGTCAGGAGGAGCTGGGTTTTCAGATGCTGCGGAACCGGATAGGCGGCGTGGCGGATGCCGACCGGCGTTTTTTCATCCCCGCCCAATTTGATCCTGACCGGATCGCGCATCATTTCTTGCGACAGCTTCACGATCTCATGCGGCAGCGTGGCCGAGAAGAGCATCGTCTGCCTTTGTTTGGGGATCGACTTGACGATCGTCCGGATATCGGGCAAAAACCCCATATCGAGCATCCGGTCGGCCTCGTCCAGGATCAGTACTTCCAGCTGATCGAGCTTGGCGCTGCCGCGGCGAAGATGATCGAGCAGACGCCCGGGGGTGGCGATCACCACGTCGACCCCGGAGCGAAGCGCTTTGGTCTGGGGCCCCATCGGGACGCCGCCGTAAATGGCGATCGATCGAATCGGGGTCTGTTTCGCCAATTCGGAAAGATGATCGGCAACCTGCACGGCCAGCTCCCGGGTCGGGGTGAGCGCCAGAGCCCGCGTCCTCCCTTTTGAAGGGGAGAGGATCATTCGTTGCAAGACCGGCAGGAGAAAGGCGGCGGTTTTCCCGGTGCCTGTCTGCGCCCCGCCGATGAGATCTTTCCCGCTCAACGCGGCCGGGATCGCTTCGGCCTGAATCGGCGTCGGGCGGGTGTATCCCAGATCCCGAATCGCTTTGACTAAATAGGGGTGTAATCCCAATCCTTCAAACGGCATATCCATCCTTTTGTAATCGGTTGTTTTAGCGTTGCATATGGACCTCTTCATTTAGAATAATCGTTGGAGAGATCGTTTTCTACTGTCCTAAAGGATTAACTCGGATCGGTAAGGAAGGGGTCCGGTTCCAGACCGTTGCCTTCTGCGATATCCCGCCCGAGGTAGAGCGAACGGCGGGCCTCCAAAAACTTTATTTGACTTTGTCTGTGGATCGGTGTATAGTTCAGACAACTCATTGTGGATGGTGCAGTAAAGTAATCGAAAGCCGCAGCCCTCTCAAGGGATCGCGGCTTTTTTATTTTTCGGACACGTTGATGGCAGTGGGTTGGTAAGACAAAATATAACAAGGAGAAGCACAAACATGGTTAATGGCAAAGTGAAGTGGTTTAATGGCAGCAAGGGTTACGGATTTATCACGCGTAATGATGGAGAAGCGGATGTGTTCGTCCATTTTTCCGCCATCGCCGGAGACGGCTACAAATCCCTCGAAGAGGGAAATGAAGTCGAATTCGAAGTGACCCAAGGCCAGAAAGGCCCACAAGCCACCAACGTGAGACTCGTTTCCTAACGGAAATTTCTTCGCACGAAAATGCCCCGATCGGATCGCTCCGGTCGGGGCATTTTATTTTACAATGTAGGGCGGGTTTCAAACCCGCCCCTACATAATTGATGGATTAATGCTTTTTCATCCCTTTCAGGTGGCCTTTGAGGATCGGGGATTCGGCGATGGCCGGATCCTTCGGGGCGAGATGCGCCGCATGATCGAATTGCTCCGTGGCCTCTTTGTGCTTTCCCATCTGGTCGAGCGCTAAGGCCAAGTTGTAACGGGCCTGGGCGAGCTTGTCGTCGGCCTTTGCCGCCGCCTGGAAATGTTTCGCCGCCACATCCCAATGTCCCTGATTGTAATGTTCAATCCCTTCCGCGTTGTGTCCGGCGCCCGGCGAGCCTGCCGGGGCTTCCAGAGCAGGGAAGACCTTCTTTTCATCGGCCCAGGCCCCGGGGACCAGAAGTGCGACGATGAAGAGCATGAAAACCGCCGCCAAACCGCTTCGCTTGATCAATACCATTCAAGTCTCCTTTCGTTGTCCAAGATGGAGTTCACGCGCCCGGTTCAACGACCAACCCGAGCGGGGCGGTCCCTCTTCCCGCGGCCTCTCGCGCAGCACGGGGAGGTTCTACACGCCCTGATGATTGTCCATCGAAAGGAGACGACTGTCAAGTGGCAAGCGGACAGCTTAATTAGCCGCTTTTACTTAGGCCGGATCTTGTTCAACCTCGTGGCCGCGCCGGAGGTCGACCCTCCGCTTTTTACCGGGTTCTTCCTTCCCAAATGGCGTCGAAATAGTTGGACGCGCGGCGGGAGGGGCGGTCGTCATCCTCCTCCCGTTCGATCCGCTCTACATATCCTTCCGATTCGCTGCTTTGATTTTTTGCCAGACGGTGGTAGCGGCTGAACCGGCGGTTTTCGTCGATGTCTTCGCAATAAAGATCTTCTTCTCTCATTTCGGTCTCCTTCGTATGGGATGATGAGCAAACCTAAATTTCCGGATTGAATCGAATGTCGGATTGTAAGGTTAGCAAGAACAATGCCGGTAGGAGTCGCTGCCGGAAAGGGGACGGCGGGAGCTCCCACGACCTTAAAGTGGAAAGTTTTTGCACTGCTCCCGAGAAATGTTTTGCAGGCTTTACTGATTCTCTGCATTCCGGATGGGGCTATCCCAACCGTTTTGCCGCCGATTGCCTCTAAGGGGCGGGTTTGAAACCCGCCCCTACACCGATATTTCTATTTATTTCCTTCTGCCCGATTCGATATAATCCAGCCTGAACGAGAGATCTTCATCGAAGGAGGGTGCCCATCGCATGAATCCGCCGGCGCATAAGTTATTGAAAAGTTTTCTGATCGACATGGACGGGGTGCTCGTTCGGGGGCCGAACCTGATTCCCGGCGCCGATGTCTTCATCGAGCGGCTGAAATCGGAAGGGCGGAAATTCTTGGTCTTCACCAACAACTCGCTTCGCACGCCGAAGGACCTGTCGCACCGGCTGAAGAAAATCGGCCTTCAGGTCGGGGCCGATCATATCTACACCTCCGCGTTGGCGACGGCCCGTTTTCTCAACAGCCAGCGGCCGAAGGGGACGGCCTTCGTCATCGGCGAATCGGGGTTGATGGAGGCGCTCCACGATGTGGGGTATGTGGTGACCGATTTACAGCCCGACTATGTCGTGGTGGGAGACACCGACTTTTACGACCACCCGCGGATTACGCAGGCGGTCCGGCTGGTTCATAACGGGGCGCGATTGATCGCAACGAACCCCGATGTGACCGGACCGGCCGAGGCCGGGATCGTCCCCGCCACCGGGGCGCTGGTCGCGCTGATCGAGAAGGCGACCGGACATCAAGCCTACTTCGTCGGAAAGCCGAATCCGCTGATGATGCGGACCGCGCTTCACCAGATCGGGGAACATTCGGAGAACGCCGTGATGGTGGGAGACCGGATGGACACCGACGTGGTCGCCGGAATCGAGAGCGGGCTGGAGACGATACTCGTCTTAACGGGGGTCACGCGGCGCGAAGATGTCGACCGGTATCCCTACCGTCCGACCCGAATCGTCGAATCGATCAGCGCGATCGAATTGTGACCCTCGGCGTCGTCGACCAACGGAGTAACGCCCAGACGAATACCATCACGTTCCTGAAAAACAAAAAAGGAGGAAAACCGAACATGATCCAATCGATCGCATTCACCATGTACCCCGTCGCCGATATGGCGCGTTCCAGAAAATTTTATGAAGAGGTGCTCGGCCTGAAAGTCAGTTCCACCTTCGGGGAGCAGTGGATCGAGTACGACCTGGGAGGGAACACCTTTGCGATCACCAGCATGAACATCGGCCGCACCCCGGGCGCCAAGGGGGCGAGCGTCGGATTCGAGGTGAGCGATTTCGAGGCATTTACGAAAGGTCTCAAAGAAAAATCGGTGAAGTTTATTCTGGATAATTACGAAACGCCGGTCTGCCGGATGTCGGTGATCGAAGACCCCGACCAGAACCATATCACGATCCACAAACTGCACAAGGGATAAGGATGGATATGGGGCCGGTTTGAAACCCGCCCCTACAACCGACCGCCGGCGCTGATGCCTTGGGCGTAGATGTCCCACTGGCCGCTCCGGTGATCCTGCCAGGCCATGATCGCGCCGCCGAACCCGTCCGGGAGGATCTGGGGAGGGGAGGTGGCCGTGCCGGAAGATTGATCGCCGGCGGCGGTGGAAACGGCGACGCCGTTGGCGGTCCACTGAACGGTCCCGCCGCTGTTGACCCGCTGAGCATAAAGATCGTTCGTTCCGCTACGGCGATCGGTCCAGGTGACGATGGCGCCGCCGGCTCCGTCCGGGACGATCCGGGGAAAAGATTGGGTATTCGCCGCGGTGGAAATCGCGGTTCCCTCGGCCGCCCACTGCAGCGCGCCGGCGCCGTTGACCCGCTGGGCGAAAATATCGGTTCCATCCTGCCAGGTGATCAGCGACCCGCCCGAGCCGTCCGAAATCATTTGGGGGGCAGATTGGGCGTTGGCGGTTGCGGCGATCGGCGCGCCGTTGGCGGTCCAGAGCGCCGCGCCGCCGCCATCGACCCGTTGGGCGAAGATTTTATCCGTTCCGCTGCGCCCGTCCTGCCAAACGATCGTTGCTCCGCCGGAATTGTCTGAAATGAGTTGAGGAAATTGCTGATTATTGGCGGCGGTGGAGATCGCGGTTCCGTCGGCGGTCCAGAGCGCCTCTCCCTCGCCGCTGATCCGTTGCGCGTAGATGTCGGAGTGCGTGACGTTCCGGTGGTCCTGCCAGACAATGATCGCGCCGCCGGCGCCGTCCGAAATCAAATGCGGAGATTGTTGGGCGTCGGCCGCGAGAGAGACGGGAACCCCGTTGGCCCCCCATTGTGCCGCCCCTTCCCCGTTGATCCGCTGAACGAAGAGGTCGGGTGTTCCCCCATTGCGGAAATCGAGCCAAACGAGGATCGCGCCGCCTGATCCGTCGGGAATGACCTGGGGGGAGAGTTGGGCATTCGCCGCGGCAGTCACAGGAACACCGTTCTCCGCCCACTGAGCGATCCCGTCGCGGTTCACCCGCTGCGCGTAAATGTCAGACGTCCCGGACCGGTTGTCTTCCCAGGCGATGATCGCGCCGCCCGCGCCGTCGGAAACCAGTTGGGGAGCCGATTGGTTGTTGGCCGCGGCGGCGATCGGCACGCCGTCGGCGGCCCAGAGCGCCGCTCCGCTGCCGTTCACCCGTTGCGCGTAGATATCGGTATTCAGCCCGTTGCGAAGATCGGCCCAGACGACGATCGCCCCGGCCGAGTCGTCCGAAACCAGTTGCGGGAAAAGCTGCTCGTTCGCCGCGGTCGAAAGGGGAACGTTCTCCGGATTCTCCTTCTCCCACAGAACGACCAACGTGCCGGGGCTGCTCTCCACCCCGCCGATCATCACCTTGACCGATCCGGTCGATGCCCCCTCCGGGATCAGCGCCCGAATCTCCGTTTCATTCCAGCTGAGAATGCCGTTTGCCGTCACGCCGCCGACGATCAGGCTTCCCCCCTCGCCTGTCCCGAACCCCGCGCCGGTGATCCGGATTTCGTTTCCGGCCTTCGCTTCCGAGGGGTTGACGCTGGTGATGATCGGTCCGGTCGGGCTGACCGAAACCAGCATCGTCGCGAAACCGGTCGCCTTCATCCCCTCTTCGCTCGACACCTCCACCTGAATCGGCACGCTTCCGACGGTGGACGGCGCGGTCCAGGTGACCGGATTGGTGTCCCTTGCGCTCAACGTCCCCGCCGCCGCCCGCCACCGGTAGGTCAAGCCGCCTCCCTCGCCGTCGACCGAGACGGTCAAGACAGCGCTCTCCCCCGGCCGGACCACCGAAGGCTCCGCCGCGAGGGTGTCGATCTCCAATCCGTTGTTGTTTCCTCTCCCGTCGCACCCGGCGAGAAAAAAGATTCCGAAAAAGAGCGCTGTCCAATGAACGATTCTTTTCATCCGTCTCTCCGCATCTCAACGAATATACAGATCTTGAGAGAGAGCTGTCAATGAAATGAGATCGGGATCACGATTAAACCGATCCAGACAAACTTTTTTGCAGGAGTGGACCCCCGACCCCGCCGGTTGACGGGGCATGGGGTTTTAGGCGGTATTCCTCTTGGAGGGCGTACCAGATTCCGGTTTCTTCCCCATTCTTCCCGCGCGCCACAACGTTGATGCTGGGGTAGGAGGGGTCGATTTCAAAGAGCCACACATCGGTTCTTCTCGTTCGGGAGACCTTACGATCAAATGAGCTGATATGGCGGAGGCGAGAGTATCACGGAGATTTTCGCAGATACCGATCAATCCCCTTCGCCGCATCCCGGCCTTCCCGGATCGCCCAGACGATCAGCGACGCCCCGCGCTTCATGTCGCCGGCGGCGAAGATCCCTTCCACGCTGGTGCGGTGGTGGGTGTCGACCGCCACGTTGCCCCGTGGATCGAGCGTCACGCCGAGATCGGCCAGCAAGCCTTTCTTCACCGGACCGGTAAAGCCCATCGCCAGTAAAACCAGATCGACCTGCAGATCGAACCCGCTTCCGGGGACCTCGACAAACTGGGTCCGCCCTTCAGTATCGGTTTTCAACTCGACGCGAACCGCCTGAAGCTTCTCGACCCTCCCGTCCTTTCCAACGAAGGCTTTGGTGGAAACACTCCACTCCCGCTTGCATCCTTCTTCGTGGGCATGTGAAGAGCGGAGCTGCATCGGCCAAAGGGGCCAGGGGGTTGATTCGGCCCGTTTGGGCGGAGGCTCGGGGAGAAGCTCGAACTGGTAGATCTCGCTTGCCCCCTGACGGTGGGCGGTGCCGAGACAGTCGGAGCCGGTGTCGCCGCCGCCGATGATGACGACCCGCTTTCCCTTGGCGTCGATCCGTTGGGCCGGATCGATCGCGTCGCCGGCGTTGATTTTGTTCTGTTGGGTGAGATATTCCATCGCGAGGTGGATTCCGGCCAGCTCGCGTCCCGGGACGGGAAGTTCCCTCGCCTGCATCGCCCCGCCGGTGAGAAGGACGGCGTCGAATTCCCGCCGGAGCTGGTCCACCGGGAGATCTTTTCCGACCTCGACATTCGTTTTAAAGATCACCCCCTCCGCCGTCATCTGTTCCAGTCGCCGATCGAGAACCGACTTTTCCATCTTGAAGTCGGGGATGCCGTAGCGGAGCAATCCGCCGATTCGATCGTCTCTCTCGAAAACCGCGACGGAATGTCCTAAACGGCGCAGCTGCTGCGCCGCGGCCAGGCCGGCCGGCCCGGAGCCGACGACGGCGACCTTCTTCCCGGTCTCCTGCTCCGGGGAGAGCGGGGAGATCCACCCCTCGTTAAATCCTTTATCGATGATGTTCCACTCGATCACCCGGATCGAAACCGGGTCGTCGATGATTCCCAAGACGCAGGCCGATTCGCAGGGGGCGGGGCAGAGCCGCCCGGTGAACTCCGGGAAGTTGTTGGTCGAGTGGAGCATCTTGAGGGCGTCCCCCCAGCGCCCCCGGTGGACGAGGTCATTCCAGTCGGGAATCATGTTCTGGACCGGGCAGCCGGTGTTTCCCTGGCAAAAAGGGGTCCCGCAATCCATGCAGCGGGCCCCTTGGGCTTGGAGCGCGTCCTCGGAGATCGGCTCGTAAAACTCTTTCCAGTCCTTGATCCGTTCCGGAACAGGACGCCGCTTCGGCCCCTCGCGCTTGAATTTTAAGAACCCTTTGATGTCAGACATGTAAGACTCCAACCGTCCTTTTAATGTGCCATCGTTTTCTGCCGCGCCCGTTGCGCCAGGACCTTCTTGTACTCGACCGACATGACGCGTACGAATTTCGGCAAGGCCCATTCCCATTCGGCGAGGATCTTCTTTGCCTTGGCGCTTCCTGTGTAGGCAAGATGCTTCTCAATCAGCTCTTTGAGAAGGAGCTGATCTTTTTTGTCCCGAAGGGGGTCGAGCTCCACCATGCTCAGGTTGCATCGCCGCTCGAAAGCACCGTCTTCATTGTAGACGAAGGCGATCCCGCCGCTCATGCCGGCCGCAAAGTTGCGCCCGGTCTTTCCGAGAACCACCACGACCCCGCCGGTCATGTACTCGCAGCCGTGGTCCCCGACCCCTTCGATGACGGCGCGCGCGCCGGAGTTGCGGACGGCGAAGCGCTCTCCCGCCCTTCCGTAGAGGTAGCATTCCCCGCCGGTGGCGCCGTAGAGGACGGTGTTGCCGACCAGGATCGTCTCTTCAGGGGTGAAGGTGACCCCCTTCGGGGGGTAGACGACGATTCGCCCCCCCGCCATCCCCTTGCCGAGGTAGTCGTTCGATTCTCCTTCGAGGGTGAGCGAGAGGCCGTGGACGCACCAAGCCCCGAAGCTCTGGCCGGCCGAGCCGGCGAACTTGAAGTGAATCGTGTCGGGGGGAAGCCCCGCCGGGCCGAATCGCTTCGTGATCTCGCCGGAGAGCATCGCCCCGACCGTCCGGTGAATGTTCCGAATCGGGAGGGAGACTTCGACTTTCCGATTCGCCTCCAGCGCGGGCCGGGCGAGCTTGATCAACTGGTGGTCGAGCGCGCTCTCAAGCCCATGATCTTGCGACGCCACACAGTGCGTGGCGACTTCGGGACCGACCTCCGGCCGCTTCAGAAGCGGGGAGAGATCGAGGCCGCGGGCCTTCCAATGGTCGATCGCCCTGCGCGCCTTGATCTTATCGACCCGCCCGATCATCTCCTTGAAGGTGCGAAAACCGAGCTTCGCCATGAATTCGCGGACCTCTTCGGCGACATAAAAGAAGTAATTGACGACATGTTCCGGCTTGCCGGTGAATTTCTTTCGAAGCACCGGATCTTGCGTCGCGATTCCGACGGGGCAGGTGTTCAGATGGCACTTGCGCATCATGATGCACCCCTCAACGATCAGCGGCGCCGTCGAGAAGCCGAACTCCTCGGCCCCCAGCAGCGTGGCGATCACGACGTCCCGTCCGGTCTTCAACTGCCCGTCGGTTTCGACCCGGACCCGTCCGCGCAGGTCGTTTAAAACCAGCGTCTGCTGCGTCTCGGCTAACCCCAGCTCCCAGGGAATGCCGGCATGTTTCACGGAGCTCCACGGCGAGGCGCCGGTTCCCCCGGAGTCGCCCGAGATCAAGATCTTGTCGGCGTGCGCCTTGGCGACGCCGGCCGCGACGGTTCCGACGCCGACCTCGGAGACGAGCTTGACCGAGACGGCCGCCTGCGGATTGACATTTTTCAAGTCATAAATCAGCTGCGCCAGATCCTCGATTGAGTAGATGTCGTGATGCGGCGGGGGGGAGATCAATTGGACCCCCGGCGTCGCATAGCGCATCCGGGCGATCACCTCATCGACCTTGTGTCCCGGCAGCTGTCCCCCTTCTCCCGGCTTCGCCCCCTGCGCCATCTTGATTTGAACCTCGCGGGCGTTGATCAGATAGTTCGTCGTTACGCCGAACCGGGCGGAGGCGACCTGCTTGATCGCGCTCGATTTGGAGTCGCCGTTCGGCAGGGGAATATAACGTTCGGGGTCTTCTCCTCCTTCGCCGGTGTTGCTCTTCGCGCCGATCCGGTTCATCGCGACTGCGAGCGTTTCGTGCGCTTCCTTGCTGATGGCGCCGAACGACATCGCGCCGGTGGTGAAGCGTTTGACAATCTCGGCGGCCGGTTCGACCTCATCAAGCGGGATCGGCGTAGGGAGAAGGTGAAGGTCCAAGAGTCCCCGGAGGTTGGACCGGGCTTGGCTCTCATCATCGACCGCCCGGCTGAACTCTTTGAAGGTGGCATAACTTTCCTTCTGGGTCGCATGCTGGAGCTTCATGATCGTTTCGGGGTTCCAGTTGTGGTGTTCCGCCTGGATCCGGTAATGATATTCCCCGCCGTAATCGAGCTGCTTGGCCGGGGTCAGCTCATGGGCCTGGGTGTGGCGGCGGAGGACCTCCTCGGCCAGCGCTTCGATTCCGATTCCCTCGATCCGGGAGGGGGTGCCGGTGAAGTAGCGGTCGATCAATTCGGAGTTCAATCCGATCGCTTCGAAGATCTGCGCCCCGCAGTAGCTCTGGACGGTGGAGATTCCCATCTTCGAGAAGATTTTCAGAAGTCCCTTGTTGATCGATTTGATGTATTTTGCTTCGGCGGTCGGCTCGTCGATCGTCTCGGGGAAATATCCTTCCCGCGCCATGTCGGTGAGGGTCTCGAAGGCGAGATAAGGATTGATCGATCCGGCGCCGTAGCCGATCAGGCAGGCGAAGTGGTGAACCTCGCGCGGCTCGCCGCTCTCGATGATCAGCCCCACCTCGGTCCGGGTGCACTCCCGGATCAGATGGTGGTGAACGGCCGAGATGGCGAGCAGGGAGGGGATCGGCGCCCACTCCGCATTCACCCCCCGGTCGCTGAGAATGATGAACTTGTACCCCGCCCGGATCGCTTCGGAGGCCTCTTTGCAGAGCCGCTCCAGCGCGGGCGCCAGTCCCGCCGGCCCTTCCGCCGCGGGGAAGAGCGTCCGCAGCGTCTGTGTCTTGAAGTGGCCGTCCGCGATCGTTCGAATCTTCTCCAAATCGGCGTTCGTGAGGATCGGCTGCTGCACGCGAATTCGGCGCGCATGCTCCGGCGTCTCTCCCAGCAGGTTCGACTTGGGGCCGATGCTGGTGACGAGCGACATCACCAACTGCTCCCGGATCGGATCGATCGGCGGGTTGGTCACCTGGGCGAAGAGCTGCTTGAAGTATTTGAAGAGGAGCTGCGGCCGGTCCGAGAGGACGGCGAGCGGGGTGTCGGTTCCCATCGATCCGATCGGCTCCTCGCCGTTGACCGCCATCGGGGTCATGATCATCTTCAGATCTTCGAGACTGTAGCCGAAGGTCTGCTGCCGCTGCCGCAGGGAGATATGATCGGGCTGGAGGAGGTTGAGCGGCTCCGGCAGATCTTCGATGTTGATCCGGTTGGCCATGATCCAGAACCGATACGGCTTCCTTCCGCAGATATCGGCCTTGATCTCCTGATCGTCGATGATCCGCCCCTGGACCGTATCGACCAGAAACATCCTGCCCGGCTGAAGCCTTCCTTTGGCCCGGATCTCTTCCGGTTCGAAGGAGAGGACCCCCGCTTCGGAAGCGAGGACAACGAGGTCGTTCTTCGTGACGAGGTAGCGGGCGGGGCGGAGGCCGTTTCGGTCGAGCGTCGCCCCGATCAACTTCCCGTCGGTGAAGGCGACGGCGGCCGGGCCGTCCCACGGCTCCATCATCGAAGCGTGGTATTCGTAGAAGCCGCGCCGGTCGAGATCCATATCGGGATTGCCGGCCCACGCCTCCGGGATCAGCATCATCATCGCATGCGGCAGGGAGCGGCCTCCCATCATCAGAAACTCCAGCGCGTTGTCGAAGCAGGCGGAGTCGCTCTGGTTCTCTCCGATGATCGGGAAGAGCTTTTCGATCTCTTCCCCGAAGAGCTCGGAAGAGAGGCGGCCTTGACGCGCCCGCATCCAATTGACGTTCCCCTTCAGGGTATTGATCTCGCCGTTGTGGCAGATATAGCGGTAAGGGTGGGCCAGCGGCCACGACGGAAAGGTGTTCGTCGAGAAGCGGGAGTGGACCAGGGCCAGGGCGCTCACCACCTGCGCGTCGGCGAGATCGGGATAGAAAAGGGGAATCTGAGAGGGGAGGAGGAGCCCCTTGTAAATGATCGTATTGCATGAGAGACTGGGAATATAGAAATATTTTCGCTCCGCGATGTCGGACCGGTGGACGGCGTTCTCCACCCTCCTTCGGATGACGTACAATTTCCGTTCGAACTCGGTCTCATTCAAGTTATTGCGGGCGATGAAGATCTGGCGGATCGCCGGGACGGTCCGGCGCGCGACCTCTCCGACATGGTCCTCTTTGGTCGGCACGTCCCGCCAGCCGAGAAAGCGCTGGCCTTCTTCGACGATGATCTTTTCAAAAAGGGTCTCGCAGGCGCGGCGATCGGCGGGGGAGGGGGGAAGAAAGATCATTCCGACCCCGTACTGCCCCGGCTCCGGCAGCGCGATGCCGATCTCGCCGCAGGTCCGTTTCAGGAAGGTATGGGGGACCTGGAGAAGAATGCCGGCGCCGTCCCCCGTGCAGGGATCGCAGCCGACGGCGCCCCGATGGGAAAGGTTCTCGAGCACTTGCAGCCCTTTTTGGATGATATCGTGCGAGCGGCGGCCCTGGATGTCGGCGACGAAGCCGATGCCGCAAGAATCTTTTTCGAACTGCGGATCGTAAAGGCCCTGTTTGGCGGGGAAGCCGGGTCGATTCTCTGACGCGCCGTGTTTCTTCATGGGGATCGGACTCCTAAGAAAGGACTTCATCCTCGAAAACATTGCGAAGCGTGACGTATTTTTCACCGAACTTTTGGATCAACTCTTTTTCGAACCGGCTGATGATCTTGGCGATATAAATATCGTGCTTCACGTAATCTTCCGCGATCATCGTGAATCCTCTGTTCCGGCTCCAGGCTCCTTCGGTTTTTCCTTCTCGGCTGATGTTCCCCATCAACACTTCCTGTGAATCGACCACGATCACCAGCGCGCGTCCTTGTTTCTCGGCATAGAGGGTGTCTTCGATCGGGTGGTAATAGACCCGCCCCACGCGGAGCTTGGGGGGACCGAAATGAACCAGGGCGATCCGGACGCCGCGCTGCTCGGCGGCGCGGAGGGGACCTTCGAGGGCGGCGAGCTCTTCGTTCCAGAGGGAGAGGAGAATCACCTTTTTCGCCGATTCGATCATCTGGAAGGCTTTCTCGACCAGCCGGTCATGGTCCACGATGTTCCAGACGTAGCTCGCCTCTTTGTTCCCGTTCAATCCGCTGAAGACGTCGCGCAGCGATTGGAGGGTCTTCTGAACGCCGTGTTGGTATTGAGAGAGGAATTCATCCGGGTGCTGGGGGATATAGCGCTTGGCCCTCCCGTCTTCCTCGTCGACGGTGACGATCATCCCTTTCTCTTTCAGCTTATTGAGGACCTCATAGATTTTGGAGGAAGGAACCCCCGATTCCTTGCCGATCTCATAGGCGGTCGACGGGTTTTTTTGAACCAGGGCGAGATAAGATTTCGCCTCATATTCCGAGAAACCGATCTCGGAGAATTGGCTGATGATTTCTCTTATCTTTAACGTTTTCAAGAAGGGTTCGACCTCTGTGAAGGCCATCCTCACTACTGGGGTAGTGACTAGGCTGATAATTCCTCTAACTAACACGCGGTTGATCTTGTTGTCAAGAAGAAAAAGGGAATGGAGCGTGTGTAAAAGGGAAGCGGATCAGAGGCGCGGGGGGATGCTCGTCTCACGCCGTTTACGGGTTGCGCGGTTTCTTGAGGTATTCAGGATCTTTATACCTATTCACCATTAGTATTGAATTGGATTAAGCGCATTCGTTAAGATCTAAAATCCGAAACGGTATTTACCCATTTAACCAGAGGATGATAAAAGTCACCAATGCAGAAGGACAAGAAGAACGAACGCAGACCGTTGACTCCTAGGGAAATAGAAGTCATTCGTTACGTGGCAGAAGGTTATAAGAATAAAGATATTGCCGAGAAGCTTGGGATCCAAATCAAAACCGTAGAAACCCATCGTACAAATATCAACAACAAACTCGGTTTTAACCACGTTTCTCAGTTGATTATCTATGCCATCCAAAAAAAATTGATTAAGATAGAGATAGAAGAGTAGTTCGAAGTCATCGCTTTATCCCCCGATACCGAACAGTTCCTTCCTCCGTTTAATCTTAGGTCATTACCGGTTTCAATTCTGTAGAAATTTCTATAGTCTCATTCCGTTTAAAACAGAGACAACTTTAAAATTTGCCTTTCTGCGCCGGTTGAGGTATATCCAGACGATTTGACGCTCAGAAGGAGAACCCTCTGGATCGGATTTTCACGACGGATCGGATCATTCGGCTTGTGTCGATCTTT
This sequence comes from Candidatus Manganitrophus noduliformans, assembly GCF_012184425.1. Lineage (NCBI taxonomy): Bacteria > Pseudomonadati > Nitrospirota > Nitrospiria > Candidatus Troglogloeales > Candidatus Manganitrophaceae > Candidatus Manganitrophus > Candidatus Manganitrophus noduliformans. Next base: position 29,512 of record NZ_VTOW01000005.1, read on the forward strand.
TTTCTATTCTTGTTCGCAGAGGAAAAAGCGGCGGCTGCGGAGGAATGGAACCCTTCCGAATATGGATGGTTCCTTGCGGGAGGGGCGGCCGGGTTCATCTTACACGAAGGGGCGCACGCCCTGGCGGCCGAGTCGCTCGGTTTTGATGCGCGGCTCGAATCGCGCGGGAAACCGATTCCGTTTGTCGTCGTCCGATATGACCTCGTCTCGACCAGGGATGAGAACGGAAATATCCGGTATACCGATGAGGCGGGAAGGCCGGTCTCCGACGGAGCGCAGAAGCAGTATGCGATCGCCTCGGCCGGAATCAACAGCCAGAATATCACCTCCGAACTCATCCTGACGCTGCATCCGAATCTCCGTGGGGAGCGCAGGCCGTTTTTGAAGGGGGTTCTCGCCTTCGATATTATTGTATCGGCCGGATATGCCCTAATCGGTCGGAAAGACCCCGACGGCGATCTTCGCGGGATGTCGGAGGCGCTTGACGTGAGCGACAAATGGATGGCGACCCTCATTTTTTTGCCGGCGGCGTTCGATACATACCGATACTTTTATCCGGAGTCCCGGTGGGCCCCCTGGGTGAGTCGGGGATCGAAAGCCTACCTTTTGGGGCTGGCAATTCGGTGGTAGCGGCCCCGTCCTCGATCCCGCCGGGCCCCTACACACGTCCTTTGAAATGTGTTAAGATCTCACCCCATGAAACGGAAGTGGCTGAGTTTTCTTTTCTTTCTGATTTCCGGAGCGGGTCTTCTTTTCTTCGGATCGACATCGGGCCAGACGATCGAACCGAATTTGGCCGACCCCGCCGCGCGTAAGGAGTGCCGCCTCTGCCACAAGGGGCCGGCCCGGCATCAGATCGACGATTCCCGAGACCCCTGGTGCGTGAACTGCCACCGGCTTCACAACCTGGGCGATATCTTGGGACTGGAGGCCTACTTCCGGCGGGCGGTCCGGGCGATTGAGCCGAAAAAAGGGGAGGAGATCATCGAACAGAAGATGGTCTTAATCCCGGCCGGAGAGTTTATCATGGGAGAGGACTTCTTTAAAAAGAATGCAAGCCCCCGGCACAAGGTGCACCTGGACGACTACTCTATCGATCTGTACGATGTGACGAACGCGCATTACAAGCGATTTGTCGATGCGACGGGACGATTCCCCCCTTCTCATTGGAATCGCGATCAGTATCCGGCGGGCAAGGCGAATCATCCGGTGACCTTCGTCAGCTGGTTCGATGCCGACGCCTATTGCAGATGGGTAGGGAAGCGTCTTCCGACGGAGGCCGAATGGGAGAAGGCGGCGCGGGGCACCGATGGAAGAATGTTTCCGTGGGGAGCGCGGTTCGAGGCCAAGCGGGCGAATGTTCCTCCGGAGGGGATTAAGGATACGACGCCGGTGAATGCCTTTCCGGAGGGGAGGAGTCCTTATGGACTTTACGACATGTCCGGAAACGTCTTTCAGTGGACCGCCGACTGGTTCCTTCCTTACCCGGGAAACAAGGTGCCGCATCCGAACTACGGTGAGAAGTTGAGGGTTCTCCGGGGAGGCTCCTTCTTCGACTGCAGCTATTATAACTGCGGCCTCTCCTTCCAAACTTTCAACCGAATTTCCCTGTCGCCGGCGACCAAGGCGATCTCCGCCGGATTCCGCTGCGCCAAGTCGGAGGCAAAAAATCCGTGAGGCATGAAAGGCGAGGCGTAAGGGGTAAACTAATGCTACCCGCCTCCCGTCATTTCAGGTTTTAGAATGGTCCGGAGGGGAATCGGTCTTGTTGCGCTTTTCTATCTCGCCACGGCGCTGATCTGTTTTGTCCCGTATTTTCAATTCGACCATCCGCTCTTGATTGCAACCGGTCTCATCTATGCCGTTCCTTCATTCGTTATCGCGGGAGGGGTGGCGTTGAGACGGGCGTGGGGCCGGAAGCTGGCGATGATCCTCTCGCCGCTGCTCATCTTGGTTGTTCTTCCCTTGATGTTTAAAAAGCAGCCGACCTTTGTTTTTTCGTTTCCCTTCCGGATCGCAGTCACCTATCCCCCCTCTTCGGCCGTTTCTTTCAAATGGTTTTTCGGCCTTCTGCTGATGGGGCATCTTGTCTCGATGTTTTATCTTTTGGGGGGAAGGGTGAAGGAAGAATTTCAACAGAAAAGTGCCGGGGAAGAAGATCCAAAAGAGAGGGATCAAACGCTCGATCCGAATGCAGGGGAAGAGGGGAACGGCGACTAGAAGCTAAGGATCATGTCGGCATCGTCCATCTCTTCCAAGAGGAAGGAGGTTAGGCCGCGCGGCTCGTCGATTTCCGGAATCAGCGCTTCTTGCGTCAGACCGGCGAGCGCCATGGAGGAGGTGCAGGTATAGAGCTTCACATCGCCCTGTGATTTGACATCCTGAATCACTTTCTGAAGGTCGACCATTCCGGTCGCTTCATAGTTTTTCTTTAACTCATTTTCGACCCCGCGGTAGACCTCCGAAAGGTTCAGCTCGGAGATTTTTTTCCGGGAGAGTTTATAGACCGCCTCGTCCCGGAAGAAGATACGAACAGACATCTCGCAGACGGCGGCGGCCATCACCATTGTAAAAACGGTCACAAAGTTATTGTGCGTCCCCCGGGTGACGATGATCGCCATCTTCTTCACTTGTTCACTCGCTCTTAAACATTTTTAGGAGGCTGAACACTGGTTAGCCCGCCCTTCTCGATGAATATCTTCACAAGCCCGTCGACATCTTCGATCTTCACGATCGGATGTTTGAACTTATTCGTCCAGGCGGTGATTTCCCGCTGTTGGAACCGGTTTCCGTGGACTTCCAGGATCTCTCCTTTTTCCATCGGTGCCAGGGTCGTCCGGATGACGCCGAGGCTGCGGCAGTCGATCGGGTTGAAGTACTCCGTGACGTTTAAAACTTTTGTGACGTTCAGACTCAGAAAATTGCTCCGTGAAGTCCGGTCGGTTTACCAGACCATGACACTGTCGTGCTCTTCCAATAAACGGATCGAATCATCCTCGCTGATGATTTCGACCCCCTGAACCATATCCTCTTTATTGATTCCGCGTATTTTCATGTCTTCCGCCACCGCGCGGACCTTGGCGCCGTGCTCGATCATGAAGGTCATCACCTTTTCAGGAGAGGTTTCATGGAGCATGATGTCCTGGCCGGCGATCTTGGCGTTGACCTGCTGATTTTTGATGCCGTAGGTCACGGCCGAATCGCGCAGGAGGACGTTGACCTCCACCGGGGTGTCGGAAACGCCGAGGGCGGTGGCGAAGACATGCGGATCGACCGGCTCAAAACTAAGATAGATCGGTTTTTCGAAAATAACCAGCACCTTGTTTGCCATCTTTTTATCTCCGTTATCGGTAGGTGGGAATGCAGATCACCCGGTCGGCCGCCTTGATGAATTTCCAGAGATCACCGAGGGTCCCGACGATCGATCCCCCCATCTGGTGTTTCTCGACCCCCCGCTCTTGCACGCAGAGAATGCAGGAAACCCAGTCTAGCTTGGCGCCGTGAAGGCCGGCGCGGATCAACTGATCGATGAATCGGCCGACGTTCGGGTGTTTCTCGCCCAAGACTTTCTGCAGCGAACCAGGCTCGTTGTGATCGATTTGATCTTTGTTGGTCAGGGTGACCGCTTCCTCGAAGGCCCAGACGTTCACATCAACCCCCCTCTGGAGCAGTTTCTCGACCAGCCGGAGAACGGTGGTCGGCGCCTCGCGTTGGTAGGAGCCGGTCGCCAGGACGATCGCAACCCTTTTTACTTTTGCCGGTGCCGCAGTCGGTGCGGTTGCAGTAGCCATTGTTTCCTCCTAAAGTTTTGAAGAATTCGTTTTAATACCAAATGACCTTATCCGATCCCTCCGTGATCAGGTCCGCCAACTGATCAACGTTCGACTGTGTCACTCCATCGGCAAGCTGTGCGACGCCGCGGGCCTTGCACGAGATATCGTCGACCATGACTTTGGCGCCTCGCTTCGAGAGGTCGGTCAGATTCTTTCCGATATCCCCCCCCTTTCGGGCGGCGATGACGCCGTTTTCGATCAGAAAAAGGGTCACCTCATTTCCATCCTCTTTTAATTTGGAGGCCACCTTCTGGATATAGCGGCCGTTCGTATATTCCGTCAAATCGCGGCTATCGACGATGAGATAACGAGCCATGTTCTCTCCTCCTAACTCTGTATGAACGACACTTTTCCGATTTGAGCTTGCGAACTTCCGGACGTGATAAAAAACGCGAATGCATCCATTCAATAAAATGTAAGGACGCTGGAAGAATATTCCGATAGGCTTTTGACTATAACGAAGGGTTTCCGGGCTTGTCAAGGCCTTTATCGGGTTGATCCTCAGGCGATTGGAACCTTTGTCCGTAAGTTTCAAAGATGACGGGAAAGTTCACGGCAATTCGGTATGCTATACTTTTACTCGGAAGTTGTCCTCTGCAGTTTATTTCGTAAGTCAAAAGGAGCGGTGAGCGGCTGAAATGGATCAAAGTGACCGGCCCCCTCTCGAATCAGGAGAGTCGATGAATACGGAGCAGCCCCCACAGGCAATCATTGTCTGTCCCCACTGCCAAAAAGAGATCGAACTCCGGGTCGATAAAAAACCGGATGCTCCTTCCGCCGTAGGAAACCGTTCGGACGACCAGCGAGACGAAGAGACGGCCCCCGGAAAATCGGGGCTCACCGTGAAGCAGGCGATCGAGGAGCTGATCGAGAAGCGCCCGATCGGGGGTGAAGGCAAACCGCCTGCGGCCGCCCAAGACGCAAAGCGGGGAGAGGAGATTCTCAGGGCCCTCGTTGCTAAAAAAATGAGCGACAGCAATTTTCAGGTTCCGCCGATGCCCCATGTGGCCGAGCGCATCCTGATGATGGGACATAATGCCGGCTCGATGGATCTTGCCAAGATCATCGCCAATGATCAAGCCATTACATCGAATATTATGCGGATTGCCAATTCGACTTTTTACGGAGGGGTCTACAAGTTTGAAACCCTGCCCAACGCGATCACGCGGATCGGGCTCGATCAGGTCCGAATTTTGGTGCTCGGATTTTCGATGCTCTCAAAGGAGTTCGCCGGCGGGATTTATCGCGAAGAGTGCCGCCGGCTCAATCAACATGCGGTCGCCTGCGCCTACCTTGCGGCGCTTCTCGCGGAGATCACCGGAGTGAAAGAGAAGGAGGATGCCTTCTTGGGGGGGTTGTTGCACGATATCGGACGACTGGTGATCTACACGGCGCTGGAAGGGGAGGCCCAAATTCAGAAAAAACGGTCGTGGGTGGACCGTGATTGGAGCGAGGACGACCTGAAGGTTGTTCTCGCCGAATATCATGGGAACGCGGGCGGTTTCGTTGCAACTGCATGGAAGCTTCAATCTTGGCTGAAGGAAATAATTCGCCATCATCACACCTTCAGACAGGCCGCCGAGCGGCCGCGGCTGGTCGCTTTGGTCGCGCTCGCCGACCGGTACTGTCATCGGTTCGGTTTGGGCTGTCCCGAAGAAGAAATCGATGTTTTTGCGGACGGTCTGGGAGAGGCGGCGCGCTTCTCCAGAGAACGCGAGACGCTTCTCCTGGAACGTCTCGATAAGATCAAAGATCTCTTAAAGCAACTCTCTTGATCGTTTCGGTGTTAAAGAGGTTATCGGCGGGGCCTTGCCAGTTTTTCCGTCAGCTTGGCCGCCTTGACCGGGCTTAAGTTGGTCAAGATTTGAGCGGCGCTCTTTTCCTTAATCTTTCCCAAAAGGGTCAGCGCAAGCGATTCATCCATTTTTTCGATCCGCGCGGCCGCCTCTTCCGGCGGCATCACCGCATACATCTTTGCGAGCCGTCCGAGCTGTTCATCTTCGGTCAGTTTCCGTTTCTTCTCTTTTTCTTCCAATGCCTCTCGGATTTCGGAGTATTTTTTAAGCATCTGACCGACCTCTTGCTCCATCAGCCGAAGCCGTTCTTCTTTTTGATCGAGCGCTCGAGATCTTTTTTCGAGCTCGTTCTTTCTTTGCTCGATCGCCTCGATCATCGCGGCCGGGGCGGACAAATCGGGGAGAGGGGAGGGAGGAGGGGTGTCGGTGATCATTTCCCCCGCCTTCACCGGCTCTGTTTGGGCAGAGAGGGGAGAGATCGCTGGAAAAAAGAAGAAGAGAGCGAGCAGGAGGGCCTTTTGCGGAGAGATCATGGCGACTCCCGCTTCGGACGTCCGGCCAATTCATCGAGAAGATTCCGTTCTTTTTTCTCGAGCTCTTTTAAATAGAGACCTTTTCTTTTTTCCTCTATTTTTTCCACCACTTTTTTCTCGCGGGTTGCTTCAAGCAGGTCCTCCCGTTTTTTCTCGCATCGATCGGCGAGATGCCGGAGGGCTTTCCGCCGCTCCTCCAGCCGATCGTACTGATGCTTGATGAGGCGATAATAAAGATCGAGCTCGCCGGGAGCGATCCCCTTTACCTGCTGCTCTGCCAGATCTTTCAGAGCCGATTCCAATTCACTGTGAAGGCGATGGAGCTGATCTTGCGCCGTGTCGAGGTCGTGTTTCATTTCAATGAACTCTTCTTGAACCTCTCCCTCGCGACGCTTCCGTTGTCGAAGCACGGCGTCTAATTTTGATTGGTATCGGGGCATGGCTCCTCTTTAAGTAACATGACGGGGGCGACCCTTCTCACTTCTTCCTTCACTCTCTGACGACTTTCCGCAGCGCCTGAAGGCTTTCCTGGAAATCGACCTTTTCATTGATTCGTTGACGAAGATACGCTTGGATCCGATCCCATCGGGCCAGCGCCTGATCGACTTTCGGATTGCTTCCCGGTTTATAGGCGCCGATGTTGATGAGATCTTCTACCTTTTTGTAATTCGCCATCAGATCGGAGAAACTCCGCGCCAGCTCCAGATGATCCGGATTGATCAAATCGATCATCACGCGGCTGGTGCTGTTGAGAAGATCGATCGCCGGGTATTGGTTCTGCGCCGCCAGTTCGCGCGAGAGAACGATGTGCCCGTCCAGAATCGAGCGGACGGCGTCGGGGATCGGATCGTTCAGGTCGTCTCCTTCGACCAGGACGGTGAAGAGACCGGTGATCGTTCCGGCGCCGGAACCGGTGCCGGCCCGTTCAAGAAATTTCGGGAGGAGGGCGAAAACGGAGGGGGTATACCCCTTTGTCGTCGGCGGCTCCCCGATGGCGAGACCGATTTCCCGCTGCGCGTGGGCGAGGCGGGTGAGCGAATCCATCATCAAGAGGACCTGACCCCCCCGGTTTCGAAAATATTCGGCGATTGTCATTGAAAGGAACGCCCCCCGGCGGCGGACGAGCGGGGGTTGGTCGGAGGTGGCGACCACGACGACCGAGCGGCGAAGCCCCTCTTCTCCAAGGTCTTTCTCGATGAACTCTTTGACCTCCCGGCTGCGCTCGCCGATCAATGCAATGACGTTCACGTCGGCGGCGGTGAATCGGGCGATCATTCCCATCAGGACACTCTTTCCGACGCCGCTGCCGGCGAAGATCCCCATCCGCTGCCCGCTCCCGCAGGTAAGCAGTCCGTTGATGGCTCGGATTCCGAGATCCAGCGGACGGGTAATCCGTCGCCGTTCGAGGGGGTTGGGCGGGGAGAGGTAAAGCGGGTGCGTTTCGCTCTCTTTCAGGGGGCCTTTCCCATCGATGGGGTTCCCAAGGCCGTCGATGACCCTTCCCAACAGACTTTCCCCGACCGCCGCGGTCGCTTGATGCCCGCGGCTGACGATGGAGCTTCCCGGACCGATCCCGGCGAGCTCTCCGAGGGGCATCAGTAAAACCTTGTTCTCGCGAAAGCCGACCACCTCCGCCAGGAGCCGCGTTCCGATCCCGAGGGAGGAGATCTCGCACACTTCGCCGATGGCGGAGATCGAGGCATGCCCTTCGAGAACCAGACCGATCGCCTGAGAAACCCGTCCATAGGGAGGGGCCGGATCGATTCCTTCGAGTTGGTCGAGGTATTTTGCCGTCGTCGGTTTCATTTCGAGTCGTCTGTTTTTAGGAGTTCTTCTTCAATCACCGAGAGTTGGCTGTCGATCCTCAGATCGACGATCTGATCGTTGCTCTCCACGAGGCACTCTCCCTGGAGAAGGGTTGCATCGGGCTCCAGCCGGAACCACTGCACGTTTCCGACCAATTCTACCACTTTATTCCGCTCCTTCCGGAGGCGTTCCAGATCGTGCGGATGGAGACGGATCACCAATGATTCGATCTGGCCCATCTTTTGGAGAACGGCGCGAATCGCCCCGAGAAGATGCTCCGGATTGTGGCTGAATTCCTGCCGGAGGATGCGCCGGGCGACGGCGACGGCGATCTGGAGGATCTCCTTTTCGGCATTCTCCAAAAGCGCCGGCTTGACCTTCTGGAGCGCTTCGATCAATCGTGCGACGAGTTGATGCGAGGCCTCGACCTGTTTGAGACCCAACTCCCTTCCGGCCCGCTCCCCCGATGCGAATCCACGCTCGTAAGCGTCCCGTTCGATCACTGAGAGTCTTCCCCCGATTTGGTCGGGGAGAGACGACGAAGGGTGCGACAGCGCAGGGGAGACCTCCCGCAACGTATAAGCCGACACTCCCTTTTCATTCGTCTCTCCGGAACGGACCACTTTAGACAAGTGCGTCTCCATCTCCCTTTCCTCCGAGTGCGATTTTCCCTTCGTCGATCAACCGCCGGACAATCTTGAGGATCGCCTGCTGCGTCTTTTCCACTTCGCTGACCTTGACCGGTCCGCGCACTTCCATATCTTCGGTGAGGAGCGACACCGCCCGCTCGGACATGTTCCGGAAGATCTTCTGTTTGACCTCTTCTTTGACCGCCTTCAATGCAACGGCGAGAGAATCCTTGTTGACCTCTTTGAGCATCTCTTGGATGCCCCGGTCGTCGAGCTGAATCAGGTCGTCGAAAGTAAACATCAATTGGTTGATTTTTTCGGCCAGCTCCGGGTTGTTTTGGGAGATCGAGGCCAAAATCGCTTGCTCGGTGGCTTGATCGACCTGATTCAAGAGATCGGCGACCAGCTTCACCCCCGAGATCTTCTTTCCGGGCGGGGCGCTGACCAGTTTCAATTCCCCCTGAAGGGCTTCCGTAATTTCCCTCATGATTCCCTGCGGGATCTCTTCCAGCGTCGCCATCCGGAGGACGATGTCGGCGCGAAGCGCTTCCGGGAATTGGCTGAGGATTTGGCTTCCTTGGGTGGAATCGAGGTGGGTGAGGATAAGGGCGACCGTCTGCGGGTGCTCGGCGAGAAGGAGGTCGGCCAATGCCTTCGGCTCGGTCCACTTCAATTCCTCCAGCCCGGCCTCTTCGGCGGCGGGGAAGCCTTCCATCACCTTGGCCGCCTTTTCTTGGCCCAGCGCCCGCGTCAAGACCCGTTGCAGATAATCTCTTCCCCCCAGCTTCGGGCCGCCCCCCGTGCCCGCCTGTTCTGCAAATTCGCCCAAGACCGAATCGACCTCCTCCTGGGAGATGTCGGAGAGTTTCGCAATGGTCCCGCTGATCTTCCGGATCTCTTTCGGATCGAGATGCTTCAAGACCTCCGAGGCAAGGTCCTCCCCCAGGGTCATCAGGAGAATCGCGGTTTTATCGGCGCCGGTCAATTTCCGCATCATTCCCTCATCCGACGCTGTTCAAAGAAGAGGCCGACCATCGCATTATTTCTCTTTGAGCCATTGCTTGACCACCTTCGTAGCAGCCTGAGGATTTTGTCTCGCCATCTGAACCATCTGCTCCGCCCCGGGCGCGCCTGGCAGTTCTCCGAAGGGAGCCGACATCTGTCCCCGGACGGGAGGGTAAGCGACCGGCGTCGGCGACGGTGCGAGGAGAGCCTTGAGGACGGGACGAACCACAAAAATAAAGCCGATCAACCCGACGACCACGCCGATCCCATAGCGGACGAAGGGAAGCCACTGGGCGAACGCGTTTCCGGCTGGCTCCTCGGCGGCGGTTTCTTCATCCAGGAGGGCGTTGGATTCAAAAGGAACATTGACCACCTCGACCTGATCCTGCCGCTCCGCGGAGAATCCCATCGCTTTTTTGACCAGCTCCTCCAGCTTGGCCATCTCCTCCGCGTTCCGGGGGAGATACTTCCGGGGGGTGTCTCCGTCGGCGGCTTCATAGGTGCCGTCGACCAATGCCGCGACCGAGAGCTTTTGGATCGTTCCGAACGGCTCGATGATCCGGCTGACCGTTTTGCTGATTTCGTAGTTGATCACTTCATTCTTCTTTTGCGAGTTATTGGTGCTGGTGGCCCCGGCCGGGGACCCCGCCTGCGTCCCGGGAGGAACGTTGGACAAAACACCGGGGACGCCGGACGAACCGGCGGAGGCGGAGCTCCCGCTCAACTCTTCCTGCGCGCGCTGTTCGCTTCGCACCACCTGTGTATCGGGGTCGAATTTTTCTTCAGTGTGTTCGACCTGGCGAAGGTCCAGAAGACTGGTCACCCGCACCACCGCCTTCCCGGTCCCGACGACCGTCTCCAGCATGCTCTGAATTTTCCCTTCGATTTCTTTTTCCAGATGTTTCTGGTAATCGAGCTGAGCGGAGGTCATCTGGACGGGGGACGATCCGTCGCCCGGTCTCGAGAGGATCTGGCCGTGACTGTCGACCACCGTGACGGTCTGAGGGCTCAATCCCTCCACACTGCTCGAAACGAGGTGGATGATCCCCTGAACCTGTCCTTCGGAAAGCCGTTTTCCGGCGCGAAGGGTGACGACGACCGAGGCGCGCGACGGCTCTTTCCGTTCGGAGAAGAGGGTTCGCTCCGGAACGACGAGATGAACCCGCGCTTTGCTCACCTCGGCGAGCTGGCCGATGGTTCGGCTCAGCTCTCCCTGAAGCGCCCTGCGATAGTTCAGCTTTTGAACGAATTCGGTCGTCCCGAAGCTGTTCCGGTCGAAGATCTCAAACCCGACCCCTCCTCCCTGCGGAAGCCCCTGGCCCGCCATTTGAAGACGAAGCTCATGGACCCGCTCCGCCGGAACCGACACGGCGGTGCTGTCGGCCGAAAGCTCATAGGGGATGCGCCCTTCCTTCAGCTTGGCCACCACGGAAGCGGCGTCCTCCGAAGAGAGGTTGGTATAGAGGATTTGAAGCTCCGGTTTTTGCACCCAAAGCCAGAGGACGACCCCCCCTGCAACCGTCGCCGCCAGAACCAGCAAGAGGGCGATCTTTCTGGCCAGCGGGGTGGTGGTCATCTGTTCGTTGAACTGCTGAAACATATCCGCCATGGTTTACCTCTTAGATTTGCATTCGGGAGATTTCTTCATAGGCCGAGACGATCTTGTTCCGGACCTGCATCATCAATTCAAATGAGAGGCTTGCCTTTTCGATGGCGATCATCGTCTGATGAAGGTCTTGCTGTTTGCCGGTCGTCAGATCGGTGATCGCCTGATCGGCTTGCAGCTGGGCATCATTCACCTGGCGAATCGACTCCTTCAGCGTGTCTACGAATGAAGCGTCGGTTGTTTCAGAACCCCCCGCTGCAGGCGTCGGATGAATTTGATTGGGTCCGATCGGTTGTATCGCCATTGTTTTCTCCTCGCTATCTTCCGATTTCCAATGCCTTCATCGCCATGCTTTTTGTCGCGTTCAGCGCGGTGACGTTTGCCTCGTAAGAGCGGAGGGCCGAGATCATGTTGACCATTTCCTCCATCGCATTGATATTCGGATAGAGGACGTAGCCGTCCGGGTCGGCGTCGGGATGTTGCGGTTCGTAGAGCCGTCTAAAAGGACGGTCGTCCTGGATCACCTGCGTGACCGACACCCCCGGTTGGCTTCCTTCCAGATTCGATCGAAGGGCCGCTTCAAAAGAGCCTCCGGCCGGCGCGGCGGAGAAGACGACATCTTTTCTCCGATAGGGACCCCCTTCCGCCGTCTTTGTCGATTCCACATTCGCAAGATTGCTCGAAATGACGTTCAACCTCGCCCGTTGGGCGTCGAGGGCGGAAGCCGAAATGGCGAATGCCTGTTCAATGTCCATCGATTATCTCCCTTCTCTGATTGCGTTTCGAATGCCTCTGAATTTTCCGCTTAATATCTGCGTCGTCGCCGTATAGAAGAGGGTATTTTCGGCGAGTTTGGCCATCTCTTGCTCCCCGTTGACAGTGTTCCCGTCGAGCCGCTGAGAAGCACCGGGGGAGACGGCCGCATGAGAAGAAGCCAACACGCTTCCGCCCGAAGAAAGATGCGCCGCGTCGGTCCGATCGAGCGAGAGCGGAAGCGATCCCGAGGCGGAACCGAGCGCCTCCTTGAAATTCACCTCCATCGCTTTGTAGCCGGGGGTGTCCTGATTGGCGATATTGGCCGTGATCACCCGATGCCGTTCACTCCGCAGATCGAGGGCCTGCCCCAGCAGGCCGATGGTTTTGCTAAACAAGCTCGAGATCATAAGGTGCCTCCTTCATCCGCGCGCCCAGGGGCGGCGGTCTGTTGCGGGTCTGTTGATCCGGCGGTCCGGTACTCTCTTAGTTTGTTTCGAAGGGTTCGAATGCTGATTCCCAGGAGCCGGGCGGCATGGGTTCGGTTTCCCCCGACCCGTTCGAGCGTTTCCAAAATCAGCTCCCGCTCGGCTTCCCAAACGGTGGTCGATCGCGGGGGCGGGGGGGCTGCCTTCGCCTCAGAAGAGGCTTCGAAGAGGAGATGATCGGGGGTGATGACCCCCCGGTCGCAGAGGAGGACCGCCCGCTCGATGACATTCGCGAATTCACGGATATTTCCACGCCATTCCCGGCCCATTAAGTGAGAGAGCGCCTCCGGCGAGACAGAGAGGACCGACTTTTGATTTTTGGCCGATCCCTTTTTGATGAAGTGATCGGCGAGCAGGGGGATATCAACCACGCGATGGCGGAGGGGGGGGAGGCGCAACGGAAAGACATTGAGGCGATAGTAAAGGTCTTCGCGGAAACGTCCGGCGTTGACCTCTTCCCACAACGGACGATTGGTCGTGGCGATGACCCGGATGTCGAGCGAGATCGGCCCCTTCCCCCCGAGAAGATCGACTTCGCGTTCTTGCAGAACACGGAGCAGCTTGGCCTGGAGCGACAGGTGCATTTCGCTCACTTCATCGAGAAGGAGGGTCCCGGTGTGAGCGAGCTCGAACCGGCCCGGCTTTCTTGCGGCGGCCCCGGTGAAAGCCCCCTTTTCGTAGCCGAAGAGCTCGCTTTCCAGCAACGCTTCCGGCACCGCGGCGCAGTTGATCGCGATAAAGGGGCGATGGGCGCGCGGGCTCTGCTCGTGAATAAAGCGGGCCAGGAGCTCTTTCCCCGTTCCGCTTTCCCCTTCGATGAGGATCGAGGTTTGGCCTGCGGCGACGACTTCGGCCGTTTTGAGCAGCCGCAACATCCCCGGGTCCTGAGTCAGTAAAGCCCGTCCGGCGGGAGCCGTCGGGTGTGGGGGCGGTTTGGCGGCGGGGATCTCCTGCGAGCAGAGCGCCCTCTGAATCACCGTCTCCAGCGCTTCTTGGGAAAAGGGCTTCACAAGATAGTCGAACGCCCCCGACTTCATCGCCTCGACGGCGGCCTGAATCGTTCCAAATGCCGACATGATGATGATGGGGAGGGAAGGCATCAGCTTCTTCGCTTCCTGAAAAAGGTCCATTCCGCTCATCCCGGGCATCCGGATATCGGTCATCATCAAACCGATCGCCTGCTCCCGGCAGTGACCCAACGCTTCTTCTCCGTTCGAAGCGATGACCACCGGATGCCCCGATTGACGAAGGCTCTCCGAAAGGGCCAATCGCATGGCGGGGTCGTCATCGACAACCAGGATCGGTTTGGCAGGGGAGGGGTGCATCATTCAATCGGCTCCGTCAGATCGGGTCGGGGCGGGAGGGTCAACGTAAAGGTCGATCCCCGGTGGATCTCGCTTTGCACCTGAACCGATCCCCCCAAGGCGGTCACGGCATGATGAACGATCGCCAAGCCGAGACCGGTTCCTTTCGACTTGGTGGTAAAAAAGGGATCGAAGATCTTGGGGAGAATTTCCGGCGGAATCCCGTCTCCGGTATCGCTGATCGTGATCTTCACCCCACCGACGGCGGCTCGATCGGAGCAGGTTTCATTCGTCTCCTGAAGAGCGACCGCGACGCGGAGTTCGCCTCCCTGCGGCATCGCTTCGACCGCGTTCAAGATCAGGTTCAGGAGGATCTGCCGCAGAAGATCTTCATCGCACCGGACCGGATCGGAAAGGGTCTCGATCGATTCGATCCAGCCGATCCGATTTTGCCGGATCAGCGGAAGGGCAAAGAGGCGCGCCTCTTCGATCATTCTCCCCAGGTCGGTCTTCCGAAAAGAAGGGGCCGGTGTTCGGGTGAAGAGAAGAAGATTTGAGAGGGCATAATCCATCGCGCCGACGGCGGCGGAGATGTGGTCGGCATACTGCCTCAAAGAGGGTTCGGCCACCCCTTTCTTCAGAAGAGAGGAGAAGAGCTCGATGCTGCCGAGGGGGTTTCTCAACTCATGCGCCATCCGGGCGGACATTTCACCGACGGCGGCCAGGCGATGATTTCGCTCCGCCTGCTCCCGAAGCGCCTCCCTCTGCCGGAGACTTTCCTCCAGCGCGCGATTCTTCGCCTCCAGCTCGGATTTGAGTTGCGCGACCTGCTCTTGAAGGAGACGGTAGTATTTCTCCAGGTCGAGGGAGGTTTCATTAAAACGGCTGAACGCTTCCCGAAGAAGCTCAGCCTTCTTTTCTTCGATTGCCATCGATGAAGGACCTCAAGTTCAGGGTAGCCATCGCCTCCGCGGCCATCTGGCGGACCAACGGATCTTTCGCGTTCCGAGCAAGCTGATCGAAAAGGGAGCGTCCGCGGGTTTTTTGGCCGAGAGCGGCGTAACTCTTCGCGATTTGGAGTTGAATCCAATCCCCCTCCGGTGTTTCCGATTTTTCTTTCAGCGCCGTCCGATACGCTTGAATCGCCTTTTGATATTCCCGCAGCCGGTAGTAGGCGTCCCCCAACGGGAATGAGAGCTCGGCCGCGTTCTCCGGGCGGTGATCGATCCACTTTAGGTAAATCGCGGCCTCTTTCCGATAATCACCCTTCTTCCGGAAGGCTTTGGCGAGAAGGAGGGAAACCTTCTCTTGGTCTGCATGTTTGGGATTTTTGAGAAGCCATTCGGCATAGATCTTAATCGCGCGAGGATGTTTTCCTTGATGGTCGAGGGCCGCTCCAAGATCGATGAGAAGAGCGGAAAGATGTCGGCTCTTCGGATAACGTTTGAGAAAAGTATTCATTTTATGCTCCGCTTGGGCGTAATCTCCCTTTTCCAGCAAGCTTTTTCCGAGAAGGAAAAGGGCCTCCTCCGCGAGTCGGCTCGATAGGCTTGCCGCAATCGGCGCATAGAGATCGATCGCTTGTGTATGAAGACCGAGGCGGGCATGGCTTTTCCCGACCTGAAGACCGGTCGGACCGGTCAGCATCGGCGGGGTGAAATTCGAGGAGAGGGCGTGAAAGAGAGATACGATCTTCAGATGATCTTCTTCCTTTGCAAGCCGGCCGACCTCCTCGCCGATCGTTTTGCGATGGAGGGCGGCCAGACGGAGCCGGAACAAGGAGGAGGGGAGAAGGGTGAGAAAACGGCTTTGCAGTTCCAGCGCGACGGCGTGCGAGCCGTAAATTCGAAATTGCTCGATCCCCTCCAGGAGTATTTCTTGAGCGAAACCATCACGCGGCGCGGCCTGCAACACGGTTTTCACTTGGTTTTCCAGCAACTCCAACGCCCGGCGAATTTCTTCACGATTCTCCCCCTGACAATGGGAAGGGCGTTTTTGTTCGGCAGCGGAGGCGCACTCCCGCATCGCGAGCTGACCGATCGATGCCATTAATTTGTCGAGGCCGGCGTTTAGGTCGGCGGCCGGCGCGGATTGTATTTGCGCGTAGATGAAGCCTGCTTCGTCAAACCGTCCTTCCCGCCGCCAGGTGTCTCCCGTCCTCGCCAAGGCAATCGAAGCGAGCGGATGGGTCGGAAAAATGTTAAAGAGATTGGAGAAGAGATTTCGTGCTTGACCCGCGCGGCCGGTACGGTAAGCCGATTCGGCATGTTGAAATAAAACGATCGGTGAGACCGGTTTTCTCGAATCGCCCGCAAGGGCCTCTCCTCGTTCATATTTCCGGTGGGCCGTTTTGAAGTCGCCTTGTTGATAAAGACTGTCGGCATGACCGAGCAGGACCGAACGCTGATCTTCTTGTGAGAGCGCGCGGAGGTCGATCTGTTCGTATGCGTCCGCCGCCTCCTTCCATTTTTCCCACCCTCGGTAAGTTTCGGCGATTCCGATCCGGGCCAGCAGGGCGAAGCGGCTGTTCGGGTGCCGAAGGAGGATCCTTTTGAAATTCCCGATCGATTCATAATAGAACCCCAGTTTTTCATAGACCTGGCCCATTCTCCAGAGGCTGCGAACGGCATTTTCCGTGTCGGGATGCATCAGCTGCGCCTCTTTAAAGGCGGCCAGCGCATCATGGAGATGGTCCGACCCCCCCGTCTCCGCCCATTTCAAATGGAGATCTCCACGGAGAAAGGAAGCCGTTTCAGCGAGAGGTCCTTTGGGGAACTGCTGTAAGAGGCGATCTGTTTCCGAAACGGCGAGGGCAAATTGACCTTCTTGATATGCTTGTAAAATCGTTTTAAAGGGATCGGCTCCTTCGGCCGAATGGTTTTCCGGGAAGAGGGGAAGGTCCCGGTCCTCCGCCCGGATGTCCGGCGCTAAAACGATCAAGTTCAATAGGAGTATGGTGAAAACCACGCGTTTCATTGCAATCCATTGGTAATGAATGGTTTGACCCCAATCCGGTATAAGCAAGAAGGGTGCCGATTGGCGTGCCGATCCGCCGGAGAATCTTGGGTCCGATCAAGCGATGGGTGAAGGGATGAAATGGTTTTAAAGGGGATGGAGAAAGGTGAATGAAAGAGAGGGAGGGGAAAGGGCGTCAACGGGTTGACAGGAAGAGTCAAGAATATCGTCGAGAAAAAACGATTCGGCCCCCGCCGGTCAGTCCGTATTCGCAGCGGGAAGCGGTTCCAGGTTTTCTCCGGTATCGGCGGGAGAGGGAGTGGGATGTGCCCAGCGCCGCTTGAGTTTCTCGACGAGGGTGGTCCGGTTCATCTTCAAAAGCTGAGCGGCGCGGTTCTTGACGCCGTTGGCCTTCGACAGCGCTTGTTGCAGGATCTGGTTTTCAAATTCGGAGACCAGTTCGGAGAAATTGGCCCCTTCTTCGGGGAGCTCGAATTGAAAGAGGAGCCGGCGCTCGTGAGATTTGGTGAGCTTGTCGGGCAGGTCCGACGGCTGGATGAGCCCCTCCTGTTTGAGGGTCACCAGCCGCTCGATGAGATTCTCAAGTTCCCGGATGTTTCCCGGCCAGGGATATTCCAACAGGAGCTTCTCCGCATCGGGGACGACGCCCTGGATCTTACGCTGCTTTTTCTCGTTAAAGCGCCGGATGAAGTGGTCGATGAGAAGGGGAACATCCTCTTTCCTCTCGCGAAGCGGAGGGATCATCATCGGAATGACGTTCAGCCGGTAGAAAAGATCTTTCCGGAAACGCTTTTCATCGACGGCCTGTTCGAGGTCTTGATTGGTGGCGGCGATGATGCGGACGTCGACGTGGATCGTTTTGTTTCCGCCGACCCGCTCGAAGGAGCGTTCCTGCAACACGCGGAGCAGTTTTACCTGCAAGGGGAGCGGGAGCTCGCTGATCTCGTCCAGAAAAAGGGTTCCCCCGTGGGCCAGCTCGAATCGGCCGATCCGGGAGGTGACGGCGCCGGTGAAAGCCCCCTTTTCATGACCGAAGAGCTCGCTTTCCAGAAGCGCTTCCGGAATGGCGCCGCAGTTCACCGGAATCAACGGCTTGTCTCGCCGCGGGCTGTTAAAGTGAATCGTTTTTGCGACGACCTCTTTCCCCGTTCCGCTTTCACCTTGGATGAGGATGGTGCTGTCGCTGTCGGCCACCCGTTCGATCAATTCGTAAACCCCCTGCATGAGGGGGCTTTGCCCGACCATATTTTCAAATTGATATTTTTCGCGAACCATTTTTTGCAAGAGGAGGTTTTCATGTTTGAGGCGGTGATATTCCAATGCGTTTTTCAACAGACCCAGGACGACGTCGACCTGAAACGGTTTTGAAACAAAATCGAACGCGCCCGACTTCATCGCCTTCACCGAAAGCTCAATCGTCCCAAAGCCGGTGAGAAGGATGCACACCGCGTGCGAGTGGACCCGTTTGATCTCCCTCATGAGGTCGATCCCGTTCATGCCCGGAAGCTCGTAGTCGATCAGGTGGAGTTGGAAAGGGATATTTTTTGCCAAGGCGAGCGCTTCGGCGCCGTCCGCGGCGGTTTCAACCCGATATCCCGTTCGCTCCAGAAGTTCTGACAAAACCGTCCGGACGGAAGGATCGTCTTCGACAACAAGAATCCGGTCACCGCTCATAGCGTTCTCCGATCACGTTATTTCTAAAATGGAATATTCCGAAAAGGGGATAGTCAGAGCATAACAGACTTTTTCCATCTGTCAACGATTTGACCGATGATTTCTCGCCGACCCTTCTCGGCAGAAAATTCCCACCGGTAGGTAAAGAGGTCCGGAAAAAGAGGCGGCGTTTCGGTGAAACCGGTACAAAATTTCGGAAATCATGCTGGTACGCATCTTGCTCTATCCGAACCCGATGTACAAACGGCAGCCCCAACGTTCAACCGGAAACAAGCGATGAGTGATCTACTCGATCTGCAATCGATCAACGGCCTCGCACCCGCCGCGGGATCTCAGGGCGAAAAGCGCTCTTCGAAACAAGGAGAGAGCCCGGAAGGATTCCTGAAGGTCCTGAATGGGGTTGCGGCCGAAACGAGGGCCGTCGGGACTCTCAATGAGGAAGGTCCTCTCGGCGCGACGGAGGAGGGCCATCCCTTATTGGCATTCCTCGGACGCTCCTTGCCGGACGGGAATCAGATTGTCCGTATCGGCGTTCTCGATGAGGGAGAGGAAGGAACCGAAGGGGGCGCCTCTCCGATCGATTCGACGCTCAACCCTCCTGCCGGGCCGACTCCGTTACAAGTTGGACTTGTACAGGGTCCTCCGCAGGAAGGATCTTCATCCCTTCCGCTCGCTTCTCCGGGGGGAGAGGCACAACCGGATGGACCGGAACAGACACGGGGAAACGGGGCACAGGTCAGTTTGTTTTCGAAACCAGATCTGCCGATTGCAGAAGCGGCTACACCCGGTCCGATCGATATAATGGCTTCCACAGATCTGGAAACGGAGGTCGGAATATTTCCCGAACAGGGAGGTTTGACAGGGGAGCCAGCTCTGCAAGGAGAGAAAGAACTTCAGGGGACAGGACCTTTTAAAGGAACGGAGCCGATCGCTTCCCATGATCCGCTCCGTCCGATGACCTTGCCGGAAAGGGGGCTTCATCAAAAAGCGGGAGAGAATCCAGATGGAATCGCTTCTTACAACGTGCGACCCAAGGAGAATGAATCCAGTGAGACAAGCTTTTTCGAGACCGAAGCAATCGGTGGGATCGAAAAAGAGAAATCCGTTCTTTCTGCCCTCGCCGGTGGCAATCAAAAAAATTCTGAAGAAGCCGGGGCGAGAACTGGATCGGAACGGCCCGACCCGATGGGGATGGTTTCCAATGAAACGGCTGGAATGAGCGCATCCGATATCGGTCCCTCCAGCCTAAAAGATGACTTCATGAAGAGGGGGACAGGATCGTCCGATCCGATTCAGTCAAATAAAACGGGCGACACCTCGTCCGGAATCCCTGAGGAGAGACACCTTCTTCATCAAATATCGGAAAAGTGGACCTTATCCCAGTTTAAGAACGAACATTCCTTCCGCCTTCAATTGGAACCGGAGATGCTCGGTGAGCTTCAAATCGATATCTCAATGCATCAAGAGGGAATCGTCGCCGAGATCGTGACCAAACATCCTTTCGTGAAGGAACTCCTGGAAGGGAATCAAGAATTGCTGAGGGGAGCGCTGGCCGAACAGGGGATGAAGATCGATCGGTTCTCGGTCAGCATCGGCGATCCCAGCCAGGCCGCGCTCGGCTGGGAAGATCACCTGCGAAAACAGGGAACGGACTCTCCCTATGACGCTTCGCAATCCTCTCCGCCGCCGGCTGAAGAGGGGGAGATTTCTCCCGAGCAGCGGCGGATGAAAGAGGGGGCTTGGAGCGCGATTAGTATTTACGTATAAGGCGGGCACCGATCTTCTCGCCGGAGTCAAGTCGCATTTTTGTGGAGGAGACGATAGATGGATGCAATCGGTCAATTAGGCGCAGATACTTTTTTGAATTTACTATCGGTCCAATTACAATACCAGGACCCGCTCCAACCGATGGACAGCATGCAGTTCGTCACGCAGCTGGCTCAATTCACTCAGGTGGAAAAGTCGGTGAATATGGACAAAACCTTGGGAACGCTCACGCAATACATGGCCTCCATGAACAATTACAACGCGGCCGGTTTGATCGGAAAAGACGTTCAGGTAGAGGGGAGGAGCTTTCCTCTGCGGGAGGATGCCCCCGCGACATTGAACTATCAATTGGAAGGGGATGCCAGGGAGGTGATGATTCAGATATCGGATGAGACGGGGAATGTCGTTCGGAACATTCGCGCAGGAGTCCAGCCCGCGGGAATGCAGAATGTGACCTGGAACGGCTTGGATGAACATGGAAACAACTTGCCGGAGGGGACGTACACCTATGACGTTTCCGCGGTGGATGTCACCGGGGCGCCTGTTCGGTTGCAAACCTACACGCAGGGACGGGTGACCGGCGTGACCTTCGAGGGGAGCATCGCTTATCTCATGGTCAACGGCGCGCGCGTTCCGGCATCGGGCGTATTGCGCATCAATCAATAAGATAAACAGGGAGGGGAGATCAGATGGCGATTTTAACTTCGCTTTTTTCAAGTGTCAGCGGGATCAACGCATTCGGAAACGGGCTTTCCGTCATCAGCAACAACATCGCGAACATGGCGACCATCGGCTTTAAGGACAGCAGCGTGGCGTTTGCCGATATTATCGGGGAGGGATCGAGTTCGAACCAGATCGGGCACGGGGTCTTTGTCAGCGGCATCCGGACGCAGTTCATCCAAGGATCGTTCGAGACGACCGGGAACGGACTCGACATGGCGCTGGAGGGAGACGGGTTTTTTCTTTTGAGAACACCGGAAGGAACGGAATCGTATACCCGCGCCGGTCTCTTTAGCGTGGACCAGAACGGACTCATCGCCAATCCGGAAGGTCTGTTGCTTCAAGGTTATCAAGCCGACCCGACCGGCGAACTCACCGGACAGATCGGCAATCTCAATGTGGCGTCGACCTCCTTTCCCCCGCAGTCGACCGCCGAAATGAGCATCGTGGCCAATATCGATTCCAGGGCGACCATTCCCCCCGCTTTTGACGTGACCGATCCGACGGCCACCTCGAACTTCTCGACCAGTCTGTCGATGTTCGACTCCCTCGGAAACAGCCATCTCGTCTCGATATTTTTTAGAAAGAGCGCGACGGGAGCGGGCGGAAATACCTGGGAATGGTTTGCCCTTGTCGAGGGAGCCGACTCCGCCAGCGGCGTGACGGAAATTCAGGCGCAGGGAACGCTGACCTTCACCACGGCCGGAGAGCTCGATACGGTCAGCGCCATTACTTATCCGACCGGCGGCTTCGACTTCTCCGGAGGGGCGACGCAGAATCAGATCATCGACTTTAATTTTGGGGAGAGCATTACCACGGACGGGGGAACCGGTTTGAACGGGCTCACCCAATTCGGATCGAACTCGGGGGTCCTCAACCAGCTTCAAGACGGCTATGCTTCCGGATCGCTTCAGCGGGTCTCCGTCAACAAGGAGGGGCTCATCACCGGTCTTTTCACCAACGGAAAGAGCCGGACCCTCGGCGGGGTTACGCTGGGGCGGTTTAACAACCCCCAGGGGCTGGTCAAGCTCGGGAATAATCTTTATGCCGTCTCTTCCGACTCGGGACAACCGATTTTCGGCTCGCCTGATTCGGCCGGAATGGGGAGGATTCTGGCGAGCTCGCTGGAATTGTCGAGCGTCGATCTGGCGGGGCAGTTCGTGAAGATGATCGAGTATCAGCGCGGATTCCAAGCCAATTCCCGCGTGATCTCCATTACGGACGAGATCCTCCAGGAACTGGTGAACCTGACGCGATAAGTCCTGAGCGCCGGGGCGGTCCTCCCGCCCCGGCGCATCCGTCAAAGCAATGACGGTCCTCCCCCCTTTGTTGACACTTCTTTTTATTTTCATCGCATCTTCTCTTCGCTAAATCAATTTTAATCATCAAAAGGCGGCGATTCCGGCCTCCGGATCGCGCCTCCCGGCATTTTATCGCTGGCATGGACATTGCTATGCATACCGAATGAACTTAATCCCATGAGGGAGTGGATCCGTGGCGGAGGAAGAAAAAAAAGGAGAGGCCGACAAAGCCGATAAGAAGGAAACGAAGTCTTCGGCAAAATCGAAAAAAATGTTGTTCGTCATCGGCGGCGCGGTAATCCTTCTTGCGGCGGGAGGAGGCGTTTTTTTCATGATGAAGAAACCCTCCGAGGAGACGGTTGCGGCTGTCGCCGCCGAAGAAGCGGCCCCTCCTAAAACGGAGAAGAGCGGCGGGAAGGCGGAGGCGGCCGGCGGCGAGAAGACGGAGGAGAAGGGAGGGGTCATTTTCGATTTGGATCCCTTCGTCGTCAATCTGGCCGATACCCCGGAGATCCGGTACCTTAAGCTGACGATCAAGTTGGAGCTGACGAAGGAGGAATATACCGAAGAGGTGACAAATCGGATGCCTCAGATTCGCGATTCGCTCCTCATTCTTTTCAGCAGCAAAGAGTATGCGAGCATCCGAACCGTTGAGGGAAAAATGGAACTCCGCGATGAGATTCTCCAAAGGTTAAATACGATCTTAAAAAAGGGAGCGGTGAAGGCGGCGTATTTTACCGATTTTGTGGCGCAATAGGAGTTGCAATGAACCGGTCGATTGCAGGGCCGACATCGTGAATCGATGATGGCGGAGAAAATATTATCTCAAGAGGAGGTGGATGCCCTTCTCAAAGGCGTTTCCGACGGAAAGGTCAGCACGCAATCCGCACCGGCGCCGTCCCGAGGCGTCCGGCCGTATGATTTCACCAGCCGCGATCCGATTCCTCACGGAGGAATCTCGGGTTTCGAGTTTGCTCATGAGCGGTTCGCGCGATTTTTCAAGGCCACCCTCTCCTCGGTTGTTCGTAAAGAGATCAAGATTCAGCCGATGCCGATCCAGGTCCTTCCTTTCAAAGATCTCATGAAAGACGCTCCCGCGCCGATCAGCTTGAACCTGATTAAAATAGATCCGCTGAAAGGACAGGCCTTGATCGTGGTGAAGCCGGAGCTTCTCTATACGCTTCTTGAGCTCCTCTTCGGCGGAAACGGCCAAGGCCCGGGCAAAATCGCCGTCACGGAGTTTACGCCGATCGAGCAACGGGTGATCCGCCGGTTCGTTGTGATGGTTCTTGAAGAATTTCAAAAAGCATGGACGCCGCTTTATCCTTTCAAACCTTCTTTGGTCCGGTCCGAGACCAATCCGCAGTTCGCCAACGTCATGAGCCCCGGCGAGCAGATCGTCAAGATTTCATTCAAACTTGAGATTGAGGATCAAAAGCGGGAGATCATCCTGGCGATTCCATTTACCTCTCTCGAACCGGTCTTCGAAAAATTGGTCGGCGGTTCCACCGGAACCGCCCGAGAAGTTGATCCCGAATGGGCCGCGCGTTTAAGAGCCGAGATGGCCGACTGCAGGGTTTCGGTCACAGCCGAGCTGGGAGGGGCGGTTCTGACCGTAGAGGAGATCACCCGGCTGGCGGTGGGGGATATTATTATTCTCGAAAAGGGGGTGGATGAAGATCTGGAGATGAAGGTGGAGGGAAGACCGAAATTTCGAGGCCATCCCGGTCTCCACCGGGGGAAGCCCGCGTTTCAGATCACCTCGCTGATTTACGATCGGAGGGAAGCGCAACATGGCAGATGAGGATCCCAAGGCCGGACCGGGGGGCGGGGCGCAGAAGCCGGCCGCCGCCCCGGCGTCGGGGGCGGCCAAGAAGCCCGCGGGCGCGGAAGCAAAACCCCCTTCGTTCGCGCCGCTGGAGCAGAAAAAAACCGGCGCGCCGGTGGGCAATCTCGATTTTATCCTCGATATTCCCCTGGAAATTCGCGTCGAGCTGGGGAACGCAAAAATTCTCATCCGGGATCTTCTGCAACTCGGCCAAGGATCGGTGGTCGAACTGGAAAAGCTGTCGGGCGAGCCGCTGGAGGTGTTTATCGGCGATAAGTTGGTGGCCCGAGGCGAGGTGGTCGTCGTGAACGAAAAATTCGGAATTCGCCTCACCGATATCGTCAGCGCGGCGGAACGGATCAAACAACTCAGCAAAGGATGACCCCGTGGATTCCTTCTGGAACTTGATCAAGGTCGGCGGATCGCTCCTCTTCGTTCTCGGGATCATGGCCCTGACGGCTTATGCCGCCCAGCGGTTCCTCGGCTCGAAATTGGGACGCTGGCGGTCCCAGCCTCTCATCCAGGTCTTGGCGACGACCTATCTCGGCCCGAAGAAAGAGATCGCGGTGATCGAGGTCGGAAAAGAATATCTGGTCGTCGGCATCACGCCGACACAGATCTCCCTTCTCGCCCGGCTGGAGGAGCCGCCCCTTCCGTCGGCGCCGATCGAAACAAACGCGGGGCCGCGAACATGACGCATCGGCTTCTCCTACGCGCCGGGATTGTATGCGCCCTCTTTGTGATCTGTGTCGTGGCGCCGGTTTCAGCGGCGGAGACCCCCAACGGGGCTCCCTCCTTGACGATCAACCTGGGAGACGGCACACCCCAGCAGATGTCGGTGGTCGTTCAGATTCTCCTCCTCCTGACGGTCCTCTCTCTGGCCCCGGCCCTGATCATGATGGTCACCTCGTTTACGCGGATCGTGGTCGTCCTCTCCTTTTTGCGGCATGCACTGGGAACGCAGCAAAGCCCTCCCAACCAGGTCCTCATCAGCTTGGCCCTTTTTTTAACGCTCTTTGTGATGTCGCCGGTCTGGCAAAAAGTCAATGCGGAGGCGCTTCAACCCTACCTGGAGCAGAAGGCGTCGCAATCGGAGGCGCTCGAGCGGGCGGCCGACTCGGCGAGGGGTTTTATGCTCAAGCAGGTTCGCGAGAAAGACCTCGCCCTTTTCGTCGATATCGCGAAGCTGCCGGCGCCGAATACCCCCTCCGAGCTCCCGATTCACGTGGTGATTCCGGCCTTCATGATCAGCGAGCTCCGGACCGCTTTTCAGATCGGTTTCCTGATCTTCTTGCCCTTTCTCATCATCGATATCGTCGTGGCGAGCATTTTGATGTCGATGGGGATGATGATGCTTCCCCCCGTCATGGTCTCCCTTCCGTTCAAGCTGATTCTTTTTGTTTTGGCCGACGGGTGGTTTCTCGTCGTGGGGTCTCTGGTCAAGAGCTTTGCGTAACAGTCTAAAAAGGGATTTAAAAATGACGATGGAATTTGTGGTTGAGATGGGTCAGCGGACCATCGAAACGGCGCTCCTTCTGGCCGCCCCGGCGCTTCTTTTCAGCTTGGCGGCGGGATTGCTCGTGAGCCTCTTTCAGGCGGTCACCCAAATCAACGAAGCGACCTTGACGTTTCTGCCGAAGATTCTGGCGGTGGCGCTCGCTCTGTTGATCTTCTTTCCCTGGATGCTCTCGCTCCTTATCGAGTTTACGAGCCGTCTGCTGATCAATCTTCCGAATTACGTCCATTAGGAGAGCGTAATGGAGTGGGTGCAGCCTCTTTTCCGGTATGAGACCGCTTTTGTGCTGATTCTCTTTCGGGTGGCGAGCTTTCTCGCCGTGCTCCCGATCATGAGCGGGCGCAGTATTCCCGGATTGGTCAAGGTGTCGTTGGCGCTGGCGGTCTCGCTCATCCTCGTGCCGATCATCCCGATTCAGCCGGCCCCGCCGACGGTCTCCGCCTGGGTGGTCGGTCTGGCGGGAGAGATGATGATCGGGTGGGTCATCGGGCTCGGGTCCCGTCTCATTTTTGCCGCGGTGGAACTCGGCGGAGAACTCGCGGGCCTTCAGATGGGGTTCGGCATTGCCAATGTCATTGATCCGAGCTCCAATCAACCGGTTCCATTGATCGAACAGTTTTATACCCTTTTGGCGGTCCTCGTTTTCTTCGGGATCCATGCAGACCATCTGGTCCTTCGGGCGCTGGTTCAAAGCTTCACCATTCTTCCTCCGATGACCTTCAATCCCGGGGGAGCGCCGATCGGGCAACTCGTTCAAGCGGCCGGCCAGCTTTTTGTCATGGGAATGCGGATCGCGATTCCGGTCACCATCGCCCTTTTGCTGGCGAACGTCGCCCTGGGGATCATCTCGCGCGTCGTTCCACAGATGAATGTGTGGCTGATGAGTTACCCGATCACGATCAGCCTCGGTCTTCTGATCATGGGAGCGACCCTCTCTCTCTACGTCGCGTTGCTGCAGAACCAGATGGCCGGCCTGGAAGGAACGATCGGGGGGCTTTTGTTGGAGATGAAAAATCCGTAAAGAGTGAAGACATCTACTCCTCACGTCTCACGCATTTGAGTTGATAAATGGCATCGGACGATCAGGAAAAAAGCGAAAAAGCGAGTCCAAAACGGCGGGAGGAGGCCCGGAAGAAAGGGCAGGTCCCCAAAAGCCGGGAGATCCATTCCGCCGCGTTGATTCTCGGCGGCGTCCTCGGTTTTTCGATCACCGCTCCGATAGTGATGTCGCAGATGCGGAAAGTGATGGTTCAGACCTGGAGCGGCTTTTCCTCCACGCCGATGACGGAGACCTCTTTTTATCATTTGGCGATGACGCAACTTTCAGGGACGTTGTCGGTTCTTATTCCGGTCATGGGAATGCTCGGCGCGATCGTGGTCGCCGCCTCCTTCGGGCAGCATGGATGGGTTTGGTCGACGGAAGCGTTGGCCCCCGATTGGTCTCGGCTCAATCCGATGAAGGGGGCGAAGAAGTTCTTTTCGCTCCAGGCGGCCGCGGAGTTGATCAAGACGCTGATCAAATTTATCGCCGTCGGCGGACTTTCATACGTTGTCATTCGCCAAGCGATTCCGGCGATCTCCACGGCGATGCAGGCGGAGCCTTCTCAAATGCTGGCGATTGCAGGGGAGAAGATCTCCAAGTTGGCCCTGACGACCGGTCTCCTGATCGCCTTTCTCGGAGCGGCTGATTATCTCTTTCAGTGGTGGAACCTGGAGCGGAGCCTCCGGATGACGAAACAGGAGATGAAGGAGGAGATGCGGCAGAGCGAAGGGGATCCGATGATCCGGGCGCGTGTGCGGAGCGCTCAGAAGGAGATGGCCCGCAAGCGGATGATGGCCGACGTGCCGAAGGCCGACGTGGTCCTGACCAACCCGACGACCCTGGCGGTGGCCCTCCTGTATCAACACGGGAAAATGAAGGCGCCGAAAGTGGTGGCGAAAGGGGCCGGCTTTATCGCGGAGCGGATACGGGAGATCGCCCGTCAACACGGGGTTCCGGTGATCGAGAACAAACCGCTCGCCCGCGCCCTCTTCAAGGGGGTCAAAATCGGCGATCCGATCCCGTCAAAGCTCTACCGCGCCGTCGCGGAAATTTTGGCGTATGTGTATCGGTTGCGCCGAACGTAGGGGCGGTCCGATGTGACCGCCTTGGGCAGACACACCGGTCTGCCCCTACAAAGAAAATGTGATGCATCGAGTTTAGGGAGAGAATGGCGGAAGCCGTCACACAAGAAGCGCCGACCGGATCGTGGCTGAAGAACGGGGACATCGTTCTGAGCCTCGGGGTGGTGGGGATTTTAATGCTGATGATCCTCCCCTTGCCGAGGGTGCTCGTCGATCTTCTCCTCGCCTTTAATCTGAGTCTGGCGCTGATCGTTCTCTTTGTTTCGATGTATACCCTTCGGCCGATGGAGTTTTCCGCTTTCCCCTCGGTCCTCCTTCTCGTGACCCTCTTCCGCCTTGCGCTCAACATCGCCACGACGCGGCTGATCCTCCTGCACGGAAGCGAAGGGATCGACGCGGCGGGGCAGGTGATCAAGACCTTCGGAAACTTCGTCGTCGGCGGCAACTATACCGTCGGGCTCGTCGTCTTCGCCATCCTCGTCGTCATCAACTTTGTCGTCATCACGAAAGGCGCCGGACGGATCGCCGAGGTCGCCGCGCGTTTCATGTTGGATGCGATGCCGGGGAAGCAGATGAGCATCGACGCCGATCTGAACGCCGGATTGATCGATGAAAAAGAGGCGCGCCGGCGGCGGAAAGCGGTCTCACAGGAGGCCGACTTTTACGGCGCCATGGACGGGGCGAGCAAATTCGTCCGCGGCGACGCGATCGCCGCCATCTTGATCATTTTCGTCAACATCATCGGCGGATTGATCATCGGGGTTCTGCAACAGGGGATGAGCTTCATGGCGGCGGCGCAAAATTACACCTTGCTGACGATCGGCGAGGGATTGATCACGCAGATTCCGGCGCTGATCATCTCGACCTCGGCCGGTATCGTGGTCAGCCGCGCCGCGGCGGAATCGAATCTGGGAGCGGAGGTGACGCGGCAGATCTTGGTCCATCCCCGGGCGATCATGGGGGCGGCGTCGATCATCTTCCTCTTCGGTTTGATGCCGGGGCTGCCGCACCTCGCTTTTCTGACGCTTGCGGCGGGGATCGGTTATTTGGGCTATACCGCGCAAAAAGTGAAGGATGAAGCGGCCGCGGCCGAGGCCAAGCCGGCGGCGAAGGAGACCGCCGCCCCGATGATTCCTGAAAAACAGGAGTGGATCGTTCCGCTCGATTTGATGGAGTTGAACGTCGGCTACGGGCTGATCTCGTTTGTCGACGAGGCGCAGGGGGGGGAACTGCTGAAGCGGATCACGGCGATTCGAAAACAGCTTGCCTTGGAGCTCGGCTTTGTCGTTCCGCCGATTCATATCCGGGATAATCTTCAGATCAAACCGAATGAATATCTGATTTTGATCAAAGGGGTGGAGGTCGCCCGCGGCGATCTGCTGCCGGGCCATTATCTGGCGATGAACCCGAGCGGGGTCGATCGCGGAATCGGCGGGATCGAAACCAAAGAGCCTTGCTTCGGCCTGCCGGCGCTCTGGATCACGGAAAAGGAGAAGGAGCGCGCGCAGACCGCCGGTTATACCGTGGTCGATGCGCCGTCGATCGTCGCGACCCATCTGACCGAGATCCTCCGGGGCCATGCGCATGAACTCCTCGGACGCCAAGAGGTCCAGCAGCTGATCGAGCGCTTCGGGAAAGAAGCGCCGAAGGTGGTCGAGGAGTTGATCCCGACGCTCCTTCCCCTCGGCGGGGTCGTCAAAGTCCTCAGCAACCTCCTCCGGGAGCGGGTGCCGATCCGGGATCTGCGGACCATCTTGGAGACGCTGGCCGATACGGCCCCCACGACCAAAGACCCCGACCTGTTGACCGAATCGGTCCGTCAGGCGCTGGGCCGGACGATCACCCGGCAGCACCAGACCTCCGACCGGACGCTGCCGGTCATCGGGATCGATCCGCTTCTCGACCAGCGGATTGCGTCGAGCATACAGCAGACCGCTCAGGGATCGGTCCTGACGCTTGATCCTCTCTTGGCGCAGAAGATCCTCCTCCGGATCCGGCAGGCGGTCGAGCAGGTCTCGATGAAGGGAACCCCCCCCGTTGTCCTCTGCTCCCCGATGATCCGGCCGCACCTGCGCAAGCTGGTCGAGCGGTTTATTCCCAATTTGGTGATCCTTTCCTCCAGTGAAGTGGTCTCTCCGATCCGAATTCAATCGATCGAAACCGTAAAGGTGACCGATGCAGATTAAAAAGTACGAGGTGTTTGAGATCGCGGAAGCGCTCCAGGCGATCAAGAAGGAGATGGGGCCGGACGCCGTTATTTTGTCGACGCGCGAGATCCGGAAGGGGGACTTCGGCCTCCTCGGCCGTCCGGTGATCGAGGTGACCGCCGCCGTCGATCCGCCGAGCCCGATGCAGCAACAGCGGGACCGGAGGCAGACGGAAGAGCGGTCCGATCCGGTCAGGGGAGAGACGTCCCGCAGGGACGTTTCCACGGGCGAATCGAAGGCATTCGGTGATCTCTTGGAAGAAGCCGGCCGGACAGGGGGCGCCGATCCGGCCATCGGATCGCTCTTGGAAGAGCTTCGCGCGGTCAAGGAGTCGATGGAGGCTCTTCGGAAATCGAACCTGGGGATAAGAGAGGAATTATCGGCGATGAAAAGCCGATCCCGTTTTCCCATTCCGCAATCCGCGATCCGCGATCCGCAATTGAATGATCTTCATCCGACGCTGGCGTCCATTTACCGGCGGTTGGTCTTAAACGGGGTCGATCAAACGATCGCGTCCGACCTGCTCCAGATCATGAAGCGGAAACTCGGGCCGGAGGATCTCTGGAAAGAAGATTTTGTCGAGAACTATCTCAAGGAGATGATCAAGGGGATGGCTCAGGCGGCGGTGGCGATGGAGCGGCCGAAGCAAGGAGGGAAGGTCGTCGCATTGATCGGCCCGACCGGCGTCGGAAAAACCACCACCGTCGCAAAGCTGGCGGCGCATCATTTTCGAAAGAAAGGGAAGGTGACTTTGGCGACGCTCGATACCTATCGCATCGGCGCGGTGGAGCAGCTGAAGATCTACGCAAAAATCATCGGGGCGCCGGTCGTGGTTTCGGAGGACCGGCTCAAAGAGGCGGTGGCCCGCCGTCAGGAGGGAGAACTGATCCTCATCGACACCGCCGGGCGAAGCCATCTGAACGCTTCGCAGTTGGAATCGCTGGGGGTCCTCTCCCGGATCGAGGCGCCGGTCGAGACCCATCTGGTCCTCTCCTCCAACACCCGGGAGCGCGATCTGGAAGAGATCATCGATCGTTTCTCCGCCGTTCCGATCAACTATTTTCTCTTTACCAAAACGGATGAAACCCGAAACTACGGATCCCTTTTAACCGCGATGCGAAGAAAAGGAAAGCCGCTTTCGTATTTGACCATGGGACAGCGGGTTCCGGAAGATATCGAGGTCGCAACCCCCAAACGGATCGCCGATTTAGTATTGAATTGATTGTAGGGGCGGACCTGCGTGTCTGCCCCAAGGCGGTCACATCGGACCGCCCCCTACGGAAAAGGACAACAAATGGATCAAGCAAGGACGTTAAGAAAATGGGCGGAGGGTCCTTCCGGAGCGCCCCGGCAGCCGAGGGTCATCGCCGTCACGAGCGGAAAGGGAGGGGTCGGCAAGACGAACGTCGTCGCGAACCTCGCCGTGGCCTTTTCCCAACTGGGGCAACGGGTTCTGATCTTGGATGCCGATCTGGCCCTGGGAAATGTCGATGTCCTGTTCGGCATTGTGCCGCCCTACACGTTGGAGCATGTTCTTCTGGGGGAGAAGTCGATCTCGGAGATCATGGTCCAGGGGCCGGCGGGGATTCGGATCCTTCCGACCAGCTCGGGAACGGAGGAAATGACCCAATTGACCGCGGAGCAGAAGCTGATTCTCCTCTCCGCGCTCGAACGGCTCGAAGAGGAGGTCGATATCTTTTTGATCGATACCGCGGCGGGCATCTCGTCCAACGTCATTTACTTCAACACCGTCGCGCAGGAGATTGTGGTGGTGGCGACCCCCGAGCCGACGTCGATCACCGACGCCTACGCAGTGATGAAGGTATTGTCCCGGCAGCATGATGAAAAACGATTCAATCTCCTGGTCAACATGGTTCGGGGAGCGCAGGAGGGAAAAGAGATCTTCAAAAAACTCAGCAGAGTCGCCGATCAGTTCCTGGGGGTCGCCGTCGACTATGTCGGCGCCATTCCTTACGATGATTATCTCCGGATGGCGGTCTGCGAGCAGAAGACGGTCATGGAGCGATATCCGAGCGCCCGGTCGAGTCTTCGATTTTCCGAATTGGCCCGGGAGATCCTCCAGCGTCCGGTCAGCCCGATTCCGAAGGGAAACGTTCAATTTCTCTGGAAGGCATTTTTATTCCAGAACGCGGAGCGTCCGCGGGCCCCGTCCGGCGGCGGGATGAAGGAGTAGGGGAGAGGGATGCCAAATGGGCCCGGATAAAGAGGCGGCCACCCGACGCAGCCCACCCCCCTCCATCGACGCGGCGGCCGCCGAAAAGCTGATTTCGGAATTTGCGCCGATCATTCGATACCTGGCGCAACGGCTGGCGTTTCGCCTCCCTCCTTCGTTGGATGTGGAGGATTTGATTCACGCGGGAGTGATCGGGCTGATGGACGCCATCGGCAAGTATGATCCGTCGCGAGAGGCGCGCTTTCGAACCTACGCGGAGTTTCGGATCCGCGGCGCCATGCTGGATGAAATTCGATCGCTCGACTGGATGCCGCGGTCGGTCCGCGAGAAGATCGCGTTGTTTCAAAGAACCACCGAGCAGCTGTCGAAAGACCTGGGGCGCGCCCCCTCCGAGGAAGAGCTGGCCGCGGCCCTCAAGATGGATGCCGACCAGTATGAGGCGTTTCTTTTTCAGGCGAAGGGAATCAGCCTGCTTCATCTTGAAGATTTCGGGCTGGAAGCGGGAGATGAGCGGCGTTTCATCGAGTCGCTGGCCGATCTCAACGCGGAAAATCCGCTCCTCTCTCTTCTCTCGCAAGGGCTTCGAAGAAGATTGATTGAAGCGATCGATCGGCTTTCAGAGAAAGAGCGGCAGATGATTTCGCTCTATTACTTCGAGGAGCTGACGATGAAAGAGATCGGACAGATCATGAAAGTGACCGAGTCACGCATCTGTCAGCTCCACGCTCAGGCGATCGCCAAATTAAAAGGTCTGATGAAGGACCGTGAAAAAGAGTCGTTTTAAACGATAAAGAGATCAGAATTCAGGAGAGAGGAAGGGGCCGGTTTTCTTTTTGATTTTCGGATTCTGTCCTGTCGCTGTCGGTCGGGGAAGGCTGCATGGATATCGCAACCATTATCGGATTGATTTCCGCGTTTTCGCTTGTTCTTCTCGGTATTTTTTCGGGAGGGTCCCTTCTCATTTTTTGGGACGCCGCATCGATGATGATTGTCGTCGGGGGAACCATCGGAACGACCTTGATCAATTACCCGCTCCGGGACGTCTTCGGCGTGGTGATGGTGGTCAAGAATGTTTTTTTATACAAGCTGGAACCGCCGAGAGAGCTGATCACCCAGATGATCGAATTGTCGGGAAAAATGAGAAAAAACGGTGTCCTCTCGATTGAGCCGATGATTAAACAGGTTCGTAGCGCTTTCTTCGCCAAGGGATTGCAGATGCTGGTCGACGGCACCGAGGCCAAAGACATCCGAAGCGTTTTGGAGAAGGAGATGGAATATCTCGCGGAGCGGCACCGACTCGGTTCCGAAATCTTCACGACCCTCGCCACCTTCGCCCCCGCGCTCGGAATGATCGGCACCCTCATCGGACTGGTTCAAATGCTGCAGCGACTCGACGATCCGAGCAAGATCGGCCCGGCCATGGCCGTCGCCCTGATCACCACCTTTTACGGCGCATGCATCGCGAACCTCCTCTGTTTGCCGATTGCGGGGAAGCTCAAGACGAGGAGTAAACAGGAGATGCTGGTCAAGGAGATGATTTTGGAAGCGGTCCTCTCGATGTCGGCGGGCGAAAATCCGAGAACGCTGGAGCAAAAGCTGCAGGCGTTTTTATCCCCAAAAGAGCAGAAAGCAAGCCAAAAGAAATAGCCCCGCGGCGGATCGCTCCGCCGCGGGCCAGATGCGAGGTGCAGGAAGGGAGATGGCCAGAAAGACAGCGACCGAAGGGGGCTCCGCAAGCGGCGCATCCCTGGTGATGAGCGTTTCGTTAAACCTGATCCTGCTGGTCTTTTTCGTTTATATCAACACGATCGGGGTCAACGATGAGGAAAAGATCAAGAAAGCGCTCGGCTCTCTCGTCGGCAGATTCGGGATCCTCCCCGGGGGCGCTCATTTGTCGGAGGGGGACGAAACCCTTCCTCCGGGCCCACCGATCGTCTCCATTGATGAAGCCCCGGTGAACATGATGGAGCATTTCAGAAACCTGATGAAACAAGAACAACTCAGCGATACCGTTATCATCTCGGCGAAGGGCGCCGACGTGATCCTCAATCTTCCCGAGGAGCTCTTATTCCCGCCCGGGAGCGCGGATCTGCGCCCGGGCGTGACGCCGGTTCTGGTCGGTATTGCGGAGATCCTTCAAAGATCAAGCCTTCCGGTGCGGGTCGAAGGTCATACCGACGATGTCCCAATACGAACGGCCCGGTTTCCCTCCAACTGGGAGTTGTCGGCGACGCGCGCGGTCTCGGTGCTGAAAGTCCTTGAGGGACCGGGAGGAATTCCGAAGGAGCGGCTGAGCGCGATGGGTTTCGCGGAACATCGCCCGTTGGTGGAGAACGACTCGCCGGAGAAGAGGGCAAGAAACCGCCGCGTCCATCTTGTCCTGGTGGGGGAGAAGGATGGGCAAAAGAAATAAAGAGGAAGCATCCGGCCCGGATCCCAACGCCTGGATGGTGACCTTCTCGGACTTGCTGAGTCTATTATTGACCTTTTTCGTTCTCTTGTTCGCCATGAAGTCGCTTGACAAGGGAAAGTTGCGAGAGGCGCTGAGCCATTTTTCCGTGGAAGGGATCGCGATCCTCGAGTCCGGCGTGAAGATGCCGTTGGTGAAACCCAACGAGATCGAGCTGGATTTTCCCCTCGCCCATCGTCCTTTATCGCCCGCGGATTTTCGCAGGCTGTTGCAGATAGGAGAGATTGACGCGGACGTTCAGGTCTCCGCCGATAAAAGGGGGCTGGTTCTAACGCTCCCCGGCGCCGTTTTTAATTCCGGTTCGTCCGAATTGAAACCGAAGGCGAAGGCGGTTTTGGATGAAATGTCGGAGATCCTATACGAAATCGACGCCTGGATCTGGGTCGAAGGTCACACCGACGATCTTCCGATCTTCGGCGCGCGTTATCCTTCGAATTGGGATCTGTCGATCGGGAGGGCGGGGGAGGTCGTGAGATATCTGTTGGGCCGCGGGTTGCGTCCCGAGCAATTTTCGCTGACCGGCTATGCCGATACCAGGCCGATTCGGCCCAACGACACTCCGGAGAACAGGACCGCCAACAGAAGGGTTGAATTGATCCTGCACCATTGATGTCGCCGGTGCCTGCGAACGGAAAGGAAAGCGGGAGGACCCGGTTTTAGCTTTTCATGAGGAACGTTCCATGGTGAGGCCGCTGAGGGTGTTGGTTGTTGAAGATTCGGTGGAAGACACCGAGCTGTTGATCGGTGCCTTGCGCCGAGGCAACTATGACCCGACCTATGAACGTGTGGAGACGCCGGAAGCGATGGCGGCGGCGTTGGATCGGCAGAGTTGGGACATTGCTTTCGGCGATTACTCCATGCCGCACTTCAACGGGGTGGCCGCTTTGAACTTGCTGAGAAAAAAGGGGCTGGATATTCCTTTCATTTTCGTCTCCGGAACGATCGGCGAGGACGTCGCGGTGGAGGCGATGAAGAATGGGGCGAACGACTACGTCATGAAAGGAAATTTGAAACGATTGGTCCCCGCCGTCGATCGGGAGTTGCGTGAAGCGGCCGAGCGGCGGGAGCGGAGGTGGGCCGAGGCGGCGCTGCGGCAAAATGAGGACTACTTCCAGTCGCTGATCGAGCATTCGTCGGACATTATCACGGTGATCGATGTGATGGGGGGGATTCTTTACGACAGCCCCTCCGTGGAGCGGGTGCTGGGGTATCGGCAGGGAGCGTTGGTCGGACAGAACATTTTTCAGTGCGTTCATCCGGACGACATCCCCCCTCTGATGGAGGCCGTCAGAAAGGGTTCCCAGGAGCTTGAGAAGGCTTTTTTGGTTGAGTTCCGATTTCGGCACCGGGACGGCTCATGGCGCTTGCTCGAATCGATGGGAAGGGGCCACCGAAACCATTCCGGCGCCGTGATCGGCATTATCAATTCCCGCGATATTACCAGGCGCCGACGGGCGGAAGAAGAGCTACATGCCGCCCAAGCCCATCTGCTTCAGTCGGAGAAGATGGCCTCGCTCGGTCAACTGGCGGCGGGGGTGGCCCACGAGATCAACAATCCGGTCGGCTTCGTCAGCAGCAATCTGAGGACACTCGAGGAGTATATGGCCGAATTGATCCAATTGATTTCAGGTTATGGGTCGCTCCTCGCCGTGATGGAGCGGGGAGAGGGTGACGCCGTTGAAGGCGAGCGGAAGCGGGTTCGATCGCTCGAGAAAGAGGTGAATGTCGGCTTTCTCCTCGAAGACCTCTCCCGGCTGGTCGGGCAGTCCCTCGACGGGATGGAACGGATTCGTCAAATCATCAAGGACCTGAAAGAGTTCTCGCACGTCGACCAGGGGGAGCGGATGCGGATAAACCTCAACCAGGGGATCGAGAGCACCCTGAACATCGTCTGGAACGAGCTGAAGTACAAAGCCGAGGTGATCAAAGAGCTGGGGGAGATTCCGGAGATTCTCTGCTATCCGCAGCAGATCAATCAGGTTTTCATGAACCTGCTGGTGAACGCCGCGCATGCGATCAGCGAGCGGGGAAAGATCTGGATCCGCAGCCGAGTCGAAGGGGATTGGATCGTCATCGAGATCGAGGATACCGGCTGCGGGATTTCGGAAGAACATGTCAAGAAGATCTTCGATCCTTTCTTCACCACCAAGCCGGTGGGAAAGGGGACCGGGCTGGGACTGTCGGTGTCCTATCGGATCGTTCAGAAGCACAACGGAAAGATCGAGGTCGAGAGCACCGTCGGCAAGGGAACCAAATTCCGTCTTCTCCTGCCGATGACAGCGGCTTGAAACGGATGAGGAAATAAAGAGAATCCTCGGAACGGAATGGAATGGATCAACGGCGTATCGAAAAAGCGATTGCGGCGATTGTAAGAGAAATCGGAGTCGATGGCGCAGAGGCGGATCGACGAAGGGATTACTTAAAGCTGGGAGATCGCGATTTGGCGTTGCTGAAGGAGTTTCACGAACAGCAAGCGGGAAAGCAGGTCCTGGCGGATGCCTTTTACGACCACCTCCTCTCTTACGATGAGACACGCGCGCTCCTTCCTGATGCCGATACATTCATGCGCCTCAAGCAGGCATTGGCCTCGTACTTCGACCGACTCACCGCAGGCGATTACGGCGACGCTTACGTTCAAAATCGCCTTCGAATCGGGCTGACCCACCAACGCATCGGCTTGGCCCCGAAGTGGTACTTCGGCACCTACGCGCAGTATCTTTCAGAGCTTCTGCCGAAGGCCCGGCAAGCTTCCGGAGAAGATGTCCCGAAATTCATCGAGACGTATCGCGCCCTGTTGAAGGTCGTCTTCTTCGATATGGGATTGGCGATCGACGCCTACCGGCACGCCGATCAGCAAGCGATCCGCGCCGCCAAGGATCACCTCCAAAACGTCATCTCCAGCGTGCCGCTCGGAATGCTCCTGCTTTCCGGGGATCTACAAATCATTTCAGCGAATCTGGCGTTCCGAGAGATGATGGGAGATCCCGAGAAAGAGTTTCGAGGAAGGTCTCTTTTCGAGGTGTTGCCGACTTCCGATCTGGCGGAATGGGCGACGCAGGTGCTGGGAGGGGGCGTTCATCAATGCCAGACGATCGTCGATGTTAATGATCTCAAGGGCGACCGTCGGCTTCAGATGATCACGATGCGGGGTGTCCGATACACCGAGGGAGACAGGGCGAGACTTCTTCTTGTCGTTGAAGACATTACCGAGCGGCAAAAGGCGGAGCAGGCCGTTCGTGAGAGCAGAGACCTCATGCTCGATTTTCTGGAAAACGCAAACGACCTGATTCAGAGCGTGACCCCGGACGGCCGTTTCCAATATGTCAACCGCGCTTGGCTTGAAGCGCTCGGCTATGAACTGGAAGATCTTCCCCATCTCACCTTATCGGATCTCTTTCATCCCGACAACCAGACCCATTGCGAAGCGCTTTTCGAGCGGATCAAGAAAGGGGAATCGCTCCGAAGCGCGCAGATGGTTTTCGTGACGAAAAGCGGCCGGCCGATCGCCGTGGAGGGAAACATCAACTCTCGGATTGAAAATGGAAAGACGGTCATCACCCGGGCGATCTTCCGAGACGTGACGGAGCGGAAACAAGCGGAAGAGGAGTTGCGGAGCACCGAGGCGTTCCTCAACTCGATCATCGAGAACATTCCGAACATGCTTTTCGTCAAGGAGGTCCGGGAGCTTCGGTTCGTGCGGTTCAACAAGGCGGGGGAAGCGCTGCTCGGCTATCCCCGAGAAGAGCTGATCGGAAAAAACGATTATGACCTCTTCCCGGAAGCGCAGGCCGATTTCTTCACTTCCAAAGACCGGCAGGTGCTTGGCGAGGGGAAACTCCTCGATATTCCGGAGGAGCCGATCCAGACCCGGGACCGGGGGACGCGGATTCTGCATACGCGGAAGATACCGCTCTACGACAAGGAGGGGAGACCGCTTTATCTGCTCGGCATCTCGGAGGACATCACCGAGCGAAAACGGGCGGAGGATGCGCTTCGAGAAAGCAAAGAGCGGTTCCAACTTGCCACCCGCGCCACCAACGACGTCATCTGGGATTGGGATCTGATCACGAATGCCCTTTGGTGGAGCGAGAATTTCGGCCCCCTCCTCGGTTTGCGCCTCGAAGAGATTCCGCCGGGGGCCGATTCTTGGACGGACCGAATTCATCCCGACGACAAGCGGCGAATTCTCTCGGACGTTCATGAAGCGATCGACCGCGGCGGCCAGTTTTGGTCGGGCGAGTACCGCTTCCGGCGCGGCGACGGAACCTATGCAACCGTCCTCGACCGGGGTTATATCATTCGCGATGAAGCCGGCGCGCCGGTCCGAATGATCGGGGCGATGATGGACATTACCGAGCGGAGGCGCGCCGAAGAGAAGCTGCGGCAGAGCGAAGAGCGTTTCAGGCAGGTGGCCGAGAGCATCCGCGAGGTTTTCTGGATGACCTCGACCGACAAGAACGAAATGATCTACGTCAGCCCCGCCTATCAGGAGATCTGGGGAATTTCTCCCAAGAAACTTTATGAGGAGCCGCGCGCGTGGCTCGATACAATTCATCCCGAGGACCGGGCGCGGGTGATCGCGGCGTTTCCGAAGCAGGCGACCGGCGAATACGATTTGCAATATCGGATCATTCGTCCCGACGGATCGATCCGGTGGATACGGGACCGCGCCTTCCCGATTCGCAACGCGGCGGGAGCGGTGTATCGCGTCGCCGGAATTGCGGAAGACATCACCGAGCGCAAACAGGATGAAGAGGCCCTTCAGCGGGCCTATAAAGATCTGAAGGAGACCCAAGCCTACCTCCTCCAGTCGGAGAAGATGGCTTCGCTCGGGCAGATGGCGGCGGGTGTGGCGCACGAGATCAACAATCCGATCGGCTTCGTCAGTAGCAACCTCAGGACCCTGGAGGAGTACATGACCGACCTTCTAAAGTTGGTCGGCGGCTACGAGTCGCTCCTCACCGCGGTGGAGGGGGGAGAATCCGATGCGATTGAAGGGGAGAAGCGGCGGGTCCGATCCCTTTCGAAGCAGGTGAATGTCGGTTTTCTCCTCGAAGACCTCTCCCGGCTGGTCGGGCAGTCCCTCGACGGGATGGAGCGGGTCCGGCGGATCGTACAGGATCTGAAGGAGTTCTCGCACGTCGGCCGGGCGGAGCGGATGCGGATAAACCTCAACCAGGGGATCGAGAGCACCCTGAACATCGTCTGGAACGAGCTGAAGTACAAAGCCGAGGTGATCAAAGAGCTGGGGGAGATTCCGGAGATTCTCTGCTATCCGCAGCAGATCAATCAGGTTTTCATGAACCTGCTGGTGAACGCCGCGCATGCGATCAGCGAGCGGGGAAAGATCTGGATCCGCAGCCGAGTCGAAGGGGATTGGATCGTCATCGAGATCGAGGATACCGGCTGCGGGATTTCGGAAGAACATGTCAAGAAGATCTTCGATCCTTTCTTCACCACCAAGCCGGTGGGAAAGGGGACCGGGCTGGGACTGTCGGTGTCCTATCGGATCGTTCAGAAGCACAACGGAAAGATCGAGGTCGAGAGCACCGTCGGCAAGGGAACCAAATTCCGTCTTCTCCTGCCGATCGATGAATCGGCCTGAGCATCGGGATGAATTTGATGAACCAGCGGGAAAGGTCGGTATGAACCAGCCAAGCGAAGAGGGGTCCGGAGGGGGGGGAAAGCACCTTCTTCTTTTTGTCGATGACGAGGAGAATATTCTCCATGCGCTTCGCCGGCTCTTTCGAAAAGAGCCGTACGAAATTCTCACCGCCGTCAGCGCAAAAGAGGGATTGAGCCTCATCGCGTCCAAACCGGTATCGTTGATCGTCTCCGACCATCGAATGCCGGAGATGGAGGGAACGGAATTTCTCGCAAAGGTCCGTGAGAGAAACCCCGATATCATGCGAATCATGCTGACCGGGTATACCGATATGAAGGCGGCGGTCGAAGCGATCAACCAGAGTCAGGTCTACCGGTATATCTCCAAGCCGTGGAACGACGATGACTTGCGCCTGACGGTCCGAGAGGCGCTCCGTCACTATGATCTGGTCCAATCAAACCGGAATCTGAACGAATTGGTCAAGGAGCAGAACAAAGAGCTCTACGACATCAACCGGAGCCTTGAATCGAAGGTCCGGGAGCGGACCAAAGCGTTAGAGATGAAGAATCTGGAATTGGAAGCCGGCTTTCAGGACATGCTCGAGCTGTTTATGGGTTTGATGGAGATGAAAAACCCGGCGCTGGTCGGACATGCGCGACGGGCGGCCGTTTTGTCCAAAGCGATTGCCGCGCATCTTTCCCTTCCGGAAGAGGAGCAACGGATCTGCGAGGCGGCCGCGTTGCTAATGGACAGCGGCATCCTCGGTTATCCCGACTCCCTCGCGAAAAAGAAAATAGAGGAAATGGATGCCGTCGAGCAAGCGCTCTGGCAAAAGCATCCCCTTCTGGGACAGGCGACGCTCAAGCGGATTAAGCGTTTGGAGCCGGTCGGACAGATCATCCGGTCTCATCATGAACATTACGACGGCAGTGGATTCCCGGACCGCTTGAAAGGGGAGAGGATTCCCCTGCCGTCGCAAATTGTGGCGGTGTCCGACACCTTCGATCTTTTATTGAATCCTCCGGAGGCGACCGGACGCGCCTCCGTTTCGGAAGCGCTGAAAGCCTTGGAGAAAGAGCGGGGCAGACGGTTTGATCCGGCCGTGGTTCATGTTGTCGGCGAAATTATCGAAAAGGTCCAAGAGACGATTTCGTCGGATGAAGTTAAAGTATCGCTTGAAGAGTTGAAAGAGGGGATGACCCTGGCGCGGGATCTGAAAACGGCAGGCGGGATTCTATTGCTCCCCGCGCAGAGCCGCCTTCAGACGGCGCATTTAGAGAAAATACAGAACTTTCATCGGATCGATCCGATCATCGGCCAAATCACCATTTACAGGAATGTTAAAGATTTTAACTCTTCCGGCCGATGAGAAGAGGGGGAGAGAAACGAGCCACTGATTTGGGGGTTCCTCATGGATGAGCAGGAGAGCATCTTAAGAGAGTTTTTAGTGGAGTGCGCGGAAGGGATCGAGCGGCTCGATCAGGAGTTCGTCGCCTTGGAAAAAGAGCCGACGAACGGAGCCCTTCTGGCAAGCATCTTCCGGACCATTCATACCATCAAGGGAACCTGCGGGTTTCTGGGGTTGCCCAAGCTTGAGAATGTGGCGCACGGCGCCGAGAACATCCTGGTCCGGATGCGGGATAAGAAAATGATCGTCACCCCGGATGGGATCGACCTCCTGCTGGAGGCGGTCGATGCGATCAAAGAGATACTGGCCCACATCGGTTCGACCTTACAGGAGCCGGATCGGAGTTATGATGCGATACGCCAGAAGCTGGATGCCTTTCTGGTCGGAAATCCGGGCGTCGCCGCGGAACTCGCTCCACCCCAGGAGGGGGGAAAAGAAGCCTCTTCCTCTTCCAAGTCTCTTTCCGCGGCCGACTCAACGATCCGGGTCGACGTCGGGCTTCTCGATAAATTGATGAACCTCGTGAGTGAATTGGTCTTGGTTCGAAATCAGCTTCTTCAGCGAGTGCGGGAGCGGGACAATGCGGTCGACGCCGGGATCGCCCAGCGGATGAATCTGATCACGACCCAGCTCCAGGAGAGCGTCACCCGCACCCGGATGCAGCCGATTCGAAACGTCTGGAACCAGTTTCCGCGGGTCATCCGGGATTTGGCGCACGCCAATGGGAAAGAGGTGGAGCTGGTGATGGAAGGGGCCGAGACGGAGCTCGATAAAACCCTTCTGGAGGCGATTAAAGATCCCCTGACCCATATCGTCCGGAATGCAATCGATCACGGCATCGAGACCTCGGAGATCCGGAGAGCGCGCGGGAAAAATCCGAAGGGAACCCTTTTCTTAAAGGCGTATCACGAGGGGGGGCAGATCAACATCGAGATACGCGACGACGGCGGCGGGATCGACGGAGAGAAGGTCAAACGGAAGGCGATCGACAAGGGGCTGATCACGGCCGAGGCGGCGGCCGGCCTCTCCGTATCGGAAACGCTGAACCTGATTTTTCTTCCGGGGCTTTCCACCGCCGACAAGGTGACGAATGTTTCCGGGCGCGGCGTGGGAATGGACGTGGTCCGCAACAATATCGAAAAGATCAGCGGCGCCATCGAAATCGAGAGCCGGCTCGAGCAGGGAACGCTGCTGAAGCTGAGAATTCCGCTTACCCTCGCGATTATCCCCGCCCTGATGATCCGGTGCGGCCGGGAACTGTTTGCCATTCCCCAGGCGAATCTGATCGAGCTGGTCCGAGTCGATGTCGAGGCCGGCGAGCGGATTGAGATGATCCACGGCGCGGAGTTCTACCGGCTTCGCGGCGAACTTCTTCCGCTCATCCGTCTCGGTCGCGTCCTTCGATCGCAAAAGAGGCCGGCGGAGGAGAATGCCGGAGGAAGCGCCGGGACCGAGGAGACGAACGTGATCGTTTTGGGGGCGGGGGGACAATCGTTCGGGCTGGTGGTCGATGAAGTGAGCGATCGGGAAGAAATTGTCGTCAAGCCGCTCAGCCGCCACCTGAAAGGGCTGAACGTCTTTGCAGGCGCCACGATCCTCGGCGACGGAACCGTGGCGCTGATTCTGGATGCGTCGGGTATCGCCGAAGCGGGGGGGCTCCACCAACTGTCCCGCTCCGAACTCAAAGCAGAAGAAAAGGTCGAGACGGTCGAGCAGGCGACGCAGGAAACCCTTTTGCTTTTTTCTCTCTCCGGACAGGATCGATACGCCATTCCATTGGAGTTGGTGACCCGGTTGGAAGAATTTAAAACGTCGACGATCGAACAGGCCGCCGGACGGGAGGTGGTTCAATATCGGGGGGATCTGTTGCCGCTGATCCGCCTCGATCGGGTGATCGGGAACGGCTCGACCGGAGCGGGGGAGACCCTTCCGGCGATCCTCTTTTCCAGAAACAAAAAGAGCGTCGGCCTGGTGGTCGGTCAGATTTTGGATACGGTTCAGGAAGAGATCATTCTTCATCCGGCGCCGGCCGGAAAGATCG
The DNA here is from genome assembly GCF_012184425.1 of Candidatus Manganitrophus noduliformans. Classification (NCBI taxonomy): domain Bacteria; kingdom Pseudomonadati; phylum Nitrospirota; class Nitrospiria; order Candidatus Troglogloeales; family Candidatus Manganitrophaceae; genus Candidatus Manganitrophus; species Candidatus Manganitrophus noduliformans. The sequence continues at coordinate 73,096 of NZ_VTOW01000005.1, forward strand.
GCGTTCGCGGATCGCTGGTCATTCAAGGCCTCACCACCGATCTTCTCGACATGGAACAGATCATCGAGAGTGTGGCGCCGGGATGGTTGGAGAAGGAAGCGCATGTCTGATGGGGATCGGCCGGCGCCGCCATAGAGAAGGGAGAGCGCAATGTCCGAAGAACAATTTGATACCGGTTCGGAAGCATTCCGCCGCATCGGGCCGCGGCGAACGGTAAAAGCGGGACCGCCGGAGGGCGTCGAGCGCCGGGCCGCCAAGGCCGACCGGCGCCACGACCAAAACCGGATGTATGCCACCTTTTTTATCGAAGACCATTTCTTTGGGGTCGAGGTGGAGCGGGTCCAAGAAATTTTTGCGAGCCAGGAGATCACCCCGGTCCCCCTGGCGCCGCCGGTCATTGCCGGACTGATCAACCTTCGCGGTGAGATTGTGACGGCGCTGGAATTGCGAAACCGCCTCGGTTTTCCTCCGCGTCCGGCCGGAATGGAAGCGATGAGTGTCGTCATTCGGACGGCGGAGGGGGCGGTCAATCTCCTGGTCGATCAGATCGGCGATGTGATCGAGGTAACGCCGGCCCTCTTCGAGCCCCCTCCGGAGACGGTCGATCCGCAACTCGCTTCGGTGCTCGGCGGCGTCTATAAGCTCGACGACCGGATTTTTCTAGCCCTAAATACCGAGGAGGTCATCAAAGGGGTGGGCGCATCAACCAAGGAAATTCTGTCTAAGCAATCAACAGGAGCATAAACCGCAGCATCATGAACCGAATAGGAGGAAACATCATGGAGTGGATTCAGCCTTTAACAAAGAACAAAGTATCGGAACGGAAACGGCAAGGGGCGAAAGTGACTTGGGGGCTGTTCCTCTTCATTTCGTTGTGGATCACCGGGATCTTCTTTGTGAAAACCGCCTCCGCCGCCCAAATCGGAGAGTCCAACCTCTCCGTTTTCGGTTATCTGTCGCAGGCGTATGCCAATTCCAGCGGCGGCCAGGTCTTGGGGATTCCGGGGGATGGGACCACCGATTACCGGACGGCGGCGCTCCTCTTCCGCTACAGAATGAGCCATCAGGGGACCTTTGTTCTCCAACTCTTCCATGAACGGTTGGGGGAGAGTCCGGTCCAAGAAGATCACTCGGTGGAGATGGATTGGATTTTTTACCAGCACCAACTGCTCGATTCGCTGAGCATCAAGGTCGGTAAGATCCCCCTTCCGAATGGGATTTATAACGAAATACGGGATGTCGGGACGATTCTCCCTTTCTATCGTCCCCCTTCTCAGTTTTACGGCGAAGGGTCCTTTTCAAGCGAGGCGATCGACGGTGTGGTGTTTTCCCATTCGATCGGGATCGGAAATGGATGGGAACTCCAGACCGATGTTTACGGCGGGGAGTGGGATTTTGTTTATGTGGTCGATGGGGTGGTCACCCCCGCCCGCTCGAAGTCGGCCTTCGGGGGAGAGATTTGGCTTCAAACCCCGGTCGAAGGCCTCCGGTTCGGCATCGGCGGATACCGCTCGACCGACCATGACGTGCCGGTCGCCGCCCCCGGCGAGAAGCAGTACCAAAAAGATATACATGCCTCGTTGGACGCTGATTTCGAGCAGTTTCTTTTCCAAGCGGAGTATCGCCGAAGCGAGTCGAAGAACCACACGTTCACCGACTATTACGGGTTGGCCGGAATCAAGCTGTTCGGGAAACTCGGTCTCCATGTTCTGGCCGAGGTCGCCACCCTGGATTTGCCCACCCTGGTCATCCCCGGGTTCGACCTCAACGATATCAAATTACATAGAGACTATGCCGTCGGCCTGAACTATAAGTTTGGGTCCGACGTGGTCCTGAAAGTAGAAGGGCATCAGTTGAAGACCTTAAACAGCGAGGATCCGGTGGTTCCCATTTTTATGGATCCGATCAAGGTGAAATACTACATCGTCAGCCTTTCAACCAGCTTTTAGAGAGAGGGAGGCCGCAAGATGAAAAAAGTATTTTTTCTGATCCTGCTTTTCTGGGCTCCATTGATTGCCACATTTATTGAAGCGGGCAGCGCGTCGGTCAAAATCATTGTCCATCCGTCGAATCCCGTTTCAATGTTAAAAAAAACGCAAGTCTCCAATTTCTTTTTGAAGAAAAACACTTCCTGGGAGAGCGGCCGTAAAGTCCTGCCGGTCGATCAGAGCGAATCGTCCCCGGCGAGAATCAGGTTTACGGAAGAGATTCACGGCAAGGAGATCCATTCCGTGATCAGCTACTGGCAAAAGCAGATCTTTTCCGGACGCGGTGTGCCGCCGGTCGAGAAGAACTCCGACCGTGAGGTCATCTCCTATGTCCTGGAGAACCCGGATGCGATCGGTTATGTCTCCGAAGGGACGTCCGTCGGCGACGGGGTGAAGGTCTTGAAGGTGCTCGATTAATGTCGAGAAAGGAGGGGTTGTGTTTCGTCATCTGAAGTTTACCCACAAGATCGTTCTCATGCCGTCGTTGGCGACGGCGGCGTTTCTCCTCATTTTGTTCTTTACCCAGCTTGGCCGCAACGCCGATGAGGATCTGATGACGCAGATTGAGAACGAATACTTCCCGGCGTTGGAGTTGAGCCGCGACCTTGAGACGGTTCTTGCGAACATTCAGCGGAATCTGCAAGACGCGGTCGCCGCCGATGAGATGGAGATGGTAGAAAAAGCCGACGCCCTTCGCGATACTTTTTTGAACCGACTCCGGGGTGGAAAAGAGGGTATCCGCTCCGCCGCGGAAGCGTTTGCGGGGCTGGAGCAGGGATTCACCGGATATTACATTCTCGCCCGGGACGCGTCGATTAGGATGCTCCGTAAGGAGAAAGGAGAGAATCTCGTCCAAGTCCTGGAGCAGATGCAGGGATCGTATAAAGAGGTGAACGGGCAATTGGAGGCATTGACGGCGAAGTGGAAAAAGGAGATGAGGGAAGCGTTTGAGAAGGCGCGGGCAAATCAGAAACAGGCGGCCCGTTCCTTCGCCTTCATCTTTTTGGTCGTTTTCGTATGTATTTTTCTGCTCGGCGTGTTGTCGTTCGTCGTCATCCGCTCCGTGAAAAATCAGGTCTCGCAGGCGCTGAAGGTAACCGATCGAATCGCCCAGGGGGATCTGACCGGGCGGGTCAAGGTGGAGGTTCACGACGAAATCGGCCAGATCGGAGAGGCCCTCAACCGGGCGATTGACCGGATGGGGGAGACGGTGAAAGCCATTTCGGTCAGCTCGGATGTTCTCTCGCAATCCTCCGACAATATCGTTTCGGTCAGCCAGCAGATGAGCGGGAACGCCGAGGAGACGGCGACCCAAGCCAATGTGGTTTCGGCCACGGCGGAAGAGGTCAGCCGGAGTCTGCAGTCGATTTCCTCCTCCGTCGAAGAGATGAACAGCAGCATCAAAGAGATCTCTCAAAATGCGCGTGAGGCGGCCGAGGTCGGAACCCAGGCGGTCAATCTCGCCGAGGAGACCTACGGCACGATCGGAAAGTTGGGGGAGAGCAGCACCCAGATCGGGGATGTGATCAAAGTGATCACCGCCATCGCCCAGCAGACGAACCTCCTCTCCCTCAACGCGGCGATCGAGGCGGCCCGCGCCGGAGAGGCGGGGAAAGGTTTCGTCGTGGTCGCGAACGAGGTCAAGGACCTTGCCAGGAAGACCGGCAAGGCGACCGAAGAGATCGGCCAGAAGATCGAATCGATTCAGACCGATACCAAAGAGGCCGTGACGGCCATCAATCAGATCAGAGCCATCATCAGTCAAATGAACGGCATTCAAACTTCCATCGCGGGCTCGGTGGAGCAGCAGACCGTCACGACGACCGGGATCAGCCAGAGCGTGTCGGAAGCGGCGAAAGGAAGCGCCGAGATCGCGCAGAACACGGTCGGTATGGCGAACACGGCCAAAGGGACGTCGGAGGGAGCCGGCGGCACCCGAAAAGCGGCCGAAGATCTGGCGAGAATGGCGACCCAGCTCAAACAGATCATCGGACGGTTTCAATATGAGTAAGCACCGAGAGAGTAGATCCTTCTCGGGAAGAATGGAATGGCTCGACAACAAGGTCGATCGATGAAAACATGGACGAATGGATCGATTTCAAAAAAATTATATGTGGTGATCCTGATTTACTGTTCCATCATCGTCACGGCTTCTCTTCTCAGTTATTTCGGGATGGGCATCCTTTCGGGGGTTCGTGCTTATGTCGGCGCGGAGGGGGTCTGGTCGAGACATCAAAAAGAGGGGGCTTATTATCTTGCCCGATACGCGACCACACGGGAGGAGGTCCATTATCAGGCCTATTTGAACGCCATCGAGGTGATGCTTTCAGATAAGAAGGTGAGATTGGAACTGGAGAAACCGAATCCCGACTGGGCGCTTGCTCGTCAAGGATTCATCGGGGGAAAAGTCCACCCGGACGATATCGACATCATGATCTTCTTATTCAGACAATTTCGTCAGCTGGACTATATCGCTAAAGCAATCGAGATTTGGGCCGAGGGGGACCGTCTCATCTCCGATCTCCAAGTGTTGGGAGAGGCACTGCATCGAGAGGTTTCTTCCGGAGGAGTCGCCTCTGCCAGGGTCGACATGATAATGAAAGATCTGGATGCTCTCAATAGAGAGTTGACGAATTTGGAACAGGCATTTTCCGCGACCTTAGGCGAAGCTTCCCGATGGGTGAAAGGGTTGCTCCTAAAAGTGATATTGGGGGTGTCATTCACCTTTTTGGCGGGGGGGCTGGCGATTTCTCTCTCGCTTTCTCGCTCGATTATCGAAAAGTTAAAGCGCGTTTCAGAGATTGCCGCCCGGGTCGCCTCCGGGGATCTGACCCTTCGAAGCGAAGTCGGTCAATTGGATGAGATCGGACGTTTCGCCCAAACGTTCAACACGATGACGCAAAATCTCCGGGAAATGATTCTCCAGATCCGCGAAAAGGCGGCACAGGTGTCAGCCGCATCTGAAGAGATGTCGGCTTCAGGCCAGCAGATGGGATCGAACTCCGACCAGACGGAGAAATTGGCGAGCACCGTCTCCTCGGCGAGCGAGCAGACCAGCCGCAACGTGCAGGCGGTTGCCACCGCGGCGGAAGAGATGACCGCCACATTAAAAGAGATCTCCCAAAATGTAATGAAGGCGACCCAGATTACGTCCGAGGCGGTGCAGATGGCACAGGGGACCAATCGGACAATCAGCAAGCTCGGGGAGAGCAGCGCGGAGATCGGGAAAGTCATCAAAGTAATCACATCGATTGCCGAGCAGACGAACTTATTGGCGTTGAACGCGGCGATCGAAGCGGCGCGTGCGGGAGAAGCGGGGAAAGGCTTTGCGGTAGTGGCCAACGAAGTCAAAGATCTGGCGAAGAAGACGGCCAAAGCGACGGAGGAGATCGGGCAGAAGATCGGGGTGATCCAGACCGACACGAAAGAGGCGGTCTCCGCGATCGGAGAGATCACCGGGATCATCACCCAGATCAACGAGATCGCCACCACGATCGCGGGAGCGATCGAAGAGCAGACGGCGACGACCAACGAGATCAGCCGCTCGGTGACGGAGGCGGCGCAAGGGACGGGAGAGGTCACCGAGAGCATCGATGGGGTGGTCTTCGCGGCGAAGGGGACGGCGGAAAGGGCGACCGCTATCCTGGACGCCTCTCAAAGGCTTGCCAAAATGAGCAGCGACCTCATGTCGCTGGTCGGCAAATTCCAAGCGGATCCAACAGGGGAGAGAGGGCGAGGCGATCGGTCTCATTTTGGATCCATCCTGTGGAAGGACCCGGAACCGGTCGAGAACCGTTGATAAAGGCAAGAGAGCACCTGGAGCCGGCAGACGAACAATGAAGATCCTGTTTACGGAAGACGACAAGGACATCGGTTGTGTTGTCCATTTGGAGGGTGAGGGGAGAAGGGGATGACACCAGAAGAGAAAGTTTCGGTTCAGGTCGAAAAAATTCAGCAAAGGGCCTTGCCCCATTTCTGTGAGCAATTGAATAAAAATTATCGGGAGATCGATCGCCTTTTCGGGATGCTGATGATCTTTCAGTGGTTTGTGGGGCTTGTGTTTGCCGTTTTTGTTTTTCCCAATCAGTGGCCGAAAGAAACCCTTCAGGGGCAGCATCCGTTGCTGCTGGCTCTCTTTTTAGGGGGGATTCTCACTGGGTTTCCCGTCTTTTTGGCTTTTACCAAGCCGGGCGCTCTGTTGACACGCCATGTCATCGCGGTATCGCAGATGCTCATGGGGGCGTTGCTGATCCATCTCTCCGGGGGGAGAATCGAGACGCATTTTCATGTCTTCGGCTCTCTTGCTTTTATTGCTTTTTATCGGGACTGGTCGCTCCTTCTCTCCGGAACGGCGATCGTTGCGGCCGATCACCTGATCCGGGGGATGTTTTTCCCCCAGTCTGTGTTCGGGATGCACGATGCAAGTCAATGGCGTTGGCTGGAACACGCGGCCTGGGTGGTCTTTGAAGATGTGATCCTCGTGATGTCCTGTTTTCGCGGTCAACAGGAGATGCGGCTGGTCGCGGAAAGGCAGGCCGAGTTGGAGGAGATCATGGAGAATGTTCGGGGAGAGGTGTTGGGCCGCATGGTGGACCTGAACAAACAGTCGGAGGAGTTGGCGGCTTCGAGTCAGCAGATGGGATCGAACTCCGAGCAGACGGAGAAATTAGCGAGCACGGTCTCCTCGGCGAGCGAGCAGACCAGCCGCAACGTGCAGGCCGTCGCCACCGCGACAGAAGAAATGACGGCGACATTAAAAGAGATCTCCCAAAACGTGGTGAAAGCGACCCAGATTACGTCCGAGGCGGTGCAGGTGGCGCGGGAGACCAACCAGACGATCAGCAAGCTCGGGGAGAGCAGCGCGGAGATCGGGAAAGTCATCAAAGTGATCACATCGATTGCCGAGCAGACGAACTTATTGGCGTTGAACGCGGCGATCGAAGCGGCGCGGGCGGGAGAAGCGGGGAAAGGCTTTGCGGTAGTGGCTAACGAAGTCAAAGATCTGGCGAAGAAGACGGCGAGAGCGACGGAGGAGATCGGGCAGAAGATCGGGGTGATCCAGACCGACACGAAAGAGGCGGTCTCCGCGATTGGAGAGATCACCGGGATCATCACCCAGATCAACGAGATCGCCACCACGATCGCGGGAGCGATCGAAGAGCAGACGGCGACGACCCACGAGATCGGCCGCTCGGTGATGGAGGCGGCCCGTGGGACCGGAGAGGTCACCGAGAGCATCGATGGGGTGGTGATTGCCGCGAAGGGAACCGCCGAAGGGGCAACCACCATTTTAGACGCCTCTCAAAGGCTTGCCAAAATGAGCAGCGACCTCATGTCGCTGGTCGGCAAATTCCAAATGAAGCGAGAAGAGGCTCATCCGGAAATGGATCGGATGGGGAATCGCCCTCGTTCGCCGTCGGTGATACGGCGGACCGAAGCCGTTTTATCGCGGTCGGAAAGGAAGGCCGAGTCCCTTCAAGGGTAAAGGTCGAGATTCGGAGCGAATGATGAATAGAACAGTGAATAGGATCTTGGAATGAAGTTCAAGGTCACGATCCAAGAGCAGCTTTTGGGGCTCGGATTCCTCGGTTTGTTGCTGGCGCTTGTGATCGGAGGGTTCGGTTTCTGGGGAATCACGCGGGTGACCGAGGCGATGAACCGGATGGAGGTGAGCGCGATCGCGTTGCGCTACCACTTGACCGCCGACAGGGTGCGCGACGCGTTAAGGGCCGATGTCGAATCGGCGGCGATTGCGGCCGAGGCCGCAAACTCCGAGAAGAAGAAGGAGATCTTGGAAGAACTCTCCGGTCATGCGTCCCTCTTCCGAGAGCGGCTTAAGAACATCGAGGCGCTTCCCCTCCAAGGAGAGATTAAAGGGGAAATTCTGGAAATTCATCCCGGCCTGGACGCCTACATCAATAACGCGGAAGAGCTGGCAAGAATGATCCTCGACGGCCAACTCGTCGCGGCGGCTCCAATGGAGGAATTTGTCGCCGACTCCAAGAAATGGGAGGAGGAGATGCGGCGTTTAAGCGATCTGATCGAGCAGGACATGAGGCAGTCCCAAACGGAAGCGGGCGGGGCGAATCGGATCTCCCGGGTCATGATTATCGGCATCTCCCTCCTGGGATTCTTGATCTTATCGGTTATTTCTCTGAAGAACGCCTCCTCGATTTCCCGGGCCCTCAAGCAGGTCTCGACGGTGGCGACGGAGGTGTCGGCAGGGAATCTCACCGTCCGGAACGAAGTGAACCGCGGGGATGAGATCGGTCACCTTGCAGGAACATTCAACCGCATGGCCGAGCATCTCCGAGAATTGGTCTTTAAAATCCAAAGCGGTTCTCGGCAGATCGCCTCGACGTCGGAGGATTTGTTTGCCTCGAGTCAGCGGTTGAGCTCCAACTCTGAGGAGACCAAGCGGTTGGCGAGCACCGTCTCCTCGGCGAGCGAGCAGACCAGCCGTAACGTGCAGGCCGTCGCCACCGCGACAGAAGAAATGACGGCGACATTAAAAGAGATCTCCCAAAACGTGGTGAAAGCGACCCAGATTACGTCCGAGGCGGTGCAGGTGGCGCGGGAGACCAACCAGACGATCAGCAAGCTCGGGGAGAGCAGCGCGGAGATCGGGAAAGTCATCAAAGTGATCACATCGATTGCCGAGCAGACGAACTTATTGGCGTTGAACGCGGCGATCGAAGCGGCGCGTGCGGGAGAAGCGGGGAAAGGCTTTGCGGTGGTGGCCAACGAAGTCAAAGATCTGGCGAAGAAGACGGCCAAAGCGACCGAGGAGATCGGGCAGAAGATCGGAGTCATTCAGACCGACACGAAAGAGGCGGTCTCCGCGATTGGAGAGATCACCGGGATCATCACCCAGATCAACGAGATCGCCACCACGATCGCGGGAGCGATCGAAGAGCAGACGGCGACGACCAATGAGATCAGCCGCTCGGTGATGGAGGCGGCCCGGGGGACCGGAGAGGTCACCGAGAGCACCGAAGGGGTGGTCTCCGCAGCAAGGGGGACAACGGAAGGGGCGGAGAGTGTTTTGGTCGCCTCTCAAAAGTTGGCGGAGATGGGGGCCGATTTGATGGTCCTCGTCAGCAAGTTTCAAATTCATCCGGAGCAGAGGCGAAAACAAGAAAAGGCGCCGGCGTCCGGATCTCGGGTCAAGGGCACTGAACAGCCGACGGGGATCTGAAGGAGATTCGGTGAAAGGGTCATTTTCAGGAGCAATGGGGGGTGAAGGGGGAGTGGGAGAGGGAAAACCCGGGCGCCGTCTTTTTGGCCGCTTCGTCCTCATGCTCTTCGTTCTATCGGTCGGGTGGGAGGTTTTTGCCCAGACCAGCGGCGATCTGATGCACCGACGGAACAGCGCCGGTCCGCAGGGGCCGTTGATCCAGCTTTTTCAGAAGGCGGTTGTCGCGACGAAAGAAGGGGACTGGAAAACGATCGAAGAGCAGGTTCAGCAGATCAGCGGACGGCTGGGTGAGTACAAAAAAAATCTCGGGATCGACCTGACGTCGACAATTCAAAAAGCAGTGGCGGCGAAAAACGGCGGGGAAGTCCTCAAATATTTGGCGGAGGTGGTCTATCTGGATATGCGGATGCAATTCAAGATGATCATTGCGTCCAAGCTGGATGATTTTTTGAATGCCAAGGAGCGACTGGATCTGGCAAGGGAGTATTACGATGTCATCCTTTCCGGAAATGTGAAACGGAAAGCCCCGAACCGGCACGAGAAGATCGAATCGAGCTTTCTTGTCGCGCAGGGGGCGCTCGGGAATCCCGGCTTCTACGTCGATCTTCCATTCTCTCCTCCGAATGTGAGGGGTTTTGAAGCGGCCTCCAAAACGATTGAGACGGAGATCGCCGCCATTTACACCTACTTTAAGGGATAGTTCGGTGCAAAAGAGAAAGGAGCGTGAGTGTGAAATGATTCGGTCGATGGTTTTTCTCATTATGATGCTCGCGTTTTGTTTCACCGAGGCAACGGCGGCGCAGACCGCAAGCGAGTATCTCCGGAACAGAGGGGGGGAGTCTCAAGATTCGGAAGATCCCCTCATCGCGGCATTCATCCGAACTCTCTCCGCCTCGAAGGAGGGGAGGTGGACCGAGGTCGAAGCGAACGTTTCCGATTTGACGCCGGTGTTGAAGAAATATGCGACGCAATTTCGCGTGGATCTCGCCCCTCGGCTGAAGAAGGGGGCGGCGGCGAACGATTCCAACGAGATTGCTAAGAGTTTTGCACATGTTCTTTTTCTTGGCATGAGTGAAAATTTTCACCAAGCGATCGAAGAGCGATTCAAGAATTACGAACGCTCATCTTATCTCCTGGCAACGGCCCTCTATTATTACGAGCGAGTTTTGGCGGGCAACATCAAGCGCAAGGAGCCGTCGGTGCACGATGAGATCATGCGGCAGTTCGAGCAGGCCCAATTGGCGATCGGCAATCCAGGCTTGCTCGGCGCCGGAAAACTGGATCCCGACCCGCAGCGCTTCGCATCGGCGGCAAAGGCGATTGAAATGAACATCAAGCGGGTCTACACCTATTTCGCCAAATGAAAAGGAGACACCCATGAAACAGAACAAGACGATTATCGGCGCGTTTTTCTTCTTCCTCGCGGCGGTCTTATTATTTCCCGTGGCGGGATCTGCCGCCGAGGAAGACGAATTCACCTTCGGCGATCTTTTTGTCACCCGTAGTTCGACGGAGAAGGTGAGGTTTCACGGTTATGCCGCCTTCCAGTATTTCGACGCCGAGGGGGCGAGCCCGGGGGGAAATCGCACCTTCGATCAGCATGTCTTCGAGCCGTTCTTCGGCTATCAAGTCGCCGACCATGTTTTCGCGAAGATCATTCTGGAATTCGAACATGTCCCGGAGGAGGTCGATGACGACCAGTTCGCCGAGTTCTTCATCGAGCAGGCGGAAATCGATATCACGCCGTGGCCGGGGACGACGTTCGCCTTCGGGGCGATCCTGGTTCCCTTCGGCTTGGAGAACTATCTTCACTCCCCCTCGGACAATCGCCTGGTCAGCCGCCCTCCGATGACGAAGAGCGGCCCCAACGGAAATCCGATTCTCAACAACACCTGGACGGATGTCGGCATCCAGTTTACCCATGAAATTCCTATGGTCGGAATGGTCGATCTCTATACGATCAACGGCAGCGCCGTGCAGGACAAAGGAAGCCGGGGACGGGATACGAAAGGGGCGAGCGCAAACAGCGGGAAGTCGTACGGCACGGAGGTCCAGGTGACGAAGCTCTTGCCGGGGGTGAACGTCGGCGCTTCCTACGTCACCGGCCCGCACGATCCGGGCAGCGATCTGGACTCCTCCCGGTGGGGGGTTCATGCATTGGCCGACCTGGGGATCATTTATCTTCAAGCGGAATACATCCTGGGGACCGATGAGGGACTGGGCGCCTCGGGGGGGGATCGGGATGTCTCCGGCTATTATGCCTTGGTTTCATTCGTTCCCCCGGTGGCGTCGCTTGAGAACCGTCTCGATCTGAATGTCCGATATACCGATTGGACGGCCGACAAAGACGCCGAGAAAGACTTTACCGAAACGGCCGTCGGGATCCGTTATCGCCCCTATCAGAACACATGGGCGAAGGTGGAGTATCAGATGAATAAAGAGGAGGGGAGCAACACCGAGGTCGATAACAACGTTGCCGCGTTTCAGCTGAGCGTCTTGTTTTAAATGGGCGGAGCGGACCGGGCCTTCGTCGGAGGGCCCGGCCGTCCGAACGGATCGATTCAATGAGGAGATAAAGATGCAGGGTTTCTTTGGGACATGGGATCTTCGAAGAAGGCTCCTCACATGGTTTTTGCTGGTCGCGATGGTCCCGATGGTTCTGATCACGGCAGCGAATCTTTTCCTCTCCGCCAGGAATCTCCGGCGCGAGATGGGGGATCGGCTCGCGGCGAATCGGAAGGGAGCCGAGATCGAGCTTCAGAAAGAAGAGAAACGACTCCTCAATCAGGCAGAGCGTTATGCCGCGCAGTCGCTCCTGGTTCAGACGATCGCTTCCAGCAACCGGGAGATGATCAAACGACTCCTTGTGCAGCTTCTCGAATTTTCAGATTCGGGTTTGTTGGGGATTTATGACGCGCAAGGGACGCCGATCTCGATCGTTCAAAAGACCAAGGCGAAGCACGCCGCTTCATTGGAGCCGGTTCGGCCGAATCAAACGGAAAAAATCGGCTTGCGGCCCCCCTCTTTCGGTGTCTCCTCCGCATACGCTGAAGAGGACTTTACATTCGATATTCCTCCATCGGGAGAATCAAAAGATACTTTTACTTTTGATGGTCAGAATGGATCGGCTTCACCCTCCGTTCCGGCCGGCGTGGTAAAGGATTTGAGAGAAGGTCCCCTTCCTCCGGAAGTGATGGAGCAGCTTCAAGCGAACGACCATGCCGTTGTTCGGACCGCTCAAGAGAGCGGGGTGGAGGTCTCTGTTTATCAGGCGCTTCAATTTTCAGGGCGCCGGATCGGCATTCTGAGGGAGGGAGCGGTCCTTAATCAGGACTTCATCGATGGGATGAAACATCGGGTGGGGCTGGAAGTGGCCCTCGTCGATCGCGAAGGGCGGAAAGTCATCTCAACCCTTTCCGGACTGGACGCCGTGGTCATCAAGGAGGCGGTCGCAGCGCCGATCAGAGAGAAGATCGGAGGAGGGGAGTACCTTTATATGGCTCTTCCCTTGATCGAGAAAAATGGGGTGATGCAAGGGGGGATTGTTCTTCTGCAGCCGCTCGATTCGCTCCTGTCGAGCCAAAGGGAGATCACCGTTTTTTCGTTGATCCTCTTCGGGGGAGTCGGCATTGTCGTTGCCATGGTGAGCCTTCGGACGGCCCGATCGATCAGCCGGCCGCTTCATCAAATCATGGAGGTTTTAAAGCGGGCGGAACAACAAGGGGACCTGACACAGCGGATCGACATTAAAAGCCGCGATGAGATCGGCGAGCTGGGACGGTGGTTCAACACCTTTTCGGAAAAATTCTCAGGGATCATCTCCCGGGTGAAAGATTCGACCCGTTCCCTGGCGGTCTCATCCGAGGAGCTGTCGGCCTCGAGTCAGCAGATGGGATCGAACTCCGAGCAGACGGAGAAATTGGCGAGCACCGTCTCCTCGGCGAGCGAGCAGACCAGCCGCAACGTGCAGGCGGTTGCCACCGCGGCGGAAGAGATGACGGCGACATTAAAAGAGATCTCCCAAAATGTAATGAAGGCGACCCAGATTACGTCCGAGGCGGTGCAGATGGCACAGGGGACCAATCGGACAATCAGCAAGCTCGGGGAGAGCAGCGCGGAGATCGGGAAAGTCATCAAAGTAATCACATCGATTGCCGAGCAGACGAACTTATTGGCGTTGAACGCGGCGATCGAAGCGGCGCGTGCGGGAGAAGCGGGGAAAGGCTTTGCGGTAGTGGCCAACGAAGTCAAAGATCTGGCGAAGAAGACGGCGAGAGCGACGGAGGAGATCGGGCAGAAGATCGGGGTGATCCAGACCGACACGAAAGAGGCGGTCTCCGCGATTGGAGAGATCACCGGGATCATCACCCAGATCAACGAGATCGCCACCACGATCGCGGGAGCGATCGAAGAGCAGACGGCGACGACCAACGAGATCGGCCGCTCGGTGATGGAGGCGGCCCGTGGGACCGGAGAGGTCACCGAGAGCATCGATGGGGTGGTGATTGCCGCGAAGGGAACCGCCGAAGGGGCAACCACCATCCTCGCCGCCTCGAAGCGGCTGGCCCAGATGGGCGCCGAATTAATGGCGATGGTCAGCCAATTCCACGTTGAGGCCGACAGAATCGGCTCAGGCGATCCGAAAGATACATTCTCCGTTCAAAAAGAGAGGAAATTACCATTGATGACTCAAAAAGCCGAGCCGCTTAGTCCGAAACAGAGTGAGGTTGTTTAAGGAGGTGAATCTTGGGGTTGACGGGCGTTCGTTGTTTGCTACACTTCAGGGATGGTCTAAAAGATTTTATCCCGATCTGAAAAGATGAGACGCAACCGAATAAGGCGAGTTACTCGCTGTTCTCTCAATATGAAGGGGGCGCACCGGGTGTCGCCCTAGGAGGATCCATGAAGATACTCGTTGTCGACGACTCCGCTCCAATGCGAAGTCTCTTACGGCAGATGCTTAAAAAAATGGGGCATTCCGTGACCGAGGCGGTTAACGGCAAGGAGGGGCTGGAGCAGTTAAACGTCCATCCGGACATCGGGCTGATTCTTCTCGACTGGAATATGCCGGAGATGGATGGGATGCAATTGCTCGACGCGCTCGGGGCGAAAAGGTCGAACAAACGTCCCCGCATCATTATTGTCTCCACGGAATGCGAAGCGGGGAAGATTGTCCAGGCGATGGAGCGGGGCGCGGACGAATATATCATGAAGCCGTTTACATCAGAGATTCTCGAAGAGAAATTGTCCATTTTAGGAATTGCGCGTGGTTGAGATGTTTGAGCCGATTCGTGTCATGATCATCGACGATTCCTCCGTGGTTCGGCGCGCCGTAACCGAGGCGCTCTCTCATGATCCGGATATCTCGATTGTCGGGACCGCCTCCAACGGGAAAATCGCCCTGCAGCGGATCGTTCAATGGAGTCCGGAGGTGTTGATTCTCGATCTGGAGATGCCCGAAGCGGACGGATTTGAACTCTTGCGGGCGCTGCGGGTCGATTTTCCGAAGATCAGAACGATCATGTTCAGCAGCGCGACGCAACGCGGGGCGGTCCAAACGATCGAGGCCCTTTCTTTGGGCGCGAGCGACTATGTCGCAAAACCGACCACGACCCATCCGGGGGGGTATAGCGAGGCGGTCAGACAAGTGGCGGCGGAGCTGATCCCCAAGATCAAGCAGTTCCGACCGCATCCCGCCTGGACGAAGCCGCTCCAAAGAGGGGCGAAGCCGGTCGAGGAACTCACCGTAGAGCGGGCCCTGAAGTCGGCGCCTCAAACCATCCGGATCGTCGCCATCGGCGTTTCCACGGGAGGGCCTGCGGCGCTCTCCAAATTGATCCCCGAATTGTCGAAAGACTTTCCGGTTCCGATCGTCATCGTCCAGCATATGCCGCCGGTTTTTACCCGCATGCTGGCGGAGCGGCTCCAGCAGGGGGGGGCGATGAAGGTCGTGGAGGGGAGGGAGGGTATGATCCTGGAGCCGGGGACGGCTTATATCGCCCCGGGCAACTACCACATGGCGGTCCGTCAGAAAGAGGAAAGGGTTTTCCTGGCGTTGAATCAGGAGCCGCCGGTCAATTATTGTCGTCCTTCGGTCGATGTCCTTTTTCGGTCGGTGGCGGATGTTTACGGGGAGGAGACGCTCGGGATCATCATGACCGGGATGGGGCAGGACGGTTTAAACGGCATCCGGGCGATGAAGAGCAAGGGCGCGATCATTTTTGCGCAGGACCAGGCGAGCAGCGTGGTCTGGGGAATGCCGTCGTTCGTGGTGCGGGAAGGGCTGGCCGATTGTGTCCTCCCCCTTGATGAGATGAGGGGGGCGATCGAGGATTGCGTGATGAAGGGGATAAGACGCTGATGGTTTCGAAAGAGTCGGTCAATTTCATGATTGCCCTCTTGCACAAGGAGAGCGGTTTGGTTTTGGACAGCTCAAAGACCTATCTCATCGAGGCCCGGCTGGAGCCGATCGTCTGCGAAGCCGGGTTGTCTTCGATCGATGCGCTGTGCCTTTACCTGAAACGGCAGCCGACGAGCCCCCTCCTCCAAAAGGTCGTCGACGCCATGGCGACCAACGAGACCTCTTTTTTTAGAGATAAGGTCCCGTTCGACATTGTCCGGAATGTGCTCCTGCCGGACTTGCTCAAAGCGAACCAGAAGCGGCGGCGGATCCGGATCTGGAGCGCGGCGTGCGCGACCGGTCAGGAGCCCTATTCCCTGGCGATGCTCCTCTGCAACATCGAACCGATGCTGGCGGGATGGGAGGTCGGAATCTTGGCCACCGATCTCGTCGAGCGGGTGCTGGAGCGGGCGCGGAACGGAGTCTACACCCAGTATGAAATTCAACGGGGACTCCCGGCCCAATACATGACCCGTTTTTTCGATCAGATCGGGTCGGAGTGGAAGGTACGCCCGGATCTGAAACGCTGGATCCAATTCAAACGGCTCAATCTTCTGACCGATTTTTCTTCGTTCGGGCCGTTCGATATTATTTTCTGCCGGAATCTTCTCATCTATTTCGACAGCGCTTCGAAAAAGAAAGTCCTTGAGGGAATGGCCGCGTCTTTGACCCCGAACGGCGCCCTTTTTTTGGGGGGAGGAGAAACGCCCCTCGGCATCACCGATCGACTCGTTCGGATCGAGGTTGATCGCGGAGTCTATTACAGAAGAAACGACGCAATCCCCTCTCCCCCGCCTCCCGTACGGCGCCAAGGGACAGAGAGGGAAGGCAACGTCCGGAAAGACAAATCGGGAGAGGAACGAATATCAAGCGGAGGAGCGAGAGATGCCTGATCCAAATATGAAGATCTTGGTCGTGGACGACATGTCGTCCATGAGAAGAATCATTAAAAATACCCTCAAGCAGTTGGGGTACCCGAACACCGATGAGGCGGAAGACGGCGACAAGGCCTTGGAGATGGTCCGCAATGCGCCGTTTGATCTGGTGGTCAGCGATTGGAACATGCCGAACATGAACGGTCTGGATCTTCTCAAGGCCATTCGGCAGGATCCAAAATTGTCGGCGCTGCCGGTCTTGATGGTGACGACCGAAGCCGAAATGGACCACATCCTCGAGGCGATCCGCTCAGGCGTGAACAGCTATATCCTCAAGCCGTTCACGCCCGAGACGATGAAGGAGAAGATCGACAAGGTGTTCAAGAACGCCTGAAAATGGAATCCATCGCTGACATGGCGGGCGGCGGCTTCGCTCGCTCAAGGGATACGTAATGATCATGAAAGGAATGACCGAGATGGAATTCCACGAATCTCCGATAGAAGACAACAACATTCGAGGCCTGATCCGGGCCGCGCGCGGGATCATCGAGGGAGACCTCAAAAAGGGGGCCGACGCCAAGCTCTCCGACGAACTCGGCAAGCTTGCGAAATACCTCCAGGCGATTTCAAAGAAATTGCAAGCGGCCGAATCGGACATCGAGACGGCCTCCAGCCAGATCCCTTACGGGACCGACCAGATCTACGGCGTGACGCGGTTTACCGAAGAGGAAGTGCACCGGGTTTTGGGAATCGTGGAAAAGGTGATCGAGAGTCATGACGCGCTCGCGAACAAGTGGGAGTCGCTCAAGACCCATTCGCAGGCGGAGATGCTGCAACGCCCCACGCTGAAGCGCCAAGCCGACGAGATCGGTTCGACCCTCCGGGACGAAAAGAAAATGTTGATGGATTTGATGACGGCGCTCTCCTTTCAGGATGTCGCCGCCCAGTGGCTGAAGAAGATCTCCTCCGACATGACGAACGTGCAGTCGCGGATTAAGCGGTTGAACAGCTCGCTCAACGTAAAGGGGAACATCCCGCCGACATCGACGAAAGAGACCGATCGAGATGAGGATTTTGAAAAAACGGGGAATCGGTTCGCGGGCGCCGATAAAATGGCCCAAACCGACGTCGATCACCTTTTGAAGGAATACGGGCTGTAAGCCCTTAACGGACCGCGATGGATATTTTGACCATAATGGGGGTGGTTGTCGGACTCGCCGCGTTGATCGGCGGACAACACCTCGAAGGAGGGCATCTCTCGTCGGTCATGCAGTTTACGGCCGCGATCATCGTGTTGGGGGGAACCCTCGGGGCGGTGATGGTTCAATATTCGCTCCCCAAATTCTTGGAGGGGATCAAGCTGGGGCTCAGCACGATCAAATCGCAGCCGGATCATTCCGCCGGGTACATCAAACAATTGGTCGATTACGCGAACATCGTGCGCAAACAGGGGATTCTTGCGCTGGAGCCGAAGGTGAAGGAGGTGAAGGACCCCTTTTTTAAAAAGGGACTTCAGCTTTTAATGGACGGGACCGAGCCGAGACTTCTCCGCGAAATCCTGGAGGTCGACCTTTCGTTCAGCGAAGAACATCACGTCATGGCGGCCAAGGTCTTTGACGCCGCCGGCGGATATTGTCCCACCTTCGGGATCATCGGGGCGGTTCTGGGGCTGATCCACGTCATGGAAAATCTGGCCGATCCGAGCAAGCTGGGGAGCGGGATCGCCACCGCCTTCGTCGCCACGGTCTACGGCGTTCTTGCCGCCAACCTGATCTTCTTGCCGATCGCGTCGAAGCTGAAGATGCGCGGCCAGATGGAAGGGATTACGCGTCAGCTGATGATCGAGGGGTTGATGTCGATCGCGGCCGGAGAGAACCCCCGGCTGATCCAGGAGAAGCTGGAAGGATTTCTGACCGAAGGGGAAAAGAAAAAAATAAAGAAGGGATAGCCGAAATGAAAAAGAAAAAACATGAAGAGCATGAAAACATGGAACGATGGTTGGTTTCCTATGCCGATTTCATTACGTTGCTCTTCGCTTTTTTCGTGGTCATGTATTCGACCTCTTCCGTGCGAGAAGGAAAATTCCGGGCGGTCGCCGACTCGCTTAATTCGGCCTTTCACCCCATCATCGCTCACTCCGCCTCGAATATTCGACTCAGCTCGAAGGCCTCCGGCTCCGAAATGTTCGACATCGGCTTGCCGCTTTACAAGAAGCTGACGGCGAATATCAATACGGAGGATAATCCGGGGGGGATGAAAGTGATTCGGGACAACCGGGGCGTGGTCATCCGAATCAGTGAGAGTCTCGCGTTTGAAACCGGTCAATCGGAGCTTCTGCCCGAGTTCAGGGAAACGCTCGATCATATCGCCGGATTGATTATCGACGCTCCGAACGCGATCCTGGTGGAAGGTCACACCGACAATATCCCGATCAAAACGCCGTTTTATCCCTCGAATTGGGAGCTCTCCGCGACCCGGGCGACACAGATTGTCCGCTACTTTACAACACAACACGGGATGACTCCCGATCGATTCTCGGTCGCCGGGTATGCCGAGTTCCGGCCGATCGCCGTCAACGATACGCTAGAAGGACGCGCAAAGAATCGCCGCGTCGAGATTGTCCTTTTAAATCCGCCGGAGGAAAAAGCCGATCCGGAATTTAACCCTTTTCCCCCGCCCAGGGGTCCCGATGGATCGGGCGCCGACATGAAGAATCCGCGATCAGATTGAACCGATAACCCACACCGGTATTCGCTTTCCGGATTTCAACGATCGAAGTGTTTTATGCGTGAAGAAGAGATTTTCTTAGGACGGAATCCGATTCTGAATAAGGATGAGGAGATCGTCGCTTACGAACTCCTTTTTCACTCGGAGAGTCACCTGTCTCAGGCAGACAACGTCTTGCAGACATCGGCGAGTGTGATCGCCGGCGCGCTGACCCAATTCGGGACTGAGACGCTCTTGGGTGGAGGAAAGGGGTTTGTCGGCGTCAATGAAGAGATCCTCCTCAGCGATGCAATTGAGCTTCTCCCGAAAGAAAAAATGGTTCTTGAGGTTTTTGGGACGGCAAAGATCGAACCGCGGGTGGTCCAGAGGATGCAGGCGCTTAAAAAGAAAGGATTCAGTTTTGCTCTTCAACATTTCCGCGACGATGGGTCGCATCTCCCGCTGCTTGAGGTCATCGACGTGGTCAAAATCAATATCGCCGAGATGACGGGAGAAAAGTTATGGGCGGGGATCCAACCGTTCAAAAAGCGGTCGATCCGGCTGTTGGCTGAAAAGGTCGAACGACAAGAGGATTTTCAACGGTGCCGTCCGATGGGATTTGAACTTTTCCAGGGATATTATTTCGCCCGCCCTTCCATTTTATCTCAGAAGCGGGCCGACCCCGCCATGGTGTCGCTGATGAAGCTGAATGAAAAGGTGATGAAGGATGCGGATACAAACGAGATCGAACAGATTTTCAAGGGAAACCCCGCCCTCAGCTACAATCTGCTCCGTCTGGTCAATTCGGTGGCGATCGGGACGCGGCAAAAAATCACCGCCATCTCTCACGCCATTATCATGCTGGGGAGGCAACAGCTCAAACGTTGGGTCCAGCTCCTTCTCTTTACGCAAGGAGGCAAAGGGGGGATCCATAATCCGCTCATGCAAACGGCAACGCTGCGCGGCCGGATCATGGAGCTTCTGGTCCAATCGCGGCCCGATCTTTACCGGGGGATAGGGTATTCCGATCTGGCCTTTATGACGGGACTCCTCTCGTTGATCGACGTATTGCTTGGAACGCCGATGAAGGAAGTGGTCGAGCAACTCAATCTGACGGACGATGTGCGGCAGGCGCTGCTGGCGCATGAAGGATCCCTCGGCCTCCTTCTTTCCCTGAGTGAGCGCCAGGAAGAGGCCGATTTCAAAGGGGTGGATCGCTTGCTCAAACAGTCCGGGCTGAGACTCAGCGACCTGATGAGCGCTCAACGGGGAGCGATCTCCTGGATGAATCAGCTCAGCGCCGGTTTTTAAAACGCGGCTTGTTTCGGCGATGTCATCTTTTTGACACAGACCTGTCAAGCTCCTTGCAAACCCGCCCGTCCGATTCTGAATTTCAATTTCGTCATCCCTCCAGAAAGGAAACTTCTGCCTACCCCGATCGGCAAAAAGCGCCGATTCGACTTTTTTTCCAGGCAAATGAATCCCTCTCAGCGCGATTTCCCGTCCTGGCACATCCCTTGCTTATGATTCCACTCAGGAGTGGCGGCGCGGTCTTCTTTTCATTCGGAGTCGAAAAGCAATGGATGGAATTTATCCGGTCCTCTCGGGAGCCTTGGCGCAAGAAAAGCGTCTGGAGGTCATCACGAATAATCTGGCGAACGTCAACACCGCCGGATTCAAGAAAGATCATCCTCTCTTCGAGGGAATCGGGCTGCCGCCCGGATTGAATGCAGGGCCGAGCGGATCGATCACCCCCAGCCCGACCTTCGAGATTCTTCACCACGTTTTTACCGATTTCTCCTCCGGTCCGATCCGAATGACGGGAGAGCCGCTCGATATTGCGATTGAAGGAGAAGGTTTCTTTGCGGTCCAGACCCCGGGGGGAGTTCGTTATACCCGCGGGGGGAGCTTCACCCTTGATGCACAGGGACAGATCACCACGCACGACGGATTCCCGCTTTTGGGAACCGGCGGGCCGATCACCCTCCCGCCGGGGTCGATCCAGATCGACGCAGAGGGACGGCTCTCGGTGAAGGGGACCGAAGTCGGCGCGCAGCCGACCGAGGTCGATGCCTTGGCGCTCTACCGGTTTTCCGATCCGTCTCGATTGAAGAAGGTCGGCAACACCCTTTTTGAATCGGTCGGCGGAGGGGCGGTTCCTTTTCCGGAAGGGAGGGTGAGCCAGGGGGCCCTGGAAGGAGCGAATGTCAATCCGGTGGAAGAGATGGTCGCGATGATTACAGTGATGCGCCTGTATGAGTCGGCCCAGAAAGCGATTCAGACCGCCGATGAGGTCGCCTCCAAGGCGGCCAATGAAGTCGGGCGTCTATAATCGGGCGTCTATAAGATGAGCAAATCGGGAGGAGAGTGAGCTATGATGCGCGCGTTATCCATCGCCAGTACCGGCTTGGGATCCCAGCAGCTTTCGATCGAGGTCATCGCCAATAATTTGGCCAACGTTTCGACCGTCGGCTTCAAGAAAAGCCGGGGAGAATTCCAAGACCTGATGTATCAGACCCTGAAATCGGCGGGCACCGCCACCGCGACGGGAACGCTGCCGGTCGGGATTCAGCTTGGATCGGGGGTCATCCCGGTCTCGGTCCACCGGACATTCGCACAGGGGGACTTTCAGCAGACGCAGAATCCGCTCGATCTCGCCATCGAGGGGGACGGCTTTTTCCAGGTGACCCTTCCGGACGGCTCCACCGGCTACTCGCGCGCCGGATCGTTGAGCCTCGACAGCGAAGGAAGCATCGTGACCGCCGAAGGTTATCCGCTTCTTCCGAATATCACGATCCCCTCCGGCGCACAAACGGTGACCATCCTTCCCACCGGGGTGGTTTCCGCCGTTGTGACGACGGGGGCGGCGCCGCAGCTGGTCGGAACGCTTGAGCTGGCGCGCTTCACCAATCCGGCCGGTCTTCACAGCATTGGAAAAAACCTCTATCAGGCGACCGACGCCTCCGGAGAAGCGGTGACCGGCGCGCCGGGAGAGGAAGGATTCGGAACTGTCCAACAGGGCTCCCTTGAAGGCTCCAACGTCAACATCGCCGAGGAAATGGTGAACATGATCGTCGCGCAGCGCGCCTATGAATTGAACTCCAAAGCGATCCAGACGACCGATGAAATGCTGTCGATGGTCAATAACCTCAAACGGTAAGCAAAGGGTAAGCAAAGGATAAGGAAGATGAGCGGTTTTTTTAGAATCCTGTTTTTGATCATGCTGATCTTCGCGGGCGTCGGCGCGGTTGAGGCGGCGGATGGTTTGGAAAATGGAGCAGCCGTTCAACCGGAAACCGTTCCCGGTCCGGCGGAGAAGATCAGCACCGCCATACGCGCCTATGTGGCGGAACGTCTTCCCTCAAAAGAAAGCGACATCCGGGTTCGCCTTCTCCGTCCACCGGACGGTTCATTTGTCATGGAGGACGGATTGGAGGTCAAGGAAGGATCGCGCGGATTGCTCGGCCGGGTGGTCTTCCTCATTTCTTCGAGACCGAACGGGAAACCGGCCGCGCATCAGTGGGTCACCGCGAATGTCGAAATGATCCGATCGATCGTCGTTTCCGCTCGGCCGCTCCGCCGCGCTGAAGTGATCGGACCGGACGATGTCGAGATCCGGTCGGTCGCAGTGACCCGCGCGGGGGAATCTTATCTCTTCGATCCCGACGCGCTGATCGGAAAAAGGGTGATCCGCTCCATCGGCGCCGGCCTGCCGATCTCCGTCGAGATGGTCGAGACGGCGCCGGTGATTCGCTCGGGAGATCGGGTGACGATGATCGTTGAATTGGGCGGATTGCGGATCGCTACGATGGGCCGGGCCAAGGAAGAGGGTTTTCTCGGAAGACAGATGGCGGTGGTCAACCCCGACTCCCAGAAGACGGTCTACGGAGAGGTGATCGACGCCGCGACGGTGAAAATAACCCTTCCGAGATAAAGGATCATTTGCCATTGATCATTTTTCATTTGAGAAATGGAAAATAGAAAAAGGCAAATGACAAATGGAAAATGGAAAATGGAAAATAGAAAATTTTTGAGTCAAAAAACGGTCGCCCAGTTGCTTCTCGTGGGTTTCGCTTTCTTCGCCGGCTGTGCGGCGGTTCCGAGGGAAATGAAGCCGGAAGAGAGCCTTCCCCCGGCCTACCTTCAGCCCGCAGAACTTCATCAGTCGGAGGGCTCCCTCTGGACCTCGGATCAATCGCGGACCTTTTTCTTTCAAGATACAAAGGCGAGCCATGTGGGCGATATCGTCACCGTGCGGATTGTCGAGAATGCCAGAGGATCGAAGGATGCCCAGACCACGTCGGGCCGCTCTTCGACGATCGGCGCCAGCACGAGCGCTTTTTTGGGGATTCCGACGAATACCACTCAAAAACTCCAGGCGGATGCCACCTTTTCGGATGATTTTGACGGCTCGGGATCGACCAGCCGCAGCGGGGCGTTGACCGCCGATATCACCGCCGTGGTGACGGCCGTCTTCCCGAACGGGAATATGGTGATCGAGGGGAAGCGGGAGGTTCTTATTAATAGTGAAAAAGAGCTGATCTCCCTGGCGGGGGTGATCCGCCCCGAGGATATCGGTCCGAGGAACACGATCCTCTCGACCTTCATCTCCGACGCAAAGATTGAATACACCGGCCGCGGCGTCATCAACGATAAACAACGGCCGGGGTGGCTGATCCGGATTCTCGATTGGATATGGCCCTTCTAAATGCGAAATGCGGGGTGCGGAATGCGGAGTGAAGATCGCAAGCGAATCCAAAAGGGATTGGTTCTCCTCGTCGGGATCTTTTTTTTCGTCCTCCCGATCGACGCGGAGGCGGTTCGGATCAAGGATATCGCCGCGGTGGAAGGGGTTCGGGAGAATTCGCTCATCGGGTATGGGCTGGTGATCGGATTGAACGGAACCGGCGATAAAACCGGGACGACCTTTACGGTTCAAACCCTCTCCAGTATGTTGAAGAAGATGGGGATCGCGGTCGAGCCGAGCGCGGTGAAGGTGAAGAATGTGGCGGCGGTGATGGTGACCGCCAAGCTCCCTCCGTTCGTTAAGACGGGGAGCCGGATCGATGTCGTCGTCTCCTCTTTGGGAGACGCCACGAGCTTGCAGGGAGGAACGCTTCTATTGACCCCTTTGAAGGGGGCGGACCAGCAGGTCTATGCCGTGGCCCAGGGACCGATTTCGATCGGCGGGTTCATCGGCGGGAAAGAGGGCGATTCGGTTCAAAAGAATCATCCGACCGCCGGGAGGGTGGCCGAAGGGGCTCAGGTTGAAAAGGAGGTCGGGTTCGCCTTTTTGAATAAAGAACGATTCAATCTTCTCCTGCGCCAGCAAGATTTCACCACGGCCCTCCGGATTTCCCAGGCGATTAATGCGCAATTGGGGGGGGAAGCGGTTGCAACGGCGGTCGATTCCGGGACGATCACCCTTCAGGTTCCCGACTTCTACAAAGGCCGGCTGGTCGAGTTGTTGGCTGCGATCGAAAGTCTGGAAGTGGCCGTTGACCTGCCGGCGCGAGTCGTGGTCAACGAGCGGACCGGGACCATTGTCATGGGGGATCAGGTGCGGATCTCCGAGGTCGCCGTTTCCCACGGCAATCTGACGATCCGGGTGAAGACCGACTTTCAGGTCTCTCAGCCCCCTCCCTTCGCTCCGGAAGGATCGGAAACAGTCGTTGTCCCGCAACGGCAAACCGAGGTTCGGGAAGAAGACGCGCAGATCCTGATGCTGCGGGGGGCGACGATCGGCGAGGTGGTTCGCGGTTTAAACGCGATCGGCGTGACGCCGCGCGATTTGATCGCCATTCTCCAGGCGATCAAGGCGGCCGGGGCCCTTCAAGCCGAATTGGAGATCCTCTAATGGAAGGGGGCTGGCTTTCTGGAATCGGCGGGACGGAAGCCAATCCGTTGAAGGCGCCGGAGCAGGCCACAAGCAACCCGGAAGAGATCAAGAAGGCGGCCGAGGCGTTTGAGGCCTATTTCATTTTCTCGCTACTTAAAGAGATGCGAAAGACCGTGCCGGGGGGGGGATTCTTAGGGTCGGGACCGGGGAAGGAGATCTACGAATCGTTGCTCGACGAAACCATGGCGACGAAAATGGCGCAGAGTGAGGGTATTGGGCTGGCGAAGCTCCTCGTCAAAAAATTGGCGGATCAATCCTCAAGTTTTAAGGGATTAGACCGATAAGTCAGGTAATAAGCACCCTTACGACGAGTTAAGAGGAGAAAAAAATGCAGATACCTGGAGATGACCGAACCCGCCTTCTGGAAACCGTTTTTTTCGGCGTCAAGAAGACCGATCAGAAAGGTCCTGTCCGTTCCTCCGATCAGAAGGGGGAGGCCGCTCCGACAGACCGCGTCGAGATCTCCGGAGAGGCGAAGGAGTACCAGCAGCTCAATCAGGTGATCGGATCGCTTCCGGAAGTCCGGTCCGAGCGGGTGGCGGCCCTTCAGCAGGAAATTGAGGCGGGGACCTACCATCCACAAAGCGAAGAGATCGCGGAAAAGCTGGTCCGATCGACACTGCTGGATGCGGTTCTATAAGTTCGAAGGGGGTTCATCAATGCGGGACGTTGAATTCGGAATGAAGCGTGAAGAGCAACAGATTGATTATTCCGCGTCCCGTCCCCTGCAATCGGCGCTTCCCCTCCCCGGAACCCTGACCGTCCCGGATGCGCTGTTAATACCGCTCGTTTCGACCCTGGAGGAGATGATCCTCGTTCAACAGGAAATGCTCTCTCTCCTTCAGCGCGAGAAGAAGCTGATGATCGGTGGAGAGCTCGATGATCTTCTCCGTTGTCTTCAGGAAAAAGAAAACTTTCTGGGCCGTCTCCGCGGATTGGAGCAACGGCGCCAAGCGGAGATCGCCCCGATGGCCCGACAATGGGGGGGAGAAGATCGGCCATTGACGCTCAAACAGCTGGCTCAGCGGGTCCCCGAGCCTTTCCGGGGACGACTGACTGATTGCCATACCCGGCTTGAGGCGTTGACCGCCAGCATTCAGGAACTCAATCAGATCAACGGACTTTTAATCGACCGAATCCAAGAACGGATCACGGCGCTGGTCGGCCTTTTGCGGCACCTTTCGTCCACCGATCCGATCTACCAACCGAATGGAGCGCTTCAGCCTTTTCCATCGGGGGGAAGGGCGATCAGTCAAGGATAGGACATGTCGAGCATCTTCGGGATTTTCAATATTGGAAAGCTGGCCCTCTTCGCCAATCAGCGGGCCCTCTCCGTCACGTCCCAGAATATCGCCAACGTGAACACCCCCGGGTATACCCGACAGCAGGCGATCTTTTCGTCAACCCCGCCGATGAACAGCGCTCCCGGTCAGTTGGGAACCGGTGTCCAGATTACGGAGGTTCGACGCGTTTTTGATCAATTCATCCAGGACCAGTTGACGGCGCAGCAATCGAACCTGGGTCGTTTTGGAGTCGAACGGGGAGCGCTCGGGCGGGTGGAGGCGGTGTTCAATGATTCCGACGGGGTCGGCCTCCATCAGTCCTTGTCGGAGTTCTTTGCGGCGTTTCATGATCTTGCCAACAATCCGCAGGGACTTCCCGAACGGGTCTCCCTGATGGAGCAAGCGAGGACGCTCTCAGCGAACTTTACGCAGATGAACGATCAGCTACGGCAGATACGAAAGGATCTCAACACCGAAGTCGAGGGGGTGCTCGGAGAGGTCAATACGCTCGCGACGCAAATTGCCGATTTAAACGGCCAGATTGCTCAAGTGACGATTTCAGGACAAAATGCGAACGATCTGCGCGATCAGCGGGAGCGTCTTTTACAGGATCTCGCCGAAAAGATCAATTTCTCCTCGTTTGAAAACGACCTGGGAGAGGTCTCGATTCTCATCGGAGGAAAGCTCTTGGCCGAATCGACGGCGTCGTTTACGCTTCGGGGGGTGGTGAGCCAAGACAACGCCGGATTCGCAGACGTGGGGTATGACCCGGGAACCGGCACGATCACCGACATCACCTCCTTTATCGAAAACGGCCGCCTCAAAGGGTTGATCGATCTGCGGGATACGATTCTTCCCGGATATATCAATCAGCTTGACCAAATGGCGGCCGCGATCGTCAATGAGGTGAACCAGCAGCACCGGGCCGGCTACGGTCTCGACGGTTCCACCGGAAATGATTTCTTCTCTCCTCTGGCGCCGACCGTGACGGAATTGAGCGGCAATGCCGGATCGGGGACAATTGCCGCGACGGTGAATGATCCTTCCCTTCTGACATTGGATTCCTATCAGCTGACCTTCGCCGGGGCGAATTATACGATTCAGAATCTCAGGACAGGGAGCTCCGCCACCGCCGCTTATGTCGACCCGACGACGGTCACGTTCGAGGGGATTCAAATTGCCATGAGCGGGGCGCCGGCGAATGGAGATACCTTTGAGATCAGCGCCCATCAGGGGATGTCGGGTTCCATCGCTCTTTCCGCGATCGATCCGAATGAAATTGCCGCATCCTCTACGGCAGCCGGCGTGCCGGGGGACAACAGCAATGCTCTTCTCCTTGCGCAATTACAGGAGAAGGAAGTGACGGGGCTTGCAAATGCGACGTTTCAGGATTTCTATAGCCAATATGTCGGGGAAGTCGGGTCGAGATCGCGGTTGGCCCAACGCTCTCTCCTCGCCGAACAAGTGATCGATGAGAACCTCCTCCATCAACGGGAAGAGATTTCCGGCGTTTCTCTTGATGAGGAGACGGCCAATTTAATCAAGTTCCAGCGGGCCTTTGAAGCATCGGCGCGGTTGATCTCCGTCGCGGACGAATTGTTGCAAACGATTTTGGCGATAAAACGATAAAAGAGAAAGAAAGTAGATGCGTGTATCGGATCAAATGCTCTTTCAATCGATGATGGTGCACATGCAGCGGCAGACCGAATCGCTTCTTCATATTCAGGAGCAGGTCGCCTCCGGGAAGAGAATCAATCGACCCTCGGATGATCCGATCGGTCAACCGTTGGTTCTGAACTATGGGAAAACGCTCGCGACAACCGAGCAATATTTGCGGAACATCGATCGGAGCGAGGCGTATCTCACCAGCAACGAATCGACGTTACAGGATGTGGGGGATCAACTGCAGCGGGCCCACGAGCTGGCGCTGCAGTTGGCGAACGATTCCTATTCTTCGACCGACCGGGCCAACGCGGCGAATGAGGTGCAGGAGATTTTCAATCAACTGATTGCGATGGGAAACCGTTCCGTCGAGGGCCGATATATTTTCGCGGGAAATCAGACCCGGACCCTCCCCTTCCTCGAGCAGGGGCGCTATCTTGGAACGGCGGTGACCTTGCCGGTGACCGTCACGGCGGCGGTAAATGATCAGTTGACCCTTTCATTGGACGGGGTCTCCTCCACCCTCACCCTGCCGGCCGGAAGTTATGCGACAGGGACGGCGTTGGCCGGGATGGTCCAAACCGCAATCAACGCGGATCCGACCTTTCAGGCAGCCGGGGCTTCGGCCACCGTCACCTTCGATACCGACCATTTGGTGATCACCTCGAATTCGGAAGGAGGCACTTCCGCCGCCGTCCCCACGGCCGGGACGGCGCTGGCCGATTTGGGATTGGCCACTGGAACGAACCAGCCGTCGGGAACCTATATGGGCGACTCGGGAGAAATCTCTTTTCTGATCGGCCCCAATACACCGGTGATCATGAACCTCCCCGGAGACCGGCTCTTTAAAGGGGTCGGCGTGACAGGAGGGGTCGATCTCTTTTCGGCGGTGGGGGGGCTGCAGGCGGCTTTGGAGACGAATGACACCGCCGGAATCCAAGCAGCACTCACCAGTATCAGCGCGGCGCAGGAGCAGGTGATCGGTGAACGCGCTTTGTTGGGGGCTCGCCTGAACCGGATGGATGCGACCAAAACGGTGCTCGAGGATTTCAAGCTCTCGATCACCCGGTTCAAGTCCGATCTTGAAAATATCGATCTTACGCAGGCGATCTCCGATTTTTCGCTTCAGCAGGTCGCCTTGGAAGCCACCCGGGCCACGGCGGCCCGGTTGATTCAAAATTCGCTCCTTGACTTCCTCCGATAGCGAAGAGGGTCGGGGCGACGTCGGAATCAACACGCATCGCGCGTCTCATTTCCGCTGGTAGGGGCGTATTGCAAGACGCCCCTACACCATTTAAAGAAAGGCAGGTCGGATGCTGGTCCTGACACGGAAGTCGGGAGAGGGAATCATCATCGGGGATCAGATCCGAGTGGTGGTGATCGAAGTCCATGGAAATCAGGTCCGGCTCGGCATTGAAGCGCCGGCCGGCATCAAGATCTATCGGGAAGAGGTCTTGGCCAAAATCATGCTTGAGAACAAAAAAGCGGCCGGCGTCGATCCGAAGCAGCTGAAAGATATTTTAACCAAGGGGGTCCCTCCGCCGGAGAAAGGGAAAGGATCCAAGCCGTGAACACCGTGATTCAGAGCGCAAAATTGGGACCGGTGTCGATCGATCCCGAGCGGCTGCTCACCTTCCCGGAAGGGATTCCCGGTTTCCGAACGGTCAAGCAGTATACGTTGGTCAATAACGACAAGGGCCACCCTTTTTTTTGGCTCCAGGCGGTGGAAGATCCTGAGTTGGCCTTTGTGGTGATCGATCCGCTGGTCTTCCGGCCGGACTATCGACCGGCCCTCCCTCCGGAGGAGATGAAAGAGCTTGAAATCGAAAGCTCGGACTCCCTGGTGGTATTGACGATTTTAACCATTCCGCATGAAGACCCGCTCAAACTGACCGCAAACCTGATGGCGCCGTTGGTCATCAATTCCAAAACCCGGAAGGGCAAACAGATCGTCCTTTCCGACCTGAACTACAGCCATCGGGAACCCCTTTTCCCCGCACAGGTCTTGAGCGCTTCGGAGCAGGGCATTGCCGGCACAAAATAGTGTGAACACGCACGCGCGTCGCATGGTTCGCTTTCACTCACGATGTGAGCAGAGGCGCTTCGCGCTTCATTCCTGTGGGCACATTCCTCGCAGCTTGCTGCGGGGAGCTTCAATCAAAGGGAAGAACGATTTGTTCTCTCGTTTCCGCGTCTTCCTTCCTCGGCGGAACGCGTTTTTCCCGTCATTGAAAATGTCCCCCCTGTCAAATGATTGACACCTCCCTTTTTTAAGGTCGGGAAGCGATCCGCTTTTTGAACTATTCCTGGAAAGAGATGGCGGCAAGATTATTGCACATACCTTGAAAAGGTATTTCAGGCGAGGCGCAAACGATGATCGATCTCAACGGGAAAACAATCCTGGTCACCGGAGGAACCGGCTCCTTTGGAAAGCGTTTCGTGCGGCGGGTCCTTTCAAAGTTCCGGCCTGAAAAGCTGATCGTCTTCAGCAGAGATGAATTCAAGCAATACGAAATGCAGCGGATGATGGACGATCCCTGCCTCCGTTTCTTTATCGGAGACGTCCGGGATAAGGACCGCCTCTACCGCGCCTTCGAGGGGGTCGAATACCTGATCCACGCCGCCGCGTTGAAACAGGTTCCCTCCGCGGAATACAATCCTTTTGAAGCGATCAAAACCAATATCATCGGCGCGCAAAATATTATCGACGTGGCGATCGACATCGGGATCAAGCGGATCGTCGCTTTGAGCACGGACAAAGCGTGCAACCCGGTCAATCTCTACGGGGCGACCAAGCTCTGCTCGGACAAGCTCTTCATCGCCGGGAATTCCTATGCCGGTCGAAAGATCACCCGTTTCGGCGTGGTCCGCTACGGTAACGTCGTCGGAAGCCGGGGGAGCGTTGTTCCGCATTTCCTGCAACTGAAAAAAGGGGATTCCGTTCCGGTGACCGATGAGCGGATGACCCGCTTCTGGATTACCCTCGATCAGGGGGTCGACTTCGTCTTAAAGGCGCTCGATCAAATGCAGGGGGGGGAGATTTTTATCCCGAAGATTCCCACGGCGACGATCGTCGATATCGCCAAAGCGATTGCTCCCAAATGCAAGATTAAAATCATCGGCGTCCGTCCGGGCGAGAAACTCCATGAACTGTTGATCTCGATCGAAGATGGAAGGCGGACCCTGGAGTATCCGGAGCATTTTGTGATCCAGCCCGACTTTCCCTGGTGGTCGGACGAAAAACGAAAGAACGGCGGGGAACATGTGAGGGATGGATTCGTCTACTCCAGCGATCAGAACCCCTGGCGGCTGACGACGGGAGAGATCGAAAAGATGGTGAGGGAACTTCAGAACGGATGAAGACGATCCCCTATGGGAGACAGACCATAGACGAGGAAGACATCCAGGCGGTGGTCGATGTCCTTCGTTCCGACCGGCTGACCCAGGGGCCGGCCGTCGAGGCGTTTGAAGAGGCGCTCGCCGCCTACTGCGGCGCCCGGTATGCCGTCGCTTGTGCTTCGGGAACGGCCGCGCTTCATCTGGCTTATCAGGCCGCCGGCCTTGGACCGGGTGATCTCGTCATGACCTCTCCGAATACGTTTGCAGCCACCGGCAATGCGGCCCTCTTCCTGGGAGCAAAGCCGCTCTTCGCCGATATCGATCCGGCGACCTCCAATCTGAGTCCCTCTGAAATTGAGAAAACGATATCGGCCCTTCAAGCAGAACGGGGCCATCTGAAGGCGATCGTTCCGGTTCACTATGCAGGAACCCCCTGTGACATGGAGTCGATCGCCAAGATCGCGGAGCGACACCGGCTCCTCGTGATCGAAGACGGCTGCCACGCGCTGGGCGCCTCTTATGCCGATAAGAAGATCGGCGGTTTGTCGGATATGACCGTTTTCAGTTTTCATCCGGTGAAGACGATCACCACCGGAGAGGGGGGGGCCATTGTCACCAACCGTGAGGATTATTATCAACGGCTGAAACGGCTCCGGTCGCATGGAATTGAGCGAACCGATTTTTTGGAGCCCTCCCACGGCGCCTGGTACCACGAAATACAAGAGCTCGGATACAACTACCGGATGACCGATCTTCAAGCGGCGTTAGGACGTTCTCAACTAAAAAAAGTGGACCGGTTCGTTGCAAGGAGAAGAGAGATCGCGGCCCTTTACCACACGGCGTTCAACGGGAATCCCTATTTCGATCTCCCCGTGGAAGCCGCAGGCTCGGTCTCCTCTTACCATCTTTATCCAATCCGATTGAAAGATTCTTTCAAGACACAGAAGAAAGAAATTTTCCGCCGTCTTCGGGAACAAGGGTTGGGAATCCAAGTTCACTATCTTCCGGTTTACTGGCATCCGGTTTATCGGAAGATGGGCTACCGAAAGGGCCTCTGCCCGGCGGCGGAAAACTTTTATCAAAGAGAGATCAGCCTTCCGATCTTTCCGGCGATGACTCAACAAGAGGTGACCTATGTCATCGAAACAGTCGATCGGGTCTTCCGTGACCGCGCATAACATTCCTTCCTCTTCTTCCTTCGTCGGGGAGGAGATCCATGTGAAGTGGATCCTCGGATCTGCGAACTTCGGCTTGTCCTATGGAATCGCGAATGAACGAAAGTTGAGCCGGGAGGAGGTCTTCGGCATCCTCGCGTCGGCGCAGT
This sequence comes from Candidatus Manganitrophus noduliformans, assembly GCF_012184425.1. Lineage (NCBI taxonomy): Bacteria > Pseudomonadati > Nitrospirota > Nitrospiria > Candidatus Troglogloeales > Candidatus Manganitrophaceae > Candidatus Manganitrophus > Candidatus Manganitrophus noduliformans. Next base: position 105,770 of record NZ_VTOW01000005.1, read on the forward strand.
CCCACGGGGTCTGGGGGATCGACACCGCCAAAGCATACGGCGACGCGGAAAAAATCATCGGGGAATATTTTAAAGCGCGGGGGAAGACCCTCCGGGTCATTACCAAACTCCCTCCGAAGGAGTATGCCGATCCGATGGAGGTGGAGAGAGAAATCACCGATTCTCTTCGCGCGATGAACGTTCCTTCGATCGATGTTCTCCTTCTCCACTCGTATGAAACGGTTCGGCGGTTCGGGAAGGTGATCCTTCCTGTTCTTCAAAAACTTTCCAAGGAAAAGGTCATCGGACGCTACGGTCTCTCCGTTTATCACCCGGAGGAAGCATTGGAAGCGGCCCGCGATTTAACGGGAACGCTTGCGATCGAGTTCCCGATCAATCTCTTTGATCGACGTTTTCAGAAGGGAAATCTCCTCGAACGGCTGAAGTCTCAGGGGGTGTTTTTGCTGGCGCGGTCTGTTTTTCTACAGGGGCTCTTTTTCATGCAGGAGGAGGCGCTGGGGGTCGACTTGAGCAAGGTGAAGAAGAAGGTGAGGAAGATTCGGGAACTTGCTGAAAGTGCTCGACTACGGCCGGAATGGCTCCCGCTGGCATTTGTCGCGACCGATCCTTGGATCGATGGGGTGGTGATGGGGGTTGATTCCGCGGATCATCTGAAGACAAACCTTCAGGCCCTCACCCATGAGAACCTCCTCCGATATCGCGCGCTCGAGGATCAACTGGCCGACCTGGAAGTCGACGACGAGGATATCCTTCTTCCTTACCGGTGGAAAAGATGAAAATCCAATTTCCCGATACGACTTCACTGACCTCCATGCAAGGGATTGAATTGAAGCAGGGGGCGCTCACGAAAGAGGGGCCGGTCCTCTTTCCACAATATCCTTGGGAGGGAATTCACGCCTATCTTTACGGTTCGGTTTTGGAGAGAAACGGACAGCTCCATATGTGGTATCAATCCTATCTCGACGGAGATGATTTCTTCGTGAACTATGCGCGATCCCGCGACGGGAAAAAATGGGAGAAGCCCCTCATCAACAAATGGCGGGTCGATGAGAGGCGGTTTTATCCCACCATCGAATCGGAGAAAGAAAGAGAAACAAAGGCGATTGCGTTCAGAAATGGAAGTCCCGGTTACTGGAAGACGAACATCGTCTCGACTTACCACATCCCGAGCGTGATCTACGATCCGGAAGATTCGAAGCGCCCCTATAAATTATTCGGCTTTACCAATGAAGGCTACCGCGTCGCATTTTCAAAGGACGGGATTCACTTCAAGGAGTATGAGGGAAACCCCGTCCTCCCGCTGATGCGATTTCCGAATCCGAAAACAAAGAAAAATTGGGTCAGCGACGTCTCCCCCGTTTTTAAGGACGATCTAAAAAAGAAGTTTATCGCCTTTGCCAAAACCTACGTCATCGATGAAGAGGGGAGGACGCGGCGATCGGTCGGTTATTCTGAAAGCGACGACTTTATCCGGTGGTCGCCGCCCGAAACGATCTGGACCCCCTCCGCGGCGGACGATCGGCTGGCCGTCGCGCGCGGATTCAAGTGGGCCGACTTCTACGGGCTTTGCGGTTTCAATTACGGCGCCGGTTACCTCGGACTTCTCTGGCTCTTTTACATGGATTATGAGTTTGCAAAAGGAACCCACGAGGGGAAGATGGAAGTCTTCCTCGCCACCAGTCCCGACGGGAAACAGTGGAGCCGCTTCTCGGATGAGCCGTTGATTCCGCTGAGCGAATCGGGATGGGACTCGGGGATGATCACCACGGCGAATCTCCCCCTCTTCAGGAAAGAGGGAATCGATCTCTACTACGGCGGGTCGAATTTCAGCCACGGCGTCGGCAACGCCCAACTTCTGTTCGACGAACAGAGCCATCGGTTCAGCGTCGGCCTGGCCACGTTGAGGAAAGATGGGTTTGTGTATGCCGCCGGCGCGAAGGGGACGATGACGACAAAACCGTTGACCTGTCTAAAAGGAACCCTCCGGATCAATGCAGACGCCACCGGGGGAAGGGTGAGGATCAATCTGTGCAAAGGGGGACAACCGGTTGAATCTTTCCGGATGGAGGGGATCGATTCTTCGGATCACCTCCTTCGAACCGGCGTAAGGGGAGAGGTGACGTTGAAAATTTCCGTCGAAGGGGCGAAGCTCTATTCTCTGGAGGTGTGTTGACATGCCGCGTGCGGTGGTGGTTCAGGCCAGAAACGGTTCCAGTCGTTATCCGCGGAAGATGCTCCATCCTTTACTTGGACGGCCGGCGATCGAATGGGTCCTGGAGCGATGCGAGAAGATCGCGATTGATCAACGGATCTTGGCCACCTCCGAGGCAAAGGAGGACGATCCTTTGGCGGAGATTGCCCAGAGGCGCGGTTGGCAGGTGGTCCGGGGGAGCGTGGAGGATGTCCTCAGCCGGTTTGCCAAGGCGGTCCGGGCCTATCGGCTCGACGCGGTGGTCCGGATCACCGGCGATTGTCTTCTCACCGACCCTCGGCTTGTCCAGCATGCGCTGGCCCAATTCGATGCGCTTAAGCCCGACTACCTGATCCTAACGAAGATCATCGACGGCTTCGACGTGGAGGTGATGTCGGGGAAGGCGATCCTGAAGGCCGACTCGGAGGCGAAGCTGCCGTCCGAGCGGGAACATGTAGGGCCGTATCTTCGACGATCAAAGCGGTTCAACACCGTCTTCCTTCCTTATGAGGAGGACCTCTCCCACATTCATCTCAGTCTCGATTACAAGGAAGATGCCGACGTTCTCGAAGCGATCCTCAAACAATTGGAAGGACGCGACTTCACCTACGCCGACGTGGCGGGTCTCGTCAAAGCGAATCCCTCATTGGTCGAAAAGACGAAACACATCGTGCCGAACGAGGGATATCGGCGCTCCTTGGAAGGGGACAAGACCGGCATTCAAGCGATGAAAGGGAAGCCGCTCCGATTCGAGAAGAGTCTCTCCCAATTCGACAAGGTGATGCGGATCATCCCGGGGGGATCGCAGACCTTCAGCAAGTCGTCCCTCCAGTTCAGCGTCGGCGCCGCGCCGCTTTTCGTGCGGGAGGGAAAGGGGGCGCTTCTGACCGATCTCGATGGAAACCGATTCATCGACTTCACGATGGGGCTGGGGGCCTGTCTTCTCGGGTATGCGTTTGAGCCGGTCAACCGAGAGATCGAGGCGACGCTGAAAAAAGGAACCGCGTATACGCTCTCTCACCACTTGGAATACGACCTGGCCGAGCTGCTCACCCGGATCATCCCCTCCGCCGAGATGGTCCGGTTCGGGAAGAACGGCTCCGATGTCACCTCCGCCGCCGTCCGTCTGGCGCGGGCCGCCACCGGGAGGGAAATCGTCGCCTGCTGCGGTTATCACGGCTGGCAGGATTGGTATATCGCCACCACGACGCGAAGCCTCGGCATTCCGGAAGAGGTCAAGAAAAAAACGGTCACGTTCCAGTACAACCGGATCGAGAGTCTTCAGGCCGTTTTCGACCGCTATCCGAATCAGATCGCCTGTGTGATCCTGGAGCCGGTCAGCCTGGAGGCGCCTCAAAAGAATTTCCTCGCCAAAGTGAAGAAGATGGCGCACGAGCAGGGAGCGATTCTGGTGTTCGACGAGGTGGTCACCGGCTTTCGGTTTGATATCGGCGGCGCGCAGGCCTATTTCGATGTGACCCCCGACCTCGCCTGTTTCGGCAAGGCGATGGCCAACGGAATGCCGGTCTCCGCGATTGTCGGAAAACGGGACATCATGAAGCTCTTCGATGAGATCTTCTTCTCATTTACTTTCGGGGGAGAGACCCTTTCGATTGCGGCGGCGATCGCGACGATCCAATACATCCTAGAAAATAAGGTGACCCCTTTCCTTTGGAAGCAAGGAGAGCGGTTGAAAAGCGGAATCGAGCAGCAGATTCGTGAGAAGGGTCTCGAAGCGACCCTTTCGATCGAAGGCTATCCGATCCGGACGGTCCTCAATTTCAAAGGGGAAGAGAAAGCGGTCCTGAAGATGAAAACCCTTTTCCAGCAAGAGTGCGTCAAGCGAGGGGTTCTCTTCACCGGAGGGCATAATGTTTCTCTCCCTCACGATCATGAAAAAATCGACCGGGTTTTGTCGGTCTACGACGAGGTGATGGAGATCCTGAAATACACCCTGGAATACAACCTGCTTGATGAAATGATCGAAGGACGGCTCCTGGAGCCGGTCTTTCGGAAGGTTTAGGGAGACGAAGATGGCGGAACTTCGACGCTGCACCCGGTGTGTTCTTCCGGAGACCCACGAAACAATCACCTTCGACACGGAAGGGGTCTGCAACATCTGCCGCCAGCAGGAGTACAAGCAGACCCAGATCGATTGGGCGGCGAAGAAAAAGGAACTCGATCTTTTGATCGCGGCGCATCGGGACAAATCCGATTACGATTGCATCATCCCTTTCAGCGGCGGCAAAGACAGCACCTGGACCCTCTACTATCTCGTCAAGGAATACGGCCTCAGGCCGTTGGTGGTCCGTTTCGATCACGGATTTCTCCGTCCGAACGTGATCGAAAACACCCGTCGGACCCTCCGGAAACTGGGGGTCGATTTCCATCACTTTACCCCGAACTGGAAAGTGGTGCAGAAGTTGATGCTTCAGACGTTTCTGGAGAAGGGGGACTTTTGCTGGCATTGCCACGCCGGGATCTTCGCCTATCCGATGTGGGTCGCTCTCCGCTACAATGTTCCGCTGGTGATGTGGGGAGAGCCTTCCTCGGAATATACGGCTTATTATAGTTACGACCAGCCGGAAGAGGTCGACGAGAAGCGCTTTAACCGTTACGTGAATTTGGGAATCACCGCACAAGATATGCTCGTTCGGCTGGAGGGGGCGGGGGAAAGTGTGGTTGACGAGCGGGATCTGAAACCGTTTACTTACCCCCCGCTCAAAGAGTTGCGGAAGATCCATTATCGATCGGTCTGCCTCGGCTCTTACATCCCTTGGGACGTCAAGCGGCAGGTGCGGATCATTCAGGAAGAGTTGGGGTGGAGCGAAGATCAGGTGGAGAATGTCCCCCCGGGTTATGGATACGAAAAGATCGAATGTTACATGCAGGGGGTCCGGGATTACATCAAATTCATCAAACGAGGATACACCCGTCCCTCCCATCTCGCCTCTCTCGATATTCGAAACCACCGGATGACCCGTGAAGAGGCGGTCGCGTTGATCCAAAAATACGAAGGGAAGCGCCCGCCCAGTCTCGATCTGTTTCTGGAGTATGTCGGCTTGAGTGAAGAAGAATTTGTTCAGATCGCCCTTAGCCACGTCGTTTCACCTTACGAGCATGATCCGTTGAAGGTTCTTCCGGGAGAGAAGCTCCACGATTTTGATCTCTGGTCGAGACAAGGCGCCATGCCTCGGAAAGAGGCGGAGGTTCAGCTCAATCGGTGGCGGCAGAGAAATGCACAAGCAGGTGTGACGAACGACAAAGGGGCTCCATGATCGGCCTCGTCGATTACGGAATGGGAAATCTCCTCTCGGTCCGTCATGCATTGGAGATGGTCGGGGCCGAAGTGACCCTTTGCCGGAATGGAGAAGATCTGAGACAGGTTGAACGGATTGTTCTCCCCGGCGTCGGCGCGTTCCGGGATTGCATGATGAATCTCAAGAAGCGGGGCCTGATCGAAGCTTTGGAAGAAGCGGTGCTTCGTTTGGGCAAGCCGATCCTGGGGATCTGTCTCGGAATGCAGGCGATGGCCCGGCGAAGCTTCGAGGGAGGGGAGCATCCCGGGCTCGGTTGGCTGGAGGCCGATGTGGTTCGACTTCATCCCGATCCGCCGGCCCTTCGCGTCCCGCAGATCGGCTGGAATGAGATCCGTTACCGGACGGGGAGTCCGTTTTTCAAAACGCTTCCTCCGTCGCCCGATTTCTACTTCGTCCACTCTTATTTCGTAAAATGCGACGATCAGGCGATCATCGAGGCCACCTGTGATTATGGCGGGCCGGTGACCGCCGCGGTCCGGAAGGGGAACATCTTCGCGACACAGTTTCATCCGGAGAAGAGCCAGGATTACGGCCTGAAGGTCCTGGAGCATTTTCTCAGTTGGAAGCCGTGAGGGGACGATGCTGAAGCGCCGATTGATCCCGAAGCTTCAGATGAAGACGAGCGCTCATGGCGGATCGGATCGAAAAGTCCTGGTCACCACCATTCAATTTAAGGAAGTCCTGGAGATCGGCGATCCGGTTTCTCAGGCGAAGATCTACGAAGCGCAGGCGGCGGATGAGCTGATTTTTCTCGATCTGGATGCTTCGTCGGATCATCGCAAGCCGATCTTGGAGGTGATCCGCAGAGCGGCCGAGGAGATCTTCATGCCGTTTACAGTCGGAGGTGGGGTGAGGTCGATTGATGATTTTCGAGATCTCCTCTCGAGCGGGGCCGATAAGGTCAGCATCAACACCGCGGCTGTTGAAACCCCGGACCTTATCAACGATGCGGCGGAGGTCTTCGGCGCGCAGTGTGTGGTGTTGAGCATCGACTGTCGAAGCGAAAAAGAGGGGGGCTTCCGGGTGTGGATCAACGGAGGAAGAATCAAAACAGAGCTCGACCCGGTCGCGTGGGCGATCGAGGGGGAAAAACGAGGCGCGGGCGAGATTCTGCTGACGTCGATCGACCGCGACGGGATGCGCTGCGGACTCGATCTGGAGCTGACCCGGCGGGTGGCGGAAGCGGTCTCGATTCCGGTGATCGCGTCGGGCGGGTGCGGCGCGGCCTCTCATTTCGTGGAGGGGCTCCAAACCGGACGGGCCGATGCCGTCGCCGCCGGCACGTACTTTTGTTTTAAAGATGAAAACCCGATGCAGACCCGGTCCCAAATCCGGAATGCCGGAATTCCGATTCGAATGCATCGATAGAAGGGAGGGGGACGGGTGCCAGAGGCCGGGGGCCGGAAAAAAGGTGAAGCATTGACCTACTTTTTGGAAGGAAAACGGATTTACCTCCGCGAGGTGCGGCCTTCGGACGTCAATGAACGTTATTATCGTTGGATGAACGATCCGGAGATCACCCGATTCCTGGAGAGCCGGTTTGCGCCGAACGCGATCGAAAATCTCCGTGACTATGTCGCCGGAAAACTGGGGGATCGCGACAATCTCTTTTTGGCGATTGTCCTAAAAGAAGAGGATCGCCACATCGGCAATATCAAGTTGGGCCCGATCCAGTGGATTCACCGTCTGGCCGACATCGGCCTCTTGATCGGCGAGAAAGATTGCTGGGGGAAGGGGTATGCTACTGAAGCGATTCAGCTGGTTTCCGATTATGCTTTCAACGTTTTGAATCTCCATAAGGTGGCCGCCGGATGTTACGGCCCGAATGAAGGCTCCGCCCGGGCCTTTCAAAAGGCCGGTTTCGTGGTGGAAGGGGTTCGAAAGGAGCAGTTTTATTCAAACGGATCTTATGTCGATGATATTCTCTTGGGCCTCATTCGGCCCGACTGGAATCAAGGAAAGCGAGCGACGGGATGATCAAAGTTTTGATTTTAACGGAAGGGCGCCGGGAGATCGGCTTCGGACATGTCACCCGATGCACCGCGTTGTATCAGGCGTTCGAGGAGAGGGGGATTCCGGCCGAGCTGATCGTGGAAGGGGATGAGAGTGTCGTGGGGCTGCTTCACGGGAAACAATACCGAATCCTTTCTTGGCGGAGCGATCGGTCGAAGCTCTCTTCATTGATGACGGGCGCCGAAATTATGGTGGTCGATTCTTATCTCGCCGAGAAGGGGGTCTACGAGGCTGTCTCGAAGCAGGCGAAATGCCCCGTTTTCATCGACGATACTCAGCGGCTCGACTATCCTGAGGGGGTGGTGGTGAACGGAACCCTTTACGCGGAGGAGATGGATTATCCGCAAGGGGGCGGAAGGAGCTATCTGTTGGGGAGCAAATATATTCTCCTTCGCAGGGAATTCTGGGAGGCGCCCCAGAGAGATACCCCAGAGACGATCGGTCGTATTCTGATCACGTTCGGCGGAGATGATGCGCGCGGGATGACGCCGAAGGTATTGAGTTTGCTCGTCGACGCTTTCCCGGAGTGCAGCAAGAGGGTCATCATCGGAAAAGGTTTCCGGGACGTTGAAAAAATTGAGCGGTTGAAGGACAGCCGTACCGAGCTGATTTATTTTCCCGGCGCCGATGGGATGAAGAGAGCCATGCTCGATTCCGACGTGGCCGTCTCCGCCGGCGGGCAAACACTCTATGAGTTGGCGAGGATCGGTTTGCCGGCGGTCGCGATGGCCGTCGCGGAGAATCAGGTGAACAACGTGATGGGATGGGAGCGCGCCGGCTTTATCGATTACGCCGGCTGGTGGGAAAATCACACCGCCCTTGAAAGAGTCCTCACCTCTCTCATTCAGTTGAGAGATCAAGGGGAAAGAGCGCGAAGAGGTCATATCGGGAAAAGACTCGTCGATGGGGGAGGAAGCGGGCGCGTCCGAGATTTCGTATTGGGACTTTAGATCCGCCGGCGAGAAAGAGACGGCTTTCATGATGAAATCGACAATTAAAATCGGCCCGATCGACCGGCTGGTCCTCTTCGGAGGGGGGCCGTTGATGGTCGCGTTCGCAAAAGAGGCGATCAAGCGAAAAATCAAAACGACCCTCTTCGCCGTGAAACGCCACCTTGAAGAGGCGCTGGAAGGAGGGGCCGGTCCCACGTTGCGCGAGGTGTTGGAGAAAGAAAAGATCCCTTTCTTCCATGCCGACGATATCAACCGCGCCCCGGAGCTTCGGTCTGCGGTTTCAATCGGGACGATCGGGATCGGGCTCGGCGAGACATACACTTTTTCGAAGGAGACGATCGCCCTCTTTCACGGGAAGCTCTTCGATTTTATGACGATCCGGCTTCCGCAATATCGGGGGGGGGCGCACTTTACCTGGCAGATCCTTCGAAAGAACCGGATCGGCTGTTGGAATATTCAGGTGATCAATGAAGCGATGATCCCCGGCGTCTACGACTCCGGCGAGATCTTAAAATCGAGGGAGTATCTCCTCCCGCCGTCGGCCAAGATCCCGAACGATTATTACGACGCCGCGCACGAGGAAGGGTTCAAGCTCTTCTGCGAGTTTCTCGATGAAGTCCAGGCCGGGAAAGAATTCGGGCTGGCAAAACTCCAGGAAAACTTCAGCTCCTATTTCCCGAGGCTTCATACCCTGCGGCATGGATGGATCAACTGGTCGTGGAATTGCGACGAGATCGAGACGATGATTTCCGCCTTTGACGATCCTTATCCGGGGGCGTCGACTTTTTTAAACGGCCGTCGGGTTTTTCTGAAACAATGCCAAGCCGATGCCGGCGAGGGGACGTTCCATCCTTTTATGTCGGGGCTGATCTACCGGATGGCCGATCGCTCCGTTTTCATCGCGACCCGCGAGGGGGCGCTGGTGGTCCGCAAGGTGTCGGATGAAAAGGGGCGCGATTTGATTCCTACTCTCAACGTCGGACACCGGTTTTTCACGCCGATGAAGGTCCTGGAGGAGGCGATGCTCTACAGCGCCGAGTACAATGCGGCCGGCCTGGTAGAAGAACAGGGTGGGACACTGCATGCAACGGAGGAAGAAAAATGAGCGCGATGTTTGATCTTCTGAAAAAGATCTACCCTCTTCGGTTGGCCCCGGTGTCGGAAGACACCGACAAGGCGGCGGAAATCCTCTGCGGCGTCCTGCCGTTTCAAATCCACGAATACGCTTCGGGCCTGGAGCACAACGGCTGGACCGTTCCGCAAAAATGGAAAGCGGTCCGGGCGGAGATCAAGAAAAACGGAAAGACGATCTACGACGGAATGAAGCATCCATTGGGGGTGATCGGCTACTCCACCTCTTTCACCGGGAAAGTCTCTCTGGATGAGCTGAAAAAGCATCTCTTCTATCACCCGGTCTTTCCGGAGGCGCTGGTTTATCACTGCGATTACTACTACAAGCCGTGGCGGCGGGACTGGGGGATGTCGATTCCGCATCAGCTTTACAAAGAGCTCGATCGGGGGGAGTACGAGGTGATTTTGGAGACCGTCGCCGAACCGGGGACGATGAAGGTGTTGGACTATTTTTTGGAAGGGGAGACGAAAGAGACCATCCTCTTCAACGCCCATGATTGCCACGCGGGGCAGGCGAACGACGACGTCTCCGGGATCGTCGTGACGGTGGAGATCATGAAGCGTCTGGCCCAGAGGAAGAAGAGAAAATATAGCTACCGGGCGATCATCGCGCCGGAGCATTTGGGGACCGTTTTTTATCTGGCGAACCTGCCGGAGAAGGTGGTGAAGACGTTTCGAGGAGGGATGTTCCTCGAAATGCTCGGACATCAAAACCGATTCGCCTTGCAGAAATCGTTCACCGGAGAGAGCCTCATCGACAAAGCGGCGAAGGTCTATCTCACGCGCAATTTCTCCGATATCCATGAGGCCGATTTTAGGAAGGTGGTCGGAAACGACGAGACCGTTTGGGAGGCGCCCGGCTTCGAGATTCCCTTCATCTCGCTCTCCCGCGCCCATCCGATGTATCCGGAGTATCACTCCAGCCTCGATGATGAGCGGATCATCTTCGAGGACAAGCTGGAGGAAGCGGCCCAGACCGTCTTGGGGATGCTCGATATCCTCGAGACCGACACGACGTTGAAGCGCCACTTCAAGGGGCTGGTCGCCCTCAGCAACCCGAAATATGATCTCTACATCTCGACGGCCGACCCGAGCATCCGTCCGACGGTGGCCGAAGATCAGAAAAAATGGAATTATCTGATGGACTGTCTCTGCCGGTATTTCGATGAAAAGACGACGCTGCTCGATATCGCGATCAAACACGAAATCGATTACGCCAAGCTCTATCAATACGTAAAGAAGTATGAAGAAAAGGGATTGGTCTCTTTTGTCGAGAAAGGTTAAGCGCGTGACCGATCAGGAGATCGTTCTGAGGCTGTTGGAGGGCGCTTCGTTGAGAACCGTGATGGTCCCGGATGACGCCATGGCGTCCAATCGTCCTGAACATATCGAGACATATGACTTGCCGCATCTCCTCATCAATGGAGATTCTTTTTGGGGGAAGTCGGAAACGACCCATCTCGGTCACGCTCCGGGATCGGGGAAGACGGGAGAGGTCGCCTTCGCCTATACCAATATCGGCCCTCTCTTTTGCAGCTATAACCCCTTCACGCGGGGGGCGAGACTGATGAGCAAGAAGCGGTATAAAAAACACGAATGGGTCCTCAGAGATCATTTCAGATTGGTTTGGGACTCGGAGAAAGGGAGTGCAACGGAAGAAATAAAAAGGGAGATCGAAGCGGCCTCCAAATTCAAAATCGCCATGCTCGATTCCGAGGAGATCTGGAATATCCATCCGGTCGACCTGCCGATGTACTACTCGAAGGAGGGGGTGTTTGAGTTCAAAACGGTTGATGATCAGTATCCGACCTTCTTTCGATATCCGAGCCAGACGGAAGAGCTCCTTCAAAGATATCATGATTTCTTCAATCATCGGCCCGAAGACGATGAGCCGGGGTTTATTCGGTTGGGCGACTCCCCGCAGTTCTATTCTTTTTATTCCATCCGGTCCGACGGCAGCTATTATAATTTCTTCGATATTCCGAGAAACACGGTCCAAAGATACAAGCGGTTAAAGGTCTTTGCCGATGTCTCAAATGGATAAGCGCTCCAAAGTGGTTCACTTGGGACGAAACTTCGATTTAGGCGGTTTTAGATTAATCAATTTTGTCCGACTGGGCGCCGCGAGTGAGCGGGTTCGGCAATGGCGAAATCATGAAGGGGTCCGGAAGTGGATGTACTCCGACCATGTGATCTCCAAGAAAGAGCATCTTCGATTTATCGAAGGACTGGCAAAGGATCGCAAAAACTATTTTTGGATGGTCGCGGATCTGGAGGGGGAAGTCGGCGTGATCTCCCTGAATAAGGTCGACTTTAAAAATAAGAATGCTTACCTGGGAATCTACACGAATCCCGACGGCCGAAGAGGGGATGCCGGGAAAATCCTGATTCATTTGTTGAAGCAGCTCTGTTTCGAGATCGCGAATCTTCATTCCCTCCGATTGGAAGTGATCGATGGGAACGAACGGGCCGTCCGGTTTTATCGGAAGGTCGGATTTCGGAAAGAAGGACGATTGAAAGAATTTGTCCTGAAAGAGGGCCGATGGAGAGATGTGATCGTGATGGCGATGATCCATTCGAAAGGGTCGAAGCGATGACCTCCTGGACGATCGGGCCGAAGCAGGTTGGAGAAGGGGCGCCCGTTTTCATCATCGCGGAGCTTTCGGCGAATCATCTGCAGAAGTTCGATCTGGCGGTGGAGACGATCAGGGCGATCCGGGAAGCCGGCGCCGACGCCGTCAAACTCCAGACCTATACCCCGGACACCCTCACCCTCGATTCGGACAACGACTGTTTTCGAATCAAGCAAGGAACGCAATGGGACGGCAAGACCCTTTATCAGCTTTATCGGGAGGCGTATACCCCCTGGGAGTGGCAGCCGGAGCTGATGCGCCTCGCCGGGGAACTGGGGCTGATCTGCTTTTCCTCCCCCTTTGATAAAACCGCGGTCGACTTTCTGGAGGAGATGAAGGTTCCGGCCTATAAAATCGCATCGTTTGAAATTACTGACATCCCATTGATTGCATATGTTGCCGCAAAGGGAAAGCCGGTGATTCTCTCCACCGGCATCGCGACCCTCTCCGAAATAGAGGAGGCGGTGAATGCCTGCCGAAGCGTGGGGAACGATCGGATCGCATTGTTAAAATGCGTCTCCGCTTATCCCGCGCCGATCGGAGAATCGAATCTCAAAACCATTCCCGATTTGCAGGAGCGATTTAAAGTGGTGGCCGGGTTATCCGATCATACGAAGGGAATCTCCGTCCCGACCGCCGCCGTCGCGCTGGGGGCGAAGATCATCGAGAAGCATTTTATTTTGGATCGAAAGCTCGGAGGGCCGGATGCGGCGTTTTCTCTCGAACCGGCCGAATTCAAGGCGATGGCGCAGGGGGTGCGGGAGGCCGATGCGGCGCTCGGTTCGGTACGGTATGAATTGTCGGAGAAGCTTCAAAAGAGCAGGGAATTTGCGCGCTCCCTCTTTGTCGTGAAGGAGATCAAGGCCGGGGAGTTGTTTACCGAAGAAAACGTCCGATCGATTCGTCCGGGATTCGGCCTTGCTCCGAAATATCTTGGAAAGGTTCTCGGGAAAAAATCGAAGGTCCACATTCACAGAGGAACGCCGCTGACCTGGGCGCTCGTCGAAGGGAAATCAGATGACGACTGAATCGTATACGGCCAATTATCAATCGGGTCTCTCCTATCTCAAGTTGAATTTAAAAGATCCGGCCAGGGAGACGCTAAAGAGGGCGCTCGCGCAGGTCTCCCTAGACGAAATGCGGGAAGACAACCCGGTCTATTTGGGGATCGTATCGGCCCTCGCCGTTCTCTCGCTGGAGCAGGCCGATTTCGAGGGGGCCTGCCGATATGTCGATCAGGGGCTTTCAGTCAAAAAAGATTATCTCGACTTTCTTTTTATCAAAGCGCTTCTCCTGATGGACCAAAAAAGATATGACGAGATGCTGGAGACGCTGATCCATTATCTGTTGGCGAAGGGAAACGGCGATGTAACGGTTTATGATTATCGATACAGCCACGAGGGGGTCTTAAAAGAGGTCTACGAAAATCTCCTCCCGACGTCGTATCGGCTCGCCTTCCAGCAGGTCGAGATTAAAGCGCTCGTCCGGAAGTTATCCCACGCCGCCCGGAATGAATGGCTCAAAAAAGCGTATGAGATCATCGACAAAATCGACTGCCGGCGGAATCAACAGGAGCATTGATGAAAAAGTTATTGTTGCCGATCGGCCAAAGAGATTATGAAACGACCCAAGGAAGGATCGGGAACCTGGTGAAATTATTGTCGAAGACGTTCCGGGTGGAGCTGATCACCAATTCCAAAGAGGTTTGCGACGACCTGAATCAAAAACTCGGCCCGGACCATCCTATGATCGTCACGTTTGTCGAGCCGAAGTTTCTGCCGCTCACGTTTGACTATCGGGATAACCTTGCGAAGATATTCGTTCAATATACGCACGATCTTTGCCTGCCGAAGACCGATCTGGAAATATGGAAGACCGCCGCGTTCGACGACTTCTGGGGGCATATCTCCACCTGCGCTTTTCCCGAGATACAGACGGTCGACGCCGATGTGGTGATGTTCCCGTTGATGTCTCATGACGACGCGCCGTGGGAGGAGACCGATATTTTTTACACCACCCTCCTCTTTATGGCGAAGGAAGCCGGGATCAAAGTGGTCGGTTATCAGCTTTATCCTGTTTTCAACGGGGTGAAGCTGATGCCGCAGTTGATGGACGCGATTATCGTCCGGAAGGAGTTTGAAAGGGATTTCCACATCACGATGGGGATCGCTCCTGAAAAGATCCACCTGCTGACGGAGGAGAAAGACATCTATTCCCTTTCCACGATCGAGGACACGTACAAAAACCATATCTACAATTCTCAAATCGAAATAAGCCGGGATGAGTTGGGGGTCGTCGTTTGCAATCATGGGAAACTCAGGCCGCAGATTATCGAAATCTTCAAGGCGCTCGAGGAATCGAAGATCCCGGTGGTGTTGTTTTTATTAAAACGGGATTTCGTGATTCGAGAATTGCAGGAAAACGAGATCATCAAGGATCTCTTCTTCGATCCGATCCGGAAGATCGGCTGCCGCTTCTATTTGGTGGAGCAGCCGAGCCTGGTCCCGATCGCGATGACCTCCGATGTGGTGATTGCGCCGACCTATGTCGTGCCGTTGGAATTTGCGGCGCGGTACGGCATTAACGCCTGGGTGTATAACCGCTGTTATGATCCGCTCCCGGATGTGAACGGGGTGAGCTTCAAAAACCGGCTGGAAGATCTCACGGCGTCGCTGAAAAAAGTTTATGAGGAGAAGAGAAAAAAGGTGGGGGTCGTCGATATCTTAAACCGCTGCGTGAGGACATTCCATGAAGTTGAAAAATAAAAAGATCGCCTGTTTTCTGGCGCTCCCCCATCATACCCGATTTTTCATTCCCCTTCGGGAGGAGATTAAAAAGCAGGGGGGGGAGATCGCTTTCATCGTTCCCTTGTCCGACTATCCTTTCGAAAGGGACTTGATCAAACGGAATCTCTCTTTTAAGTATTTTACCGACTATATGACGGCGGACGTGCGGAAGAAGATCCGAGAGGCCCACATCGAGTTGTCCGGTTGTTGGACGGAGACCAGTTACAAATGGGATGGATTCAGCCGATGGTCTTTGTTCAAGCAGGGCTGGTTTTTCGATTCCCTCGTTGAAGAGTACTTCTGCATGGAGAAGTACATCGAGGTGGAAAAGCCCGACATGTTCATCGCCCACCATGAGTGTAATCGATGGGGCCAAATCATCGGGCATCTCGCGCGGAAAAAGAAGGTTCCGTTCGTAACGTTTCAGGAGGGGGATTACTACAACGACTATATCGGGTTCGTCGTTCATACCGAATACTCGAATGTCGATCTATTGTGGGGGAACAAGACGAAGGAGGTGTTAAAAGAATATCTCTGCTCGGACGATAAAATGTTTTTGATCGGGAACACCCATATCGACAGTGCCGTCAAGACGTACGGCTCTCCGGAAACGGTCGATCAGATCAAGAAGGAGCTTTCCATCCCGGGCGATAAGAAGGTGATTCTTTTTCTGGTCGATATCAAATATGGGGGAATCGTCGATCGAGAGAATTGGCAGACTTTTCTGAAGGGTCTCGACCAACTCGACTCGGAGGCGGTTCTTCTCTTTAAGTGGCATCCGAGCGTGATGCAGGGGGCGTATGAAAAAATCGAAGCGATGTTCAAGGAGATTTATCCGTCGGCCATTCTTTATTACATGTATGATCCTTATAAATTAATCGCCATCTCGGATTACTGCGTGTCGTTGGGAAAAACCACCCTGGCGATCGAGGCCCTCGCCTTCGGGAAACCCCTTTTCACCCTTCCGACGGCGGATACCCTGGATGACTATTACGTGAAGATGGGGATCGCTCAAACCGCCTTTCCCCCGGGGAATTGGTCGAATCTGCTGAATACGGTTCAAAACGGCGTCCCTCCGGAGGTGACGGCAAAGGTGGATCAATATCTGAAGGAATATTTTTATAAACTTGACGGCAAGTCGGTCGAGCGGGCGGTCGAGGTGATGGGGACCATTTTTGAGACGCGGAGCGGGCACGCAAAATCGAAACGCCCTAAACTGCAAGAAGCGGTTGCGGGCCGCGTCAGCGTGATCGTCCCCTCCGGTTCCGACGCCGAAGCGCTCCTCGCGACGATGACATCCCTCGCCCAAAAAGTTCAATGGCCCGATTGGGAAGTGGTGATCGTTGTGAACGACGAGAAGATGAAACCATTCCTCCCGGCGCTTTCCGGCGATCTGAGGATCGTAGAGGCCAACGATGACCGTCTTCCGTTTCTTTACAACCGGGGGGCGGAGTGCGCCACGGGCGACCGCTTCATTTTTATGAAGCCGGGGGTTCTTTACATCAAAGGCGCCGGGTTGCCCGATGCCATCCTTGATGGCGTTGCGGGGCTGCCGATCCGGAATGTCGACATGACCCCTTCTTGTCTCGGAATGGCGTTTGATTTCAACTCGGCCCCTTATCGGGTCACGACGGAGATTTCGGCGAATGAGGAATCTCAGAATCCGGAGTTCGTCGGAGGGGGGATGATCGGCGTGGCGCGGGCGCTCTTTGAATCGATCGGGGGATTCGATGAAGGGATCGCGAATCATCTCGCCGAGGTCGATTTTTGTCTTTCCGCAAAAGAGAAAAATTTCCCGCCGCGATATCTACCGGAATGTCTCGGTATTTTATTTAAAGAGACATTCAATTCGATTTCCGGCGACGAGGTTTCAGATGTTGACGAAGCATGGAAGCGGAGGGTCCGTTTTTTCGCCAAATGGGTCGGACAGCTTCCGAAAGATGAGAACTTCATGCACTTCGCAAAAGATTTATTAAAGGTGTGATGCACAAAAGAGATAAGCCTTTGACAGATAACCAAACCGAATAGGAGATCGGCGTCGATGATCATCGAAGTCAACAGCGCGAAACTGGGACCTCTGAAGGTGGAATCGGATCGGTTTATCACCTTTCCGGACGGCATTCCGGGATTTTCGAATGTGAAACGATATTTCCTCGTAGAAAACGACAAGGGGCACCCCTTTTGTTGGCTTCAAGCGGTGGAGGATCCGGAGCTTGCTTTTATCGTGACCGATCCGATGCTCTTCAATCCGCGCTACCAACCGCCGATTTCCTTGGAAGATTTCAAGCATCTTGAAATTGACGGGGGAGAGTCGCTCGCCTTGCTGGTCATTGTGAATGTTCCTCAAGAAGACCCCCTTAAAATGACCGCCAATTTTATGGCGCCGCTGGTCATCAACGCCAAAATTCGTTTGGGAAAACAAGTCATTCTGAATGACACGCAATATAGCCACAGGGAGCCTTTATTGATACCGGCCGCCTCCGGCCGACCCTAAAGTTTTCCTTTTCCGAACCGATAAGTAAAGGGAGCGGGAACACTATTCCTAAGAAGCTCCCGTTCGGAAGAAGAGAAACAGGGTCTTAATCATTCGGGCAAGGAGGCCCGGCGGTGTCTGGGGCGTTTTATCGCGCGTTCCGGCCCGACACAATTCAAGGAGGACTTTTCATGGCTTTAACAGTTAATACCAACATGTTTTCAGTCATCGCGCAGGGGAATCTGGCAAAAACGGAAAGCCCGTTGATGTCGTCGATGCAGCGCCTTTCTTCGGGTCTTCGAATCAACTCTTCGAGGGATGACGCAGCCGGTTTGGCCATCGCCACCCGGATGACACGGTCGATCAACGGTCTCACCGTTGCCGCGAGAAACGCCAATGACGGTGTTTCTTTCGCTCAGACGGCGGAAGGCTCCATGGGGGAGATGCTCAACAACCTTCAGAGGATTTATGAACTGGCCAACCAGGCGGCGAGCTACAATACGTCGGTCGACCGGAGTTCAATGAACCAGGAGGTCACTCAGCTGGTTTCCGAATTGAACAGGGTGGTCAGCCAGACCCGGTTCAATGGAGAAACCTTCCTGAACCAGGCGTTCAGCGGCGCCTTCCAGGTGGGGATCGAGGTCAATGAAACGATCTCGATTTCGACCACCAACGTGTCGCCGGATACCTTGGGGGTCCAGTCTTCGAGGACCGATTTTACCGACATCGCCGCCAACCGAACGGCGATCGCGAGTGCGGTCGCAGGATCTACGCTCCGGGCGAACGGTATCTCAGGGTCCGCCACATTGGCCGGGGTCGATTTAGGAAACGCCATCACCCAAAGCGATGCGAAGAACAACAGTCTCGCCATCATCAACCGGGTTAACCAATATACCGGGTCGACCAATGTGACCGCATTCTCCTTCGGGAACGCCTTTGTCGGAACCGCAGCGACCGGTAACGCGAGCGCAGGCGATGTCAACAGCGGTTATATCACGATCAATGGTATCTCGATCGGCTCCACCTCATTGGGGGCGCTTTCGAGCGGCTCCGTGGTGGCGGCCGCCCTCGCTTCGGCAATCAACGCCAAAACCTCTTCCACGGGGGTTTATGCCATTGTGCTCGGGAGCTTCGATGTCGGTTCGGCGAATACCGCCAGCATCGCGCTGGTCAATACGACCGGCGCGGCGATTACCGTGGCCATTGCGACGGTGAACGCCGGAGCGGGAAGCGCGGCGGTTGCTTACTTCGGGGCGACCGGAGGGAGTGTCTCCGCGGGGCAAAATGGACAGATCATCGTCAGCACCCCCTTGGGGACGACCAGCGCGTCGACCAACGCCGCTTCGGATACCCTCGGGCTTGGTTTCGGCTCTGCGGCCGCGTCGATTTCGATCAGCGGCAGCGCGTCGGTCAACTCGGTGACGGTCAACACCGTCGGGAGCGCCAACCTGGCGATCTTGGCGGCGAAGCAGGGGTTGGACAGCCTCAACGCCGAAAGAGCCAAACTCGGCGCGGTCATGAACCGGCTTCAATCGACCATCGCCAATATCCGAAACACGAACGAAAATACCACCGCGGCGAGATCGCGAATCATGGACACCGATTTTGCGATGGAAACCGCGAATTTAACAAAAGCGTTGATCACCCAGCAAGCGGGTATCTCGATCCTCGCGCAAGCGAACACCCTGCCTCAGCAGGTGTTGGCGTTATTGCAAGGATGATCACCCAATCAAGGAGGAAGGGGGTGGGGTTTCCCCACCCCCTTTTGAGAGAACATGGAGATAAAAAACATAGACGCGAGTCTTCCCTCCATTGTTTCCGAGAACGGCCGAACCGAAAAGAGGGAGAAGGCCGCCCAGACAGAACAAGCAGCGCAGGTCGGCGCAGAGCGTCAAGAAACGCAGAGCGCTCCTGCGGCCGCAAATTTTGAAACCGTCTCTTTTAAGGCATTTTTTGCGGTGGATGAGAACAAAAACGTGGTGATCAGAATAATGGACGATGAAGGAAATGTGGTCAAACAAATCCCGCCGGTGGAATATCTGAAAATGGCGGAGACACTTTCGGAAAGCAGAAAAACCCTATTCCATCTCGAGGCATAAATGGCGACAAACCCGATTTCCGGACTGTTGACCAACATTACCGGCATCGATACTACGACCATTATCA
Source organism: Candidatus Manganitrophus noduliformans (assembly GCF_012184425.1). Classification (NCBI taxonomy): domain Bacteria; kingdom Pseudomonadati; phylum Nitrospirota; class Nitrospiria; order Candidatus Troglogloeales; family Candidatus Manganitrophaceae; genus Candidatus Manganitrophus; species Candidatus Manganitrophus noduliformans. Next base: position 125,436 of record NZ_VTOW01000005.1, read on the forward strand.
GTCAGTTGATGATTGTCGAAAGACAGCCGCTTCAGTCGCTGACCAACAGAAAGGCCGATTTTGAATCGAAGATCACCGCCTATGGAAATCTTTCGAGCACCCTTTCCAAATTGAAGACCTCCCTTTCTTCCCTCAAATCGGCATCGATCGAGGGGATGACCGCCTCTTCCTCGGATTCCGCCGTTTTCACCGCCACTGCCGACACCTCCGCTTCGGAGGGGACGTATAATATCAGGGTAAGCAATCTCGCCACGAAACAAAGCGTTTATTCAGAGACGTTTCTTTCGGACGGATCTGAAGTCGCCGATCTTTCCTCGGTTGCGACGCAGAAGCTAAGAATACAGGTCGGTTCTACTACCGCCGTCGAGGTGACGGTCGATGCGACGAATAATACGCTGAACGGCGTACGGGACGCGATTAACGACGCAGAGGCGGGGGTGACGGCCTCCGTCGTGAACGATGGAACAGGATACAGACTTATCCTCTCCTCGAACACAACCGGGGCGTCCAACCGGATTGTCATTCAAGCGGATGAAGACAATGACGGGGTTTATTCGGAGGCAGGGGCCGAGTCGGATACGACGGGACTTTCCAAACTTGCCCTGAACGCAACGTATGATGCGGCCGGGGCGGTGACCGGCGGTATCACCAACATGACGCAATCCCAAGCGGCGGTCGACGCCTCTTTGCTGGTAGATGGGTTGACCATTACCCGGAGCGCCAACACCATCACCGACATTTTCACCGGGGTCACCCTGAATTTATTGAACGACTCGGACGGGAACACATTGACCCTCACCGTTTCGAAGGATACGCAAAAGATAAAGGATAATGTCAACACATTCGTCGGGGCTTATAACGCGGTCATGGGGCTTGCCAGAAGTCTCTCTAAGTCCACGCCGGGGAAATCGGTTCTTCTGGCGGGAGACAGCACCGCGAATGGAATTATCAATCGATTGAATTCAGCGATCACCTCCCTCTATGCCGGAAAGAGCCCGGCGAGCCTTGGCTTGAGCCATGATTCGCAAGGGGCGCTTTCTTTGGACGCAGAAATTTTGGATGCCGCAATCGAAGCCGACCGACAGGGGGTGATCGATACTTTTGACGGCATGGCGGAGGCGCTTGAAGAGACGGTGACCGATTTTATCAATGTCCAGATTCCCGCGCGCAATGACGGGTTGAGCCTTTCGAGCAAGGGAGTCCAGAGAAACATCGACAACCTGACCTTCCGGCTTCAAACGATCGAGGCGACCTACAGAAGGCAGTTTTCCGCCTTGGAGCAGACCATTTCTCAACTTCAGGCGAGCGGCAACTTTTTATCGCAGCGGCTCGCGGCGATCACAAACGGAAGCGACTCATCCGGCGGATAATTTTCACCGAACCCCTTTAATGCAGAGCCACCCACAACAACACGACGGAGCCGACACAATGAACCTCAGTCCCAATTACCCGATGAATGCCTATGTTCAGGCCAGCCTTCAAACCGCGGCGCCTACCGCCGACCCACACAAGCTGATACTGATGTTATTTGACGGGGCGATCGAAGCGGTTCATTCCGCCAATGAATTTATGCTCAATCAGAATTTTTCGGAAAAAGGCCGGGCGGTTTCCAAGGCGATTGCCATTATCGGGGAACTGGCCAGCAGCTTGAACTATGAAGCGGGCGGGGAAATCGCGGCGAGCCTGGGGCTTTTATATGCGCACATGACCGTTGAGTTGCTCAATGCCAGTATCGACAACAATCCGGAGGATTTAAGCCACGTGGGACAGCTACTGACCGAGTTAAGAAGCGGATGGGCTGCGATCAACCTTCAGCAAACGGTGGCCGCGGAGAGCGCTCCTGAACCTCACCCGCCGCAGACCGTTACAGGCAGTTATGGAAAGGTCTAGCGCCATGGGTGCGGAGGAACTCATCAAAGAGTATGAGATGTTCAGAGTATTAACGCAGCAGATGTTGGAAAGCGTTAAAAACGATGAGTGGGACCGCATTGCTGAAATCGGGGAGCGCCGCGAAAAGCGCCTGAAAGAGTTGATGGCGCTCGACGATACCTTTATGACCGACCTTTCCGAGCGGGCGCGCTGGTCCGATCTGATTCGTCAATGCCTCGAAATGAATGGAGAGATGCAATCGTTGATCGAGGAGAAGATGGGAGCGCTGCAAAAGAATTACAATGATGGAAAGAAAATGTTTCAAGCCTATCACCCACATTCCGGAGGATAACTCCCGCCGATTCCTCTCGCCTACATCCGTGTTGTTCGTCGACGAAAAAGTTAGAGCAAGCGTCGCGGTTTAATCATTCTGTTGAAAGATAGCGTGCCCTTACGCCGGGGTCTTCATCGAAATGACCGTTCATCAAATCCATAATGTTCTGAGGACGTACTTTTACTTTTTTAATTCGAAAGAGGTTGAATCAATTTCAAAAGATCAGGAAAGTTTGACTTCTCGCGACCGTGTGACCATTTCTCCCGAAGCGAAAAAGAGATTAGAGGAAATTCCCCAATCCGAGGAAAGATAACCAGGCGAAGATCTTGCACCTCCTTAGTAGGTGGAGAATATAAGCAATACAGGGGAAAAAGTGCCGGAAGAAGAGTCGATTCAAATCCTCGTCGTGGATGATGAAGATGGACCGCAAGAGGTCCTCAGGATTGCCTTGGCGAGTCGCGGCTTTCAGGTCAAAGTCGCCAAAAATGGCCGTCAGGCCTGTCAAATGTTTGACGCGGCGCATTTCGACCTCGTTCTAACGGACCTTAAGATGCCTGGGATGGGTGGCATCGAATTGCTCCGGCAGATTCGAGAGAGATCTCCCGAAACGATCGTCGTTTTTATGACGGGGTATGCCTCCCTTGACTCGGCCATCGAGGCGGTCCGGGAGGGGGCCTACGATTATTTAACAAAGCCCTTCCGAATCGAGGAGCTTTATATCGCCGTCAAAAATGCGGTTGAACGGATCAAATTAATCAAGGAAAACAAAAAGCTTTTCGATGAGTTGAAGAGGGTCCATCAGAAAATGAAAGAAAATCCTCCTGATGAAAATTTAGGAGGGGAAAATAGAAACTTGGAATTGCTCCAAGCCCTCCAACGTCAGCTCCTGCAAATTTATACTCGGACCGGTCCCATCAATCAGGTAAAGTAAGAATCCCTTCTGATAAATATTTTCCTGCGATAAAAATGCTCGGAGAGAAGAAGAAATTATTCTTGCCTGGTTTGGTATAGTCATTGCATATATGCTTGAGAGGATTTGTTATCCCGGAGCAGGCTCATAATGAAAGAATCGGCTCATATCCTCCTGATCCACCAGAACCTCGATGAAATAGACGGAGAGATTTCATTCTTAAAAGGCCGCGGTTTTGACGTCTCTTCTCTTTCGGCTTCGAAGATCGGATCTATCTTTAAGGCAATCGATATCGGAAAAGTTGATGTCATTGTTTTAGACGGGGGTCTTTCTCCCGCGTCTATTTTCGATTTCCTGAAAAAGCTCCGCTCGATGCAATCCACCGCCTGTGTTCTCCTTTCCGAAGTCGTTTCGGATGCCAATAAGGCCGCCGCGCTTCTTCGAGCCGGGATTTTCGACATGTTGAAAGCACCCCGCCCTCTCGATCGACTGGAGAAGATGATTCGGCAAGGTTTAAAGAATCGACAAAAACTGACCCGCATCCTTCAACTCTCCGACCGGCTCGATTCTGCATACAAACAGTTGGAGGAGGATCGAAATCATCTCCAGAAGTGGAGCGACGATCTCGGACGGCTTTATACCTTGAATCAAACCTTAAGCGAATCGCTCGAAATTGAGGAAGTCGCACAATCACTGACCGTCAATTTGCGAAAAGTCATTCCGTATGACATCGCTTGTCTCTTTCTCAAAAACGGGCAGAAAGTGCAGATCTACACCGATCAACAAAAGTCGGCTGCTTTTCTCGAGCGGGTCTCCTCCGATACCATCCGAAGCGCGCAACAGCTTCTTGAGAAGGGGGATCTTCCATCGGGACCGATTGTTCGCAAGGGGGGGGCTGAGATATTGGTTCCCCTCCGGGTCGCGACGGAAAAGATCGGGATTTTGAGGTTGATTCGATTTTCAAAGGAGGTATTTAACGATTATCAATCGAGAATTCTTGCCATGATCTCGACCTCTATTTCATTGGCCATTCGAAATGCCGAGATTCATCAGGAAGTGCAGGAGTTGGCGTCTAAAGATGAATTAACCTCTCTCTTGAATCGGCGCGCTTTTTTGAATGTCGTCAATCGAGAGTTTAAAAGGACGGCGCGTTATGAGACATCTCTGGCGCTCATCCTCATTGATGTCGATAATTTCAAGGAGATCAACGATGGCTTCGGACATCTGGTCGGCGACCAGGTGCTCCGGGAGATCTCTCAGCTCATCATCAAGAGTGTTCGTGATGTCGATACCGTCGCCCGTTACGGCGGAGATGAATTGGTCGTGGTTTTGCCGAAGACAAATCTTCAGGAAGCGATGATTGCGGCGCAACGGATTCGGAAGCGCATCCGGACCGCGCTCTTTCAGTGCGGCGATCAAACTGTCCGCATTACAATCAGCATGGGAATCGCCCAGTGTCCCGCCTCGTTGATCAAAACACCGGAAGATCTTTTCCGATTGGCCGATCAGGCGTTGTATGCCGCCAAAAAGAAGGGGCGGAATCGAATCGAGAGTCCGCCGTTGTCTGCGGTCGGAGCGCGGGGGGGATCTCAAATTGATGGAATTCGACGATAAAGAAAGCAATGAAGCTTCCCAAAGCGGAGCGAACCGGAGAGGATATATCCGTGTCCCTGCGGAGTGCCCCGTCATCTATCGGATCGTTGATCCGGCCGCCCCTAAAGGAAACCCTAAAAAAAAGATCCATCATGTTCCTTCCCTTCCTCCTTTTGAACTGACGCAGACGAGAGGAACCGAGGAGGGATTGAACCCGCAGATCATCGAGCTGATTCTCTGGCTCGATTGGAAAATGAACTACCTTTTTAAAGCTCTGACGAAAGAAAAAGATGCGGAGATTTTCCCCTATCAGGCGGTGATCATCGATCTGAGCGCGACCGGAATGAGATTTTCCACTGCGAAGGAGGTTAAAGCGAGAGCCATCCTCGAATTTGAATTTATTCTGCCGATTCTTCCATTCCGTGAAATGAGCTTGATGGGGGAGGTGGTCCGGTGCGTTCGCTCCGATAAGGAAGAGCTTTCCGGTGAATATGAGGTTGCCATTGAGTTCCGGAGAATCAAAGAGACCGACCGGGAACATATTATCCACTACGTCGTGAAAAGGCAGCTCCAGCTCCAGAGAGAGGAAAGAAATACAAGATAGACGAAAGGTGTTTCGAATCGACTGACGCGGTCTCCTGACGGCCCGATTGGAAGTTGTGAAATCCTCACGATCCTCATAAAACATTTGACTTTTTCCGTTCAGAAGCATATTCTCAAAAACTTGTATCCTCCGATAAAGAAGGAGACCGGAGTAACAAAATTGAGACGAATAAAATTCCTTTCTCTTCCTGTCCTATTTATTTCGTTTTTTTTCCTCTTTTCCTCCCGTGATGGATCTGCCGCAATAGATCCCGGCGTTGTCCAGGGAAATATCGACGACATCGCGAAGACCGTCTTGACCTATTTCCCAAAGGTGAATGGATCGGTGACCTCGGTTGATAATGAAATTGTGATCGTTAACCTGGGGAAAGAAAAAGGGGTCACCAAGGGAGTCCTCCTGACCGTCTACAGGGAAAAGGAGTCTTTTTATCATCCGGTGACGGGGGTTGAGTTGGGCCGATTCGAAGAGGAGGTCGGGATGATTGAGGTCGATCAGGTGGAGGGAGATCATCTGAGCGCCCGAAAGATCTCAATCACCGAGCCGATTCGTGCGGGAGACCTGGTCCGCCTCTCCGCCGCCCGAATCCCGGTCGGTGTAACCTCCCTTTCTTCGGACGGACCCGATTTTTTGGCGACCGAATTGGTCTCCGCGCTCTCGGAGACGGGACGATTCCGAGTCGATCTTCTCCCTCTGCAAACGAACGCGAGTGATGCATTCAAGCGAAATAAGCTCTACCTGATTCGACTGACCACTTCCAAAGAAGAGGGTCGTTTTCTGATGAAGCTTGAGATTCAGAATACGCAAACGGGGAAATCTCTCTCGGAGATGACGGTCCAGGTGGTCCAATCGGAAGAGAGCGATTTGATCTTGGAACATCTGCAATACCAGCTCTTCCAACGGCAACAAGCGCAGCCGAATTAATTTCTCACCTTGTCTGTAGGAAAGTTTGATTGATGGCTGATCGGATGAAGGAGTCGGAGAAATTGAGCGAAGACGCGCTCTTCGCCATGATTGATCCTCATAATCTTCCAAAACATGTCGCGATCATTATGGATGGAAACGGCCGGTGGGCCGCCCAGAAAAACCTTCCCCGTATCGCCGGCCATCGAAGGGGAATCCAATCGGTGCGCGAGATCGTGACATTCTCCCGGAAATTGGGAATAGAAGCCCTGACCCTCTTTGCTTTCTCGAATGAAAACTGGAATCGGCCAGCTCCGGAAATATCTCAACTGATGATGCTTTTGGAGAGATACTTAAAGCAAGAGTTGAAGACGATGATGGAGAACGAGATCCGCTTTCGAACCATCGGACAGATCGAACGTCTTCCCTCTTCCGTGCTCCGGATGATCCGATCGGTTGAAGAGAAAACAGAAAAAAATAAAAGAATGACGCTGATCCTGGCATTGAGCTATGGCGGCCGGGCGGAGATGGTCGATGCGGTCCGGCGGATGATGGAGGAGTTTCAGGAAGAGAAAATCTCGATCAAAGATCTGGATGAAACACTCTTCTCCCGTTATCTCTACACGCAGGAGATTCCCGATCCCGACCTCATGATCCGGACCAGCGGCGAAGTCCGGATCAGCAATTTTCTTCTATGGCAGCTTGCTTATACTGAGCTTTATTTCACCAAAACGTTTTGGCCCGATTTCAGGCGGAAAGACTTCCTCCTGGCCCTGCTCGATTACCAGGGAAGAGAGCGTCGATTCGGCTTGGTGACGGAACAGGTTTCTCATCCAGGCATCCCTCGAAAGGAAGGTTCCCCGGGTACTTCCGTGAAACGATTGTTGGAAGACCTTCAGGGGGGAGAAGAGCGTGAATTTTAAGTCGAGTCGTCTCGCGACGGCCGTCGTGCTTCTCCCGATTCTTTATCTTCTTATTCAATATCTTCCGCCAGGTTTCTTTTTCCTTTTTGCCGCCGCGGTTATTCTTCGGGTGCAATACGAATTCTACCTTCTCGTTTTTCAGAATCGGGAGAAGGTTCCGATCTTCACCGGTTTGGGGCTCGGCTTTCTTTTCTCTTGGAGTTATTATCGGGCCGATCTCTTCTGGGGAGGGGGATCTGGTCCGGCGGTCGTCACCCTTTCGTTGATGGCCGTTTTGATCGTCACTCTCTTTTCTTTTCGCGACATCAAGACAACATTGACTCATTCCGCTGCCGTCTTCCTGGGGATCGTTTATATTTCCGGCTTTCTCAGCCACCTCATCCTCCTTCGGCAGATGGCTCAGGGAAGCGCGTTGATTCTCTTCCTTCTTCTGATTGTCTGGGCGGGAGACGCGGCCGCTTATTACGTCGGAAGGTCGATGGGGAGGCATAAACTCTATCCGGAAGTGAGTCCCAACAAGACGATCGAGGGGGCGATCGGCGGTTTGTTCGGAAGCTTTCTTGGAACGCTCGCGGCCCAATTCACCTTTCTTCCTATTTTTAAAGGGGTTGATTTCATTTTGATTCCTCTTCTGGTCGGCGGGATGGGCCAACTAGGCGACCTGGCGGAATCGATGATGAAGCGAAGCGCCGGCGTCAAAGACTCCAGCGCCTTGATTCCGGCCCACGGCGGTCTTTTCGATAAGCTGGATTCTGTTGCCTTTGCCGCCCCAGTCCTTTATTATTACCTCTTTTGGGTGAAAGGGTAGGAAAGCTAGGTTCAGCAGCTAGGTTCAATAGAGAGACCTGATGAAAAAAATCGTGATCCTCGGCTCGACCGGTTCGATCGGCACCAATACGCTGGATGTCATCCGTCGTTTTCCCGATCACTTTCAGGTCGTTGGTTTGACGGCCCGATCCAACAATGTTAAGCTAGAAGAACAAATCCGGCGGTTTAAGCCGAAGGTCGTTTCTTTGTCGGATGAAAAAGCCGCCCTTGCCCTTGGAAAGAAGTTTCGGCGAGCCGGCGTCGAAGTATTGGCAGGGGAGGCCGGAACAGTGGAAGTGGCCCGGATGGCCGAGAGCGATCTGGTTGTCTCGGGCATGGTGGGAGGGGCGGGACTTCTTCCGACCTTTTCTGCAGTTCAAAGCGGCAAGAGCGTGGCGCTGGCCAACAAGGAAACGCTGGTCATGGCGGGGGAGATCATCCAACGCGAGGCCCTGCGGAAAAAGGTCCAGATCCTCCCGATCGACAGCGAGCACTCCGCGATCTTTCAAGTGATGGTTTCAGAGCGGCCTCAAGATGTCCGGAGGATCATCCTAACGGCATCGGGGGGGCCGCTTCTTCGTTTTTCCAACAAGGCGAAGCGGACCGTTTCTCCCAGAGAGGCGTTGGCCCATCCGACGTGGAAGATGGGTCCGAAGATTTCGATCGATTCCGCCACCCTGATGAACAAAGGGTTTGAAATTATGGAAGCGCGGTGGCTCTTCGACGCGCCTCCTGAAAAAATTGACGTTGTGATCCACCATCAAAGCATTATCCATTCCATGGTAGAATTTGTGGACCGATCGGTCGTTGCCCAAATGGGACTCCCTGATATGAGGGTCCCCATTTCTTATGCGCTTCATTATCCGGAGCGAGCGCCGCTTTCCCTCCCTTCGCTGAGCTTGGATGAGATCGGGCAGCTTACCTTCGAGAAGCCCGATTTGAAAGCATTTCCCCTCCTGTCTTGCGCGTACGAAGCACTTAAGGCGGGGGGATCGGTTCCGGCCGTTCTCAATGCGGCCAATGAAGAGGCGGTGGAAGCCTTTTTATCGGAGAAGATCGGCTTTCTCAATATTCACAAGGTGATCCGTCGCACCATGGATGCTCATTTGCCCACTGCGATTCGTACGCTGGACGATGTGATCTCAGCGGACCGCGGGGCCCGGCTGGAGGCCCGCCGGCAAATTCAGAGATGCAGCGCATGAAAATCTCAGCGGCAGATCGGAAGGAGTAGGAGCATGTTTAGTTTATCGGCCATCGTGACCTTCCTCATTGTGTTGGGGGTATTGGTCTTTGTTCATGAGTTCGGTCATTATATTGTCGCCCGTTTCTGCGGAGTTCAGGTGCAAACCTTTTCGTTGGGGTTTGGGCCGAGACTTTTCTCTCGTAAATGGGGGCCGACGGAATATTGCATCTCGATCATCCCATTGGGGGGGTACGTCCGGTTGCTGGGGGACGATCCGAAGGAAGAGATTAGCCCGGAGGAGCGCGACCGGTCGTTCTTGACCCAAAGCGTGAAGAAGAAGATCGCCATTGTTGTGGCCGGTCCTCTCTTTAATCTTCTCCTCGCGCTGTTTATTTTTGTCGGCGTCTTCATGACCGGGGTTCCTTCGTTGACCTCTGAAGTCGGCGAGGTCCAGCCGAGCTCCGCCGCGGGGCAAGCCGGCATGCAGCCGGGAGATCGGATCGTCGAGATTGAAGGGAAGCCGATCAACCAATGGGAGGAGATCCGCGAGACGCTGCAGATGAATGGGGGAAAAGAGCTCCAGTTTGTCGTCGAGCGGGAGGGACAAAGAGTGAATCTGAAGATCACCCCGATGTTGAAGGAGACCCAGGATGTCCTTGGAGACTCCCACCAGCTCTGGCTGATCGGCATTCTTCCGAAGGGAACCCACACGATCAAGCAGTATGATCCGCTGACGGCGGCGATGATGGGGGCCGAACGGACCTGGGAGATGATCTCTCTGAACGTGACCGGGATTTTTAGGCTCATTCAGGGGAGAATCTCGTCCGATTCGATCGGCGGCCCGATCCTGATCGCCCAGATGGCGGGCCAGCAGGCGAATGAGGGGATCTTGAATGTGGTCCTCTTCATCGCCATTCTCAGCATCAACTTGGGAATCATCAACCTCTTTCCCATCCCCATTCTGGACGGCGGCCATCTTCTTTTCTTCATCATCGAAGGGATCATGGGCCATCCGCTGAGCCTGAAGACGCGGGAGATCGCTTCACAGGTGGGACTCTTCATCATCATCTCACTCATGGTGTTCGCGTTCTACAACGATATTATGCGGTTGTTTATTAAACAAGGATGAGGGTAGGGGCGCACCGATGTGTGCGCCCGCCTTTTGTTTCTTCCGTTGGATTTGAAACAGGGCGGACACACAGGTCCGCCCCTACCGGGTTGGGAAACAGATGAAAGTGACCCGCAGGAAGACGAGACAAATCTCGGTCGGCTCGGTGAAGATCGGGGGGGATGCACCGGTGGTGGTCCAATCGATGACCACCTCCGATACCCGAGATGTCGCCGCCACCGTCGCCGAGATCAAACGGCTCGAAGAGGTCGGCTGTGAGATCGTCCGCGTCGCCGTCCCGGAGAAAGAATCGGCCGAAGCCCTTCCGAAAATCCGCGCCCAAATCCGCATTCCGCTGATTGCCGATGTTCATTTCGACTACCATCTCGCAATGGCCGCGCTGGAGGCGGGGGTAGATGGGCTTCGATTGAATCCCGGCAACATCGGATCTCGCGAGCGGGTTGAACGTGTCGTCAAAATGGCGAAAGACAAGGGGGTGCCGATCCGGATCGGCGTCAACGCCGGCTCCCTGGAGCGGGAGCTTCTGGAAAAGTACGGTTATCCGACGGCCGAAGCGATGGTCGAATCGGCGATGCGCCATATCGAGATCTTGGAGTCGCTCGGCTTCTATGATACAAAGGTTTCGTTGAAGGCCTCGCATGTCGGCCTGGCGGTGGAGGCGTACCGGCTCTTCTCGAAGCAGTCGGATTATCCGCTTCATCTCGGCATCACCGAGGCGGGGACCGCCGCCACCGGCGCCGTGAAGTCGGCCGTCGGGATCGGCATTCTCCTCTCCGAGGGGATCGGGGATACGATCCGGATCTCCTTGGCGGCCGACTCCACCGAAGAGGTCCGCGTCGGCTATGAAATTCTCAAATCTCTCAACCTCCGAAAACGAGGGGTCAATGTCATCGCCTGTCCCACCTGCGGCCGCCTTGAAATCGACGTGATCAAGCTGGCGGCCACATTGGAATCGAAGCTCGGCCACATCACCGAGCCGATCGACATCTCGGTCCTCGGCTGCGTGGTAAACGGCATCGGGGAAGGGAAAGAAGCCGACATCGGCATCGCCGGAGGGCGCGGCGTCGGGCTTCTTTTCCGAAACGGCGAAATCATCCGGAAGGTCCCCTCCGAGCAACTGGAATCGGTCCTCTTGTTCGAGGTGGAGCAACTCGTTAAAGAGAGAAAGGCCTTGAAAGAGGGGAGGGGGTAGGCGCCCACCGCCTCCCTCCTCCCTCCTCCCGTTCTTTTGATTTTAAGATGCGTTACTCCAAACTTCTCATACCGACATTGCGTGAAGATCCGACCGAAGCGGAGGTGATCAGCCACCGCCTGATGATGCGGGCGGGGATGATCCGGAAAGTTTCCGCCGGAATTTATAATTTTCTTCCGGTCGGACTCCGTGTTCTCTCTAAAGTTGCGAAGATTGTCCGGGAAGAGATGGAGCACGCTGGCGCCCAGGAGATCTTGATGCCGGCGCTTCAGCCGGCGGAGCTTTGGCAGGAGACCGGCCGGTGGCAGCAATACGGCAAGGAGCTGATGCGCCTCAAGGACCGGCATGACCGCGACTTCTGTCTCGGTCCGACGCATGAGGAGGTCATCACCGATCTGGTCCGGCGCGAGGTGAAATCATACCGCCAGCTTCCGATCAATCTTTATCAAATCCAGACTAAATTTCGCGATGAAATCCGCCCCCGTTTCGGTTTGATGCGCGGGCGCGAGTTCGTCATGAAGGATGCCTACAGCTTCGACGCCGACCTGGAGGGGGCGAAAGAAAACTATAAGAAGATGTACGACGCCTACCATAAGATCTTCAGCCGTCTCGGTCTCCGATTTCGCGCGGTGGAGGCCGACACCGGCTTGATCGGCGGCAGCTCCTCGCACGAGTTTATGGTCTTGGCGCAGACCGGCGAGGAGGGGATCGCCTCCTGCACGAAGTGCGACTATGCCGCGAATGTCGAACGGGCGGAATTAAAAAAGGGGGCCGGGGGCCGGGGGCCGGGGGCCGGGGAAGTGAAAGGCTTGGAGAAAGTTCAAACGCCGGACAAGAAAACAGTAGAAGAGGTGAGCGCTTTTTTGAAGGCGACGCCGCCCCAGCTGGTGAAGACCCTTCTTTTCTCGGCCGACGGGCGGCCTCTGGCGGTGCTGGTTCGCGGGGATCATCAGGTCAATGAGATCAAGGTCAGGCGCCTCCTCGGCGTATCCGATCTCATTCTGGCCGACGCGGGAAAAGTCGAAGCCTGGACCGGCGGACCCTCCGGATTTTCCGGACCGGTCGGCCTAAAAAATATCGAAATCATAGGCGACCTTTCCGTGGAAGTCATGCCGGAGTCGATCGTCGGCGCAAACGAAAAAGATGCCCACTATCTGCATGCGGTTCCCGGACGGGATTTCAAGGTCGATCGTTTCGCCGATCTCCGGAATGCCGTGGCAGGGGACGCCTGTCCCCGGTGCGGCGCGCCGGTGTCGATCGATCGCGGCATCGAGGTGGGGCATGTTTTCATGCTGGGAACGAAGTATAGCGAGGCGATGAAAGCGACCTTCCTCGATTCGAAGGGGGAAGAGCAATTCTTTGTCATGGGGTGTTACGGCATCGGGGTCTCCCGGATCATCGCGGCGGCGATCGAGCAGAACCATGACGAAAAGGGAATCATCTGGCCGATGCCGATCGCGCCGTTCGCCATCCATATCATCCCCGTTCAGGATCAATCGGAGCGGGTGATGATCACCGCGGAGTTGATCTACGGGTCGATGATCCGTGCCGGGATCGAGACGATTATCGAAGACCGCTCCGAGCGGGCCGGGGTCAAGTTCAATGATGCCGATCTCCTCGGCGTCCCTTACCAGGTCGTCCTCGGCGAGAAGAATCTCCACGAAGGATTTGTGGAACTGAAGAACCGCCGCACCGGCGAAAAACAAAAGGTCGAAGTTGAAAAAGCGATCGACCACCTCATCGAATTAGTTCAAGGTCCCAGGCCTCAGCCCGCTTCTTAAATTTCTCAATCCGAATCTGTTCCGCAGGGCGATTTTCGTGATCGCCCTATTTTTTAATGTCGTGTATTTCTTTCTATTCGACTCAAACTGATCCCTACCGACCCATTTCCTTACGCATCCCCCTTCCCTATAATAGAAATAGACGCAAAAAGATCGCCCTTGTCTTTTGTAGATTCGGACTTATTTCTATAAGACCTGCTGAGAAAGGAAGCGTATGGGTGCAAAGCGGGAACCGAGACATAAAACCTCCCGGCGCTACGGGATGGACCTCTTCGGTACGGGGGGAGCGTCTCTCCAGCGCCGGTTGAATGTTCCTCCGGGGGGAAGCCGCGGCGTACGCCGGCCGACGGAGTATGCCCGCCAACTGCGCGAAAAGCAAAAGGTCAAAGATATCTATGGCGTGCGGGAAGCGCAGTTCCGTCGATATGTAGCCGAAGCGCAGCGTTCGGGAGAGCCGCTGGGGCGGGCCTTGTTGGAGATGCTCGAGCGCCGCCTGGATAATGTGGTTTATCGGTTGGGGCTGGCGCGGACCCGTTTGATGGCGCGTCAGATGATCGCGCATCGGCACGTTCTGGTGAATGATGAGACGGTGACGATCTCCTCTTATCTTGTCTCCCCTGGCGAGAAGATCGGCTTGAAAGAAGGGGCGTTGGCGATGCCGGAGGTGCAGGATGAAATGGCGGCGCGCCAGCCGACGGTTTCCTGGCTCCGCCGTGAGAACGGAGGGGGGGAGGTGACCGACCGGCCCCATCGGGAAGAGATCGATCTTGAGATCGATGAAGCGTTGATCGTTGCGTTCTACACCCGTTGACCGGCTGGGTTATGCGACCACAGGAGGGAATATGCGCTATCGCTTGATACGTTACCGCTACGCGGAGGTCGCTCAAGATGCGCCGCCGCAATCTTTGGAAGATTTATGGGGATCCCGGCGCCGCGTGATGGTGGCCCGGCCCCAATGGCGGCCGCCGGTCGATCTTTATGAGACCGAAGATCGGCTGATCGTGAAAGTGGAGATCGCCGGATTGAGGGAAGAGGATTTTGAGATCACCCTTTATGACGATACATTGGTGGTGGAGGGGGTGCGCTCCTGGCTGCTTTCCGATGCGGCGCGCTTTCACGCGATGGAGGTTCGTTACGGTCCTTTTCGGATCGAAGTGCCTGTTGTACCGAATATCGATCGCGAGCAGGTCAGCGCCCGATATGAACTCGGCTTTCTCTGTGTGATCTTACCGAAAATGGAGGTGAATCGATGACGGCGGATGAAAGAGATGGAAGAGAAGATGTGAAAAGAACCTCCCTCCCGGACGCGCTCTCGGTCCTTCCATTACGAGACACGGTGGCGTTCCCCATGGCGGTGATCCCGCTTCTCGTCGGCCAGGAGCGCTCGGTGAAGCTGGTGGAGGATGCCATGCGCTCCAATCGGATGATCTTATTGGTCGCGCAAAAGAGCGTCGAGGCGCGTCCCGCCGGGCCGGAAGATCTCTATCGGATGGGGACCGCGGCGGTCATTCAGCAACTCCTTCGGGCGCCGGATGGGACCCTTCGTCTGGTGGTCCAAGGGTTGGAGCGGGTCCGAATCGTCGATTTCGCCAGGACGGAGCCATACCTTGTCGCCCGGATTGAACGGGCACCCGAAATCATCGAAGAAGGGGTCGAGGTCGAAGCGTTTATTCGCGCCGTTCGAGATCTGATCCAGCGACTGACGCCGCTGATCCCCGAGCTTCCCGATGAACTCAGCGGCGCCATCCAGGCGCTCACCGACCTGCGTCAGATTGTCTATCTGGTGGCGACCAGCGTTCCGATTTCGGTCGCCGCGCGCCAGGATCTTTTAGAGATCAATTCCCTCCCTGCCAAACTGCGGCGGCTGATCGAATTGCTGCAGCATGAGGTCGCGGTTCGAGAGCTGGGGCAGAAAATCACGCGCGAGACCGAAGAGGAGATGTCGAAGGCGCAGCGGGACTACGTTCTTCGCGAGCAGATGAAGACGATCCAGCGGCAGCTGGGGGAGGAGAATCCCGAACAGGCGGAGATCGAGGCGTTCCGACGCCGGCTGCAAGAAGCGCCGCTTCCGGAAGAGGCGCGGAAGGAAGCCGAACGCGAATTGTCCCGGTTGGAGCGCCTGCCGCCTGCCGCCGCGGAGCATGGTCTGATTCGCACCTATCTCGATTGGTTGTTGAGCCTTCCTTGGGGAAAGACAACCGGGGGGCAAATCGACGTCGGTCATGCGCGGAAAATCCTTGATGAGGATCACTACGACCTCGAAAAAATCAAAGAGCGGATTCTCGAATACCTGGCGGTGAGAAAGTTGCGGGAAGAGCGCCGCGCCGCCGTTCCCTTGACCGGGGCCGGCGAGGCGGGACTTGTCGCGGAAGCGGGGCCGCTTCCACAAACGCCTGAAGATGAAGCGCTTCGCGAGCCGATTCTCTGCTTCGTCGGGCCGCCGGGGGTCGGAAAGACCTCGCTCGGCCAGTCGATCGCCCGCGCGATGGGCCGGAAGTTTGTCCGGATCAGTCTCGGCGGAATCCATGACGAGGCGGAGATCCGGGGACACCGGCGGACCTATATCGGCGCCATGCCGGGCCGGATTATTCAGGCGCTCCGGCGCGCCGAGACGTTCGATCCGGTCTTTATGTTGGATGAGGTCGACAAGCTCGGCGTCGGCTTTCACGGCGATCCGTCCGCCGCGTTATTGGAGGTGCTCGATCCGGCGCAGAACCATGCCTTTGTCGATACCTACTTGGGCGTGCCGGTGGATCTCACAAAAGTCCTCTTCATCTGCACCGCGAACACGATCGATACGATTCCATCCGCCCTTCAGGACCGGATGGAAATCGTCTCTTTGTCGGGTTATACCGAGGAGGAGAAGCTTCACATCGCGCGCCGCTATCTTTTACGGAGACAGCTTCGAGCGAACGGTCTCCAGGCGGAGGAGGTGACGCTCGAAGATGAGGCGATCCGGCGGATTATTCGGGAATACACACGCGAGGCGGGGGTGCGAAACCTTGAGCGGGCGATCGCCGGAGTCTTGCGGAAGGTGGCCCGGCGGATCAGCGAGGGGGCGCAGACGCCGATCGCCGTCACCGCCGACAAGATTCCGGAATATCTGGGGCGGCCTCGATTCATGAACGAAGTCGCCGAGCGGATCGATCGGCCCGGCATCGCAACGGGGTTGGCCTGGACGCCGACCGGCGGCGATGTCCTCTTTGTCGAGGCGACGATGATGCAGAGCCACGAAGAGCATTTGATTTTGACCGGAATGTTGGGCGACGTCATGCGGGAATCGGCGCAGGCGGCCGTTTCCTACGTCCGGTCGAATGCGGAGCGGCTGGGAATCGATCCGAAGATTTTCGATGGAAAGACCGTCCACATCCACGTCCCTGCCGGGGCGATTCCGAAGGACGGTCCGTCGGCCGGCGTGACGATGGTCGCGGCGATCGCTTCGCTTGCTTCGGGGCGGCCGGTGCGGAATGATCTCGCCATGACGGGGGAGATTACCCTTCGGGGGAAAGTGCTTCCGGTCGGCGGCATTAAGGAGAAGGTCTTGGCCGCCTATCGGGTGGGGGTGAAGACAATTCTTCTCCCGCAGCGGAACGAAAATGATCTGGAGGATGTGCCGGAGGAGGTGAAACGATCCCTCACTTTTATTCCGCTCGGTTCGGCGGAGGATGTTTTGAAGAACGCGCTGGTGCCCGTTCCAACGGAGAGCGGATTGTTGGTTTGAAAAAGGGGGTGTGGGTGAAACCCACACCCCCGCGCTCTCGATCGGTGAGTCTTCATTCTTCGTTGAAATCTATTTCTTCTTAATCACCCCACACGCGGCCCGAGGGCCGGCGTTGCCGATCGGGTCGGCTTTTTGGTCGTCCTCGGCGACGTGGATGACCAGCGCGGTGCCATCCGGCTGGAAGAGGGAGTTTTTCCCTTCGCCGAGGGTGACCCGATCGGTCGTTATTTCGGTTTTCGCGTTGCCGTCGGGGCCGACGCTCAGGTTCGGCAGATCGCCGGCGTGCGGTCCCTCCGGGCTTTCCAATCCATGTTTTTTCCCTTCCGGATTGAGATGACCTCCCGCCGATGTGAAATTAGGGCCCTCGCATTTTCCGACGGCGTGGATGTGCAGTCCGTGCTGGCCCGGGGAGAGCTTTGAAACGGAAATGGCAATCTTCACCCCTTTTCCTTCTTCCATAAAGGTCGCGGTGCCGATCTTTTCCCCCTGTCCATTGATGATATCGGCTTCCGCCTTCGAGTCCGCGAAAGCGGTGGCGCCGAGCAGAACCAATCCAAATGCGGCCAGAAGAGCGTATTTCATATCAGAGTTCCTCCTTTTCGTCGACGTATGTTCATGATGTGGGAAGCGGTCCGTGTCTCAGGGCCACTGCGACACCGGGCGGGAATAATTCAGAGAGTATAGGACGGTTCGGTGCAGAGAGTCAAGAATCTTTGAAAGATGGTAGTGTCCTATAGGACACTAGCTGAAAGATGGATGAACGACGATCGGTGAATGGATCCGCTCGTCGCGTTCCAGGCCGAGGTGGCTTAAGATCAGATTGCAGAGATCGACCGCTCGGAGCGAATCGGCTTTCAGGAGATCCGGGCGTTGCGTGATAAAGAGCGGTCCCTCGTCGGCCGAGTCGGCGACCCGTCCGTGAGAGCCTTTGACCAGGGCGGCGTCGAGCGGAATGACATCGAGCAAGGTCCGAAATCCGAGCGCTTTTTGGAGGAGACGCCCTCCGATTTTTAATTTCGGAAAAGAGATCGCGGGATCGATGAAAAGCTCCACCGGGTCATATCCCGGCTTGCGATGGATATCGACCGTCCTCGCGAAGTCGGGCGCCCGGCGATCATCCAACCAATAATAATAGGTGAACCAGGCGTCGCTTGAAGCGACGGCGATCATTTCCCCGGCCCGCGGGTGATTCAAGTGGTGTCGGCGTTTCCCCTCTTCATCCAAGATCAATTCGATCCCGGACGTCTTCTCCAGGACGGCGCGGACCGCATCCTCCTTCGACAGGTCGTTCAGATAGATATGGGCGACTTGATGGTCGGCGACGGCGAAGACGGCGCTCGCCCCCGGATCGAGCAATTCCCGCCCCAACTCCTCGCGGAGGGCGATCCAACCTTGTTCCCTGAAAATTCGATTGAGGTGAATCGGTTTCGTCACCGGCGTGATCCCATATTCCGAAAGAAAGAGGATCTCCGCGTCGGCCGCCGCGTAGTGCCGGATCAGGTCGCCGCAGACGGCGTCGATCTCCCGGAGGTCCTGCGCGAGAGAAGGATCGTCGGGGCCGCGCCGCTGCAGGTTGTAGTCGAGGTGCGGAAGATAGATCAGGGTGAGGGTCGGGTTGTAGCGCCGGTCGATCCACCGGGCCGCTTCCGCGATCCAACGGCTTGATTGGATCGAGGTGGCCGGCCCCCAGAAGTGAAAGAGGGGGAACGGGCCAAGATCGGCCTGGATCTCTTGCCGGATCGCTCCCGGCTGGGTATAGATATCGGGGATCTTTCGGCCGTCGGCGGGATACATCGGGCGCGGCGTGATCGAATAATCGACGGTCGAGTGCATGTTGAACCACCAGAAGAGATTGGCGCAGGTAAAATTCGGATCGGCCGCGCGGGCGATCTCCCAGAGCTTCGGCGCCTGAACCAGCCGGTTCGACTGCCGCCAAAACTTGATCTCACATTCATCCCGAAAATACCAGCCGTTTCCGACAATCCCATGTTGCGCGGGCCAGCTCCCGGTCAGATAGGTCGCCTGGGCGGCGCAGGTGACCGCCGGGGTGACCGCTTCGATCGGGACAACCTTCCCTCGCTTTGCCCATTCCGACAGAGAAGGGGTGGCGGGGCCGAGAAGCCGCTGTGTGAGTCCGACCACATTGATGACGACGGTTTTCTTCAGCATGAGGGACCGTTCATGATATCATCTGCTCCAGCACCCAACGATACTCATCGGCGATCGATTCAACCAGGTCCCGCTTCAAACCGGGGGGGAGGATGTCCCAGGTGTAGGTTTCGATCTCGAGATGAGAGGTGAACCGCCGCTCGCCCAATAATTGGAGGAGGCGCGCGGTTTCGCCCCCCGTGGAGTGAAGCGGTCCTTCCCCGGAGAAAAAGAGGGGAAGGTGAAAGTGAATCCGCCACTCGCGGGAATCGAGGCTTCGGGTGATCGGGAAGAGGTCGCTTAAATCGGCATAATGGCGAAGACCTTCTTGCGCGTTGCGCTCGATGACCTGGTGAAGGTAGATTGATTCCGAAAAAGGACGGAGTCGATCGGAGAGCGCCTTAAGCGGCTCCGGATCGGAGGGAACGGCCATCTTCAGCGCGGCGCTGATCTGAACCTTTCCGATTTGGATCCCCGCTCTTTGGAGGAGGTCGAGGGCGCTCTCCGCCTCCTCGTATTCGACCGCCATATGGGAGGTATCGTAACAGATTCGGATATGTTCGAGGAGATCGCGTTCCGCCCGGGGAACCGGGCGTTGGAGCGCGGCGGCCAGAAGCGGCGCGCCGATCGGGAGGAGATATTTCCGGAAAAAATCGACCGCCTCGATACTGTTCTCGATCAGGCCGTCCGGCTCCGGCTCGATGTCGAGGTGGATCACTTTTCCTGTCTCCTCTTTTGCGCAGACCAGGGCGGAGGCGACTCGGACGAGATTTTGAACGATCGTCTCCCAGGTTGCCGGGTCGTTGGCGATGATCCAGCGTTTGTAGGTCAGCGGAGAGGTCGAGATGCTCCCTTCCATTCCGTCAGGGAGGAGCCTTCGAAGGATCTCGATCAGCCGGAGGGTATAGCGCAGCCGCTCTTCGGTCCGCCAGTCGGGCGCGAAGACCCCCGCCTTGACCCGCTGCCGGTGAAAGGCGCCGAAGGGAAATCCGTTGAGCGTAAAGAGATAAAGACCATGGCCGTCGAGGAACGATTTAAAACGGTCGATTTCTTCTCCCGCCAGTAGCGCCTCGCTCTCTTTGGAGGAGAGGCGAAGGCCGATGCCGAACGGCGCATCGGGGGAGAGGATCGATTTGAGCGCCGGCGCATATTTCTCCAGATTTCCGAAGACCTCCGGCCATCCGTTTCCGGGATGAATGTTGGAGCAATAAGTCAGATGAAAGGCCTTGTCCGGTCCGATCCGCATCTTTTTACCGCGCTCCCAAAGGAGCGGAGGGAGCCGCTTTCTGCCCGTTCCGGTCCGTCACGTTTTCAAGTGTAAAGCGGGGAGACTGGCTCAAAAAGGCGGCCGGATTCTCATAGATGATTTTTCGAATCGATCTTTCCGAATGGCACCGCCGCCGCATCTCCAGGGCGAAGCGGGGAATGGCGATCGGAAGACTCGGTCCCCAGTCGCAGGCGGAGCTGACGCAGATCCGCTCCGGTCCGGCCCGCTCGATCATGTCGATCGCCCGCTGCGGTGAAACCTTGGTCTGGGGGTAGAGGGTGATCCCTGCCCAAAAGCCATTTTTCAGGATCATCCCGATTGTATGTTCCTCCGCGTGATCGATCAGGATCCGTCCGGGATCGATCCGCCCATCTTTCAAAAGGGTCTCCACGATGATCCGTGTCCCTTTGTATTTGTCCTCAAGGTGGGGGGTGTGGATGAGGATCATCTGATTGTGCGCGACGGCGAGGTCGAGATGGTCCTGAAAAGTCGCCACCTCGTTCCGTGTGACCCGGTTCAATCCGATCTCTCCGATCCCGAGGACGTTGGGCCGATCGAGATACTTCGGGATCTTTTCGATGACTGCCCGCGCGAGCGAGCGATTGTCGGCCTCCTTCGGATTGAGACAGAGCCAGGTGTAGTGGCGGATGCCGACCCGGGCCGCGCGCTTCGGCTCCACTTCCGTGAGCTGATGGAAATAATCGTCGAAGCCGTCGGCCGAGGAGCGGTCGAAGCCGGCCCAGAAGGCGGGGTCGGTCAGCGCCACGCAGCCGGTCAGCGCCATCTGTTCGTAATCGTCGGTCGTTCGGGAGGCCATATGGGCGTGCATGTCGATATACTCCATCATCGTTCTCCTTTCTCCGGGCGGTAGGCCCCGCAGGCCGACTTTTGGTCGAGGCCGTCGGTCGGCTCCGTCCGCGGATCGCTGAAGATCATCTGAATCCGCCCGACGCGGTCCCCGTCTGAGCCGGACAAGGTCCGGACCGCCTCCCGAAACGCCCGCATCCGAAAGTCGGCATCGACGGCGGGATCGGCGGCGCGGTCGAGACGGTCCAAGAAAGCGGCGAGATCGAGCAGCCGGGTCCGGTTTTCAATGAAGTACTCGTCGATCAACTGCACGCCGGTCATCGGGCAGGGGAGGGGAGCGCTTTCCATTGTTGTTCTCCTTTCGTTTTACACCGATCTTTTTTTTCCAGCAGCTCGATACTCTTCGAAAGAACGGTCGGATCGATTTCATGGACCTCCGCCCCTCGGCCGATTGTCTTAAGCAAAGTGAGGGTGAGCGGCCCGCCGAGATGCTCTCTGAATTCATCGAGTCCCTGCAGCAAGGCCGGGTGGCGCAGCTCCTGCAGAAAGCGGGGAAGCCCGACGGCGGAGAGGAGCGCAAGGGTCCTCTCCCAATCGGCGCGGTCGAGAAGACCGGCGAGGTAGGAGTAGGTGGTATCGAGGGCGATTCCGACGGCGACCGCCTCGCCGTGCCGGAGAGTATAGCCGGTCATCTGCTCCAGCTTGTGGGCCGACCAGTGGCCGAAGTCGAGCGGGCGGGAGGCGCCGCGCTCAAACGGGTCGCCGTTCATCGCAATGTGTTCGACATGCATTTCGGCGCAGCGACGGATCAGCGCGTCCATCGCATCGATGTCGCGGGCCACCAACGCTTCAGTCCGGCGCTCCAGAGAAGAGAAGAAGTCGGGATCTTTGATCAGGGCGACCTTGATCGCCTCGGCGATTCCGCTCCGCCAATCCCGGTCGGAGAGGGTCGATAAAAATGCGCGGTCGTTCAGGACGGCATGCGGCGGGCTGAAGGCGCCGAGGAAATTTTTCTTCCCGAAGGCGTTGATGCTGTTTTTCACCCCGACCCCCGCGTCGTTTTGGCCCAATACAGTCGTCGGCACCCGGATCAGCCGAATTCCCCGGTGCGCCGTCGCCGCGGCGTAACCGGCCATGTCGAGCAGCGCCCCCCCTCCGATCGCAACGAGATAGGAGTGCCGACAGAGTCCGGCCTCATGAATCGCTTCATGGACGCGGGCGACATGCTCCGGATGATTTTTCGCCGCTTCGCCCCCCTCGATGAGGAGAGGGGGAAGGGGTTGTTGTAGGTCGGTGTGATATTCGCTGCAGTAGGCCTCGATCGCCGCCGGCAGTTCCGGATGATGCGCGAAGAGGCCCCGATCGATGACGAACAGAGTCTTGCACGGCCGATCCGGATTCCCTTCCCCAACCGTATCGATGAAAAGTCGATTCTCCGGAGAGAAGAGATGCATCGTGAAGTGAACGGGATAGTGATAAGGAACATCGAAAACAGCTTGGATCGATTCCGACATGGAGGTCCTTTCAATCATCGGGGCGTGGCCGGTGCGGCCGACCGATTCAGGTGACTGCGAAGAGACGGGCGGTCCGGGAAGCAAATAGCGCCAATAACGAAATCATCAAGCCGGGAAGGAAACCGGCATAGAGAGCCGCGAGGGTTGCGTCGAGCAGAACGAGCGAGAGAACGCCGCGCTTCACCGCGGTCCGGATCGGAACGGCCTGCGGGACGCGATATGCTTCCCAAAAGGGAGGGATGACCCGGAAAGCGAAGAGCGCCAGAAAAGGGAGCGTCTCCCAAAGAGGAATCGCGCTCTGAAAAGCGAGCGCGGCGAGGGCCAGCAGAACCGCACCGATCAATCCGATCGAGAAGAGGATCGTCTTTTGCCTTCCGCCGTGGACCTCTCCTTTGCTGGTCAGGGTGACGGCGGCGATGTAGGTCAACGGGATCAGGCCGAGCGGTGCATAGTCGAAGAGGAGGAGCGGCGCGGCGCTGAGACCGAGGAGAAGATTGAGTCCCCGGCAGAGCCCCATATTGAGCGGGCCGACGATCGGATGCTCCTTCGTCCAGGCGTTATAGCAAATCGCCGAGAGGGCAATGGCGATCGCGAGAAGCCCGCTGGCGAGTCCCGCCGTGAACGCAGCGCCGATTCCGAATAAGAGGAGAACCGTTCCGAAGAGCGCGGCGCGGCGGGGAGTGATCCGCCCGCTCGGGATCGGCCGCTCCGGCCGTTCGGCGGCGTCCCGTCGCGCGTCGAAGAGGTCGTTGAGGACCACCCCGCCGCCGTAGAGGCCGATCGTCGAGAGCGCGAGGAGGAGGATTACAGGACCGGCGGCGCCGACGACGGCGGCGCCGGCGAAAATATCGGCCGCGGCCGTCCAGAGGTTGGCGGCGCGGATCAACTCCAGATAGGATTTTAGGAAAAGCGGTCGGGCAGGGTGGTCCCGTTGAAGAAAGAGGGAAGGCTCCTTTGTCCTCAGCATCGGCAGGGTCCTCTTCATGGGGTGGAGGTGGAGAGGCGATCGCGTTGACCGGTCTTCCCGATCTGCGGTTGATTCTAACGCAACGCTTTTAAGTATGCAACCAGATCGTCGAGTTCTCGATCGCCGATCTCCTTTTCCGAGAAGGCCGGCATGGCGCCGAGACCGTGGCGGACTTGAAACCGGATCAGCCACCGGGGAAGGGGTTTGTTATTGATCGCGGGCCCGAGGCCGGCCTCCCCTCTGGGATGACATTGATTGCAGTATTTCATAAAAGCTTCCTCTCCGCGAACGAGGGTAGAGGAAGACATCGACAGGGGAGGGGCGATCGGCTCGCTCCGCCGGGCCGGGCCGCAGCCGGAGAACAAGAGAAGCGCAGTGAGGAGCCAAGGGAGATAAAATCGGAACGGTCTTATTCCTAAGATCACGGCATCGATCCTTCCGCTCGGGTGATCCGCCAGAGGATCCCGGTTCCCTTTCGGGGCTCGCTGTTGACGTTCGGCTCCGCGAACGGAATCCGCACCTCACCTCCTTGGCCCATCGTCATCACGCCGAAGTCGACGACGTACAAGGCCGTTCCATCGGGATTAAAACGAGCCGCCACCGGGCGTTCGAGACCTCCGCCGCCGACCCGGGAGGCCGGTCCGTTCGTCTTTCCCCGGTTGACGGCGAAATCGTGGATCACGCCGGTCTCGACATCGACCCGGACGACCTTGAAGCCGACGGGGGAGAGGACTTTCCCGACCACCGGAGCTTGATCGCCGAACTGGGCGATGAAGGCCTGGCCGACATAACCGAATTGGGTGTTCTGTGAGAAGTCGAACCCGTTCGAGGAGGAGTGAACCCCCAAGACGGCGGCCGGCTCGGGCGGATCGTTCGGGTGCTCCGCCAGAAGGAGATGGGGAGATTTCTTTCCGGGGGGCGTGAAGTGTTCTCCTTGATTCAATCGGCGGAAACCATGGTAATCGGGCCACCCATACCAGCGTCCCTCCTCGACGCGCCAGAGGAGATCACCGGTGCCAAAAACCGGCCGGCTTCCGCGCACGTCATAGCTGTTCTCGCTCATGAAGAGTTGTCCGTCGGGAGAAAAGGCAAGCCCGAAGGGGTTCCGGAATCCCCATGCGATCAGTTCAGCCTCCCCGCCATTTGTTGAAATTCGCAGGAGTGCCCCGCTGCAGGGGACCTTTCCCGAAATCACCTGTCCCTTGAGGGTTGGAACACCAAAAGGAGAGAAGGCGCCGGTGGTGGCCGTATCCTTTGGATCGGGGGTTCGAGGATCGGGAGAGATGTAGTTTGTGCCGCTCAGCGTGATGTCCCTGCAGGGAATGTCGTGCGCTTCGGGGTAGCGCGCCAGCCATCCGTATTGGGCATTGTCCTCTCCGACGACGCCGGAGTTGGTGAAGGTCCCCACCGCGAAGTAAAGCGCGCCGTCGGGGCCGATCGCCGGGCCGTTGGTGTGATGATCTCCCATGCTCGGGAGATTCTCGATCAATGGGGTAATGGTTCCGTCCGGCGTGATCTTCAAGATGCGCCCTCCGAGAAGGGTTCCCCCCTCCGCGACATAGAACACCCCTTGATGGTAAGCGACGCCGTTCCAGGGGCCGTTTTTGCCGCCCGAAGCGATCACGGTGGTTCCTTCAGGGTCGATCCGCAGAAGACGGGGGGTGTCCCAGACCTCGCCGTAGGAGTAGCCCGATTCGACGACATAAGCCCGGCCTTCCTCATCGAATGTCACGCCGGTGGGGAAGGTCAGTTCAGTCGCCACCGGCTCGATCCGATACCCCTCGGGGAGGGCGATGTCGGAAGGGGAGATCTTCCTCGGCGGATCGAATGAAGTTTGGCCCCCGCCTTGTGAACCACGCAGTTCGAAGCATCCGGTCAAGATGGTCCCAATCAAAACAAGGATCGAGAAAAGAGCAATCGACCGGGAAGGAACTGGATCGGAGGAACGGATTTGATTGAATCGACGATCATGACTACCCATTTTGGTTTTGCGCATTTGATTTCAACAATGTCATTACAAAAGAAAAATCCTGTCGCTCGTCAGTATGCAACCTCCATACCTGAGGAAAGCAAGAAGGTGAGAGCGCTTTTGCGCAGATCTAACGATAAGGGGGAAGGACTCTGCAGGATCTTCGCAGCGATTTGCAACGAACTCAGATTAAAAAAAATGGTGATGCCGCTCATTGTGGTTTAACTTACAAATTTCGAAACCTCGATTATACTGTAAAGGTTGTTCCGTTATGAATGATGCGTTTCTTCGGATGATCATGCAATTTTATAAGAGAAACTATTTTTGTTTGATCACGATTTTCCTCTTCGCCGTTTCATTTCCCTCCTACACAAAAGCTTTCGAGGTTGAAAACACCCTGACGACCGAATTCTCCTGGGTCGATTTAGAGAAAGAGGAAAGTCGCCTCCGGGAGAATCACTGGGGAGATCTGATCTTCGACGGTCCCAATCTTCAGACGTCGCTTTATTCCCGATTTTCCGTCGGGGATTCTTTCTCCGCGGTCTTGATGCCGGTTCAAGTTTCTCCGCGGGAGGGGAGAGACCTGTTTTTGCGAAAGGGTTATCTCCGTTTCGAGTTTTGGAATGTCGCGCTGAAGATCGGACGCGACTCCCTCTGGTGGGGGCCGGGGCGTCACGGGGCTCTGCTTGTTTCCAACAATGCGTTTCCGTTTGACCTCATCCACGTCGGATCCGCCGCGCCCTTCTCTCTGCCCGGTTTTTTGGCGCGGCTGGGAAGGTTTGAAGTGGAAGGTTTTTTGACCCGGCTCGAAGAAAATCGAGATTTTTCGAACGTTCGTTTATTGGGTCTTCGGCTGGTTTATCATCCGCGAGAGGAAATCATCATCGGCGTTTCTCGCATCACGATGTTCGGCGGGGAGGGTCGTCCGGATCTCTCGCCGGTAGATTTTGGAAGGTTGTATTTCAGCGACCCCAATCGGTCCGGCAAGTACGAGGTCAACGAGCTGGGGGGAGTCGATGTGCGCTTGCTTCTACCGATCAGCGAGATCTTGCCGGGACAGGCTCTGGAACTCTACGGTGAATATGGGGGAGAGGATGAGGCCGGCTTCCGCCCCAGCAAGCCGGCCCTGCTTGTGGGGTTCGAATGGCTGTATGAAGGCCGGAGAGTGCTCGTAGAATATGCGAATAATCATGTGAGCGATTCTCCGAACGTCTGGTATACCCATTCTCTTTATACCTCCGGCTATACCTATCGAGGGAACATCATCGGACATCATATGGGGAGCGATGCGAAAGATCTTTATGTTCGGGCGGAATTACCGCTTTGGGAAGGCTGGATTGGCGGAGGTGATTTTGAGCAACAGCGTCGACACCTCTCCTCTCTTGTTCAAGAGAAGAGACGCCGTTGGGGGGGCGATGTCGCCTATTCCGAAAAAACAGGGTTTTCCTATTCCGCTCGGCTGATCTATGAGGAGATTGAGAATTTAAACCTGCTATCGGCGAATGAAGAAAATATGTATGTGATTCTGAATGCGAAGTGGCAGTTTTAGCCGAGGAGCAAAATGTCAGAGATGCCGGTCTGGAAGATGAGTCGATCTGAAACGACATCTTCGATCTCATCATTCTGCTTGAGGCGATGCTGCATTCCACAGTTCTATTGATGGATCTTTGACGCAACTAAGTATTATTCTGTGTGCTCTAAATACATTTTAAGTATACTCAGTATACCGAATACAACTGATATAACTTCTTTCCGTCATAAACTTGACAAATAACAAACATGGGCTATACTTTTTCAACATCATACATAAATGGCTATTTAGAATTTCCTTCTGGTATATCCAATTCCGTTTAAGATACCAATAGAAAGGCACTGTAAGTGAGGGGGCGAAGCTATGCTTGATGGTAATAAATGCCTCTCATCGGTCACTCCTGATTCATCCCGGATGCAAACACTCAAACACAACTTAAACGGTTTTCACGTTGGGCTGCGACCGGTCCAGCCAGACCGGTTTTCCTGTTCCCGAACCCTGCTACCGAGAGGAAGATCGGCCCGATAGGAACGCCGCACATTTTTGCATTTATCTTTACCGCCGGGGAACTATGACAAACGAAATGCAGGAGAGAAGTCCATGACAACGGTTGACGAAATAACGGAACCACAAGTCACGTCCCATCTTTACCCGCGTTGGTATGCTATTAGAACAAAATCACGGCATGAAAAGTTCGTCAGAAATCATCTGGCCGGGCAAGGATTCGATCCCGTTCTGCCCCTGGTTCGGCGGCTGAATCAATGGAAGGACCGGAAAAAAGAGATCGATACCCCCCTTTTTCCAGGGTATTGCTTCGCACGATTTGCCTGGAAGGATCATTTTTCCGTTTTAAAGGCACCTGGTGTGGTACAGATCATCGGAGGCTCGGGCCGGCCCGAGCCAATTCCGGATCATGAAATCGAAGCCGTGCAAAAATTGACAACAACGACCCTCTTTTATGAGCCCTTTACATATCTTCAAGAGGGGAGCCGGGTCAAGATCAGCCGGGGTCCCCTCCAGGGGGTTGAGGGGATTCTCTCACGAAAGGATGGTCAGCACCGTGTTGTGATCGCAATCCATCTTATCCAGCAGGCCGCTGCCGTTGAGATGGATATCTCTGATGTAGCGCCGCTGGAGACAGTCCCTCTAACGAACGGGATGCTCGTCGCAGGCGCAACAGAATAATCCGACAAGGCTTACTCAAATCATTCAATCTAAAAACTTCTATCAGAAATACTGGACAACGATTGCATTCTGTTACTCGGTGATTCGTATTGTCATGATACATGGTTTGTTGATTAAGTATTCACTTTAAAGGAAAGGTAAATTGGTGCGCGGATGATGAAGGCCGAAAGACTGTGTCTTCTCCTTTTTTTTAAAAAATCTAGAATCAATTTGACTGCCCAAGCGTTTTTTGTCGGATGGATGGTCCCAGCGTTCCTAATCGGAACGATTTGTCCTCAAGCGATCGTCTTTGCTCAAGGATTTCCATCTACTTTTCAGAACCCCGGCCCACTTCCAACCCTTTCCGAGTCATTCAGTTTCGACCAGGGGAAAAAAGGAAAAGAGTTATCGTACCAAGAGCCGGCTCTCGAAAAAATGCAGGAGAATCAGTTGGAAAGGCCTGCCAGGATCGAGCCGTCCCAGACCGCCGAGACAAAATTATCCTCCTTTGAGGAGTATCTCCAGGGAAAGAATTCCGAGAAGATTTCAACGGCAATCAGGCAGTTCGGATATGACCTTTTCCAGCAGCCTACAAATACCTTTACTCCCGTCGATGCGGTTCCTGTAGGACCCGACTATCTTTTGGGACCGGGGGATGAACTCCGCATTACTTTATGGGGCAAGGTTAATGCGGAACACCCGGCGATCGTTGATCGGGAGGGGAAAATCGTGCTTCCTCAAATCGGAATACTCCATCTAGCCGGTCTCACCTTTTCCGAAACGAAGAATTTTTTAGAAACAGAGCTCAGCCACTATTATAAGCCCTCCGAAGTAAAGATGAATGTCAGCATGGGCCGGCTTCGATCGATCCGTGTTTTTATTGTCGGAAAAGTTCAACGACCTGGAAGTTATACCCTTTCCTCATTCTCGACACTGATCAATGCACTCTTTGCAGCAGGCGGACCGAGCAAGATTGGGACGCTGCGGGATATTCAGGTGAAGAGAAACGGGACGACCGTCACTCATTTCGATCTCTATGAATTTCTTCTAAAGGGAGATAAAACAAAGGACATTCGTTTGATGCCGGAGGATGTCATTTTTATTCCGCCGGTGGGGCCACTCGTCGGAATTGCCGGAAACGTAAACAATCCTGCCATTTACGAGTTGAAAGATAAGGCCTCTGTCCTAGAAGTCATTGAAATGGCGGGTGGCTTAACTGCGAATGCCTTTAAAGGAAGGATACAGGTTCAAAGGATCCAAGAGCATCGATTCAGAACCCTTTTTGAGGGAGACCTTATCGACATTGAAAGAATACCGGAAAAAAATATACCTCTCATTAATGGAGATTTAATTAAAATTTATTCGGTCGTGCCGAGTAGGAACGTGGCTGTCCTGTCGGGTGCGGTTGTTTCTCCCGGGGAATATGCCGTCATCGCAGGAACGACCCACCTTCGTGACATCATCCAGAAGGCAGGCGGCCTGGTTTATTATGCTTCAAAAGAGGCGGAGTTGACCCGCGTCAAGGTGACTCAGGATGGTCCTAAAATGGAACGATCAAAGATCGATCTTTCCAGAGTGATGGAAGGGGACCCGGCGCATAATATTCCACTGGATGTAAACGACTATATTTTTATTAAAACCATCCCCGAATGGGCGCTCTACCAAAAAGTGGAAATCACCGGCGAGGTTCGATATCCGGGCATTTATACTATCCAAAAAGGAGAGACACTATCTTCTCTCTTTGATCGAGCGGGAGGATTTACCGACGAGGCCTTTCTGAAAGGGGCAGTTTTTACCCGCGAATCGGTCCGGGTCCTTCAGCAAAGACAGCTTGATGAGGCAATCGACCGGCTGGAGCAACAGCTCCTGTCCCAATCGGCATCCCGCACCGAAACGGCGCTAACGCCTGAAGCGGCAAATCAGCAAAAAGCCTCCATGGAGCAGAAACACGCCCTTCTTGCAAAGATGCGGGGGGCAAAGGCCAAAGGGAGGATCAGTATTCGAATGGAACAGCTCGAAAAATTCAAAGGAATGCCGTCCGATCTTACCTTAGAAGATGGCGATGTCTTACACATTCCGGAGCGTCCCCAGCAGGTTCAGGTGATCGGCTCGGTCTATAATCAAACCTCATTTGTATATGATCCTCGCTCCACCGTCTCTCATTATATTGCCCAAGCGGGAGGGATGACAAAAGAGGCGGAAGAAGACTCCCTTTATGTCCTGAAAGTAGACGGCACCGCAATATCTCAGAGACAAGAAAGCGGTTATTGGGGAAGAGGACTGCTTGCTTCAAAACTCGATCCCGGAGACACGGTGGTTGTTCCGGAGAAACTGGAACGGGTCTCCTGGCTTCGTGAGACCAAAGATCTCACACAAATTCTATATCAGATCGCGGTCACGGCAGGGGTCCTAATCGTTGCATTCTAGCCGGTTGGGATAAAAGGAAAGTAAAATGGAAAATGAAAGTCAAAATGTCCGTTCTACGTCTTCTAGCGCACCGCCTGAAGCGGAAGAGTTCAGCCTTCTCGACTATTGGAAAGTCCTCGTCAAACGGAAAAGGATGCTTGGCATCGTTGTGGGAGCGGTATTCATCGGGTCGATTATTTTCAGTCTTCTCCTTCCAAAAATATATGCTTCAACGGTCACCCTTCTTCCCCCTCTTCAAGAAGGGTCTCAGGGGATGGGAGCGGCAGCTTCTCAACTAGCCGGAAACCTCGGAGGGCTGGCCGGCAGCCTTTTTGGGACTAAATCTCCTGCCGATCTGTGGGTTGCGATCTTAAAGAGTCAAACGGTCCGGGATGCCATCGTCTCCCGCTTCGATCTGCTGAAGCTCTTCGAGGTGGAAACAGCCGAAGATGCACGGAACACACTGGAGCAGAAGGTTAAGATCCTTAAATCGAAAGAAGATATTATCTCGATTACCGTCGAAGATGAAGATCCTAAAAAAACGGTGGAAATCGCCAATGCCTATGTCGAAGAGCTGGATCGGGTCAACAAGAGCATTGTGATGAGCGCCGGCGGACGGATGCGGGCCTTCATCGAAAAAAGGTTAAATGAGCAGAAGCTGGAATTCTCGAAAATTGAAGAAAAGGTCAGGAACTTTCAGGAAGAAAACGGGGCGGTCAAATTGGATGATCAATCCAAAGCGATCATTGAAGCCTTTGGGATGGTAAAGGGACAATTGATGGCCAAAGAAGTTGAGCTGCAGACCTTCTTATCTTATGCCACCCCGAATAACCCACAAGCAGAAATTTTAAAAGCTCAGATCGAAGAATTAAAAATGCGGTTATCCGAACTGGAAGGAAAAACTGGAGGAAGTTCGTCTAAGAGCATTTTTATTCCGACTGCCAAGATTCCCGACCTTGCCCTGAGGTATGCCCGGCTTTTAAGAGATGCAAAGGTTCAAGAGACCGTATACGGTCTGCTCAACCAGCAGTATGAAATGGCCCGGATCCAAGAAGCCAAGGACAGCCCCACCGTACAAATCCTCGACACGGCCAAAATTCCCCAGAAAAGGGTCAAGCCAAAGCGGAAGAACATCGTTCTCTTTTCCACCTTCGGAGCGATGTTTTTCGGAATTTGCCTCTGTTTCATCATCGAATACATAGAGACTGAAAAGTCGGCCAGGAAAAAAGGGAACGGAATATTGAATGGAGGGATTCCTTCTTTTGAAATCAACGGGGAAGTTCAAGAGACCAGCGTGACAAGTCCGGGAAATTAACTTCCGTTTTGTTATCAAGCTAAAGACCTCAGCCGTTTCACCGCACTGCATCATCCTATTTGAGTAGACAAGAATCACCTATCACTTCAGGGGGGACCTTTATGAACAGGAGTCAGGATAAAGTTTTGAAGTTGGAAGGTCTGGCTGAAATGGTTCGTCGCTTGAAAGAGGATAAAAAAACGGTGGCCCTTTGTCATGGCTGCTTCGATATCATGCACATCGGTCATCTTCGCCATTTCGAAGCGGTCAAGGCAATGGCGGATGTCGTCGTGGTGACGGTGACGCCCGACCGTTTCGTAAACAAGGGACCGAACCGTCCCGTCTTTCCCGACGACCAACGGGCGGAGTTGATTGCCGGCCTGCGTGTGGTCGACTGGGTTGCAATCAATAGTTGGAGTTCTGCCGTCGAGACGATCCGTCTCATCCGGCCAAATCTCTTTGTGAAAGGCCAAGAGTACGAGCCTCAGACACAGCAGGTCAATCCCAATTTTTTTGCAGAGGCAAAAGCGGTTGAAGAGGTGGGAGGAAAGGTGACGTTCACATATGAATTTATCTCCTCCTCCACCGCAGCGGTCAAGCGCCTCTGGAATATTCCTAAATAACACCATGGAAAGAAGGGCGGAGCAGGGAAATTAATGAAACCTCTTCATTACGATACGATTATTTTCGATTTGGATGGGGTGGTCACCGATACGGCCAAAGTCCATGCCATGGCATGGAAAGCGCTGTTCGATGATTATTTACAGACACGTACCCTCCAATTCAATGAAGCGTTCCGTGTATTCGACATAGAAGAGGATTATGCCTCGTACCTCGATGGGAAGCCTCGATATGACGGGGTGAGAAGCTTCCTTGGATCGAGGGGAATCGCACTGGCAGATGGCGACCCGACAAATGGGCCTGAGCGTGAAACGGTCTGCGGCCTTGGGAATAGAAAGGATCGCATTTTTTCCAAGGTCCTTCGCGACAATGGGGTCAAAGTGTTCGATTCGACTGTCCGTCTTGTCAGGGAATTGGAAAAGATGAAAATCTGGCGGGCTGTCGCATCATCCAGCAAAAATTGCCGGAGCGTTCTTCAGATTGCCGGCCTCGAAAACCTATTTGACACAATAGTCGATGGCGTGCTGTCGGCCGATCTGAAACTCAGGGGGAAGCCTGACCCCGATATTTTTCTCAAGTGTGTCGAACTGCTCGGCACCACACCTGAACGAACCGTGGTGGTGGAAGACGCCATCTCGGGAGTGCAGGCAGGCAGAAACGGCGGTTTTGGATTAGTCATCGGGATCGACCGGGCGGGGCTGGGAGAACAGTTACAGAAAAATGGCGCCGATGTCGTGGTGACCGACCTGATCCGTGTAAGCCACCACACTATCGATTCATGGTTTGATATGAAGAATAAAATCTCACGCAGCATTCCGCACTCTTCAACGTTGCATACTTTGTAAAGGAACGGTTTGAGAATGTGATAAAGGGTGGGAGCAATGACGGTTGAGTTGATCTTGAAACTTCCGCATCACGCCTGGAGCCAGGTCAAGCAGGCTTTCTTCAGAACCGAAAAAACACGAATCCTCTTATGGGGATCAATCGGCAGCTTGGTGGTTCGAGCCATCGGAATGGGTCTGCGGATGCTCGCAGGTATTCTCCTGGCTCGGATACTCGGGGCTACTGGCTACGGGATTTATGCCTATGCCGTGACATGGCTCGGCTTTCTCACCATCCCGACCATCATGGGTTTGGATCAGGTCCTCCTGCGCTTTGTGGCCGCTTATAAAGAAACCCGGGGGTGGTCCGCTCTCAAAGGAGTCGTGAAATTTTCTATTCTCCTCGGTCTCGCCGCGGCAGGGGTGACGACCCTTTTTTCAATCTCCTTTGTCTCCCTCTTCTCCGATTCTAATTGGGATTTTCAAGCCACGATGTGGATCACGCTGGCGCTTCTTCCGATCGTCGTACTCGGCCAATTGCGTCAATCCGCGCTCCGGGGGTTGAATCATCCGATGGTTGCCCAGATTCCTGAAAACATCGTCTATCCGGGACTTCTTCTTCTGTTCGCTTTCGGTGCCTCGCTTACAATGAAATCGCCCCTCACCGTGATTCAGATTGCTGTTGCGAATGCCGCGGCATGGGTCGGCTCTTTTTTGACCGGAACCTTCTTACTGGCGCGGAGGATGCCTTATCCCGTCAGCGCCTCCGAACCTTCATACCAGAAAACGGAGTGGCTGAAAATGGTCCCTCCCCTGATCTTTATCGGCGGGGCGTATCATCTCCTCAGCCGGGGGGACCTCCTGGTCCTCGGCATCGTCGGGACGAGCCGGGAAGTGGGGGTCTACTCCATCGTCAGCCGAGGCGCAGAACTGATGCTTTTTATCTACGACGCCATTACCCTGGCAGGCGCTTCCCTCTTTTCGAGCATTTACGTCACGGGAGATTATAAAGAGCTCCAGCGGTTTACGACCCTTGCCACGAAGACGATTCTCTGGATCTCCTTACCAATTTTTTTTATCCTTATCGGGATCGCTCCTTGGTTTCTCGGGCTCTTCGGCGCTGAATTTGTGGAAGGATATGGGGTGATGAGACTGCTAACCACTACTTATTTTATCGGCAGCTTGAGCGGTTTTGTCATTACGATGCTTTATATGACGGGCCACCAGCGGGATGTTGCCATTGTCATGGGGGTCATGGCGATCGTCAATCTTGCCCTTTCTTTCCTTCTCATCCCATGGCTTGGGATCACAGGAGCCGCCATCGCGTCGGGGACCACGCTCATATTATTGAAAGGGACGCTCGTCATTGTCTTATATAAAAGGGTTGGGATTATTTCGCTCCCTTTCAGCTTTAAAAGGGCCTGCGGCACGCAGCAGAGCGGATAAAACCTCCATTCATTTGATAGAAGGAGCAAACTCCAATGAGCAATCCTCTGATTTCGATCATTACACCGGCCTTCAACCACGGCCGCTATATCGGCCGCTGCATCGAAAGCCTCCTTGCCCAAACCTACTCCAATTGGGAGATGGTCATTGTCGATGACGGATCGACCGACAACACGGCCGAAGTCGTTCAATCGTATCGAGACTCACGCATCACCTACCTCTATCAAAAAAACAGGGGGGTCAAGGAATTGGCCGGCACGATCAACACCGGCCTCGCGAAAACAAAGGGTGAATTCGTGACCATGTTCGGCAGCGACGATACCTGGCCCTCTTATCGGCTGGAAAAGCAGATTCCGATCTTCGACGAACCGGATGTGGTTCTCTGCTTCGGGTTGGGATATCTGATCGACGAAAATGACCAGATTCTCGGCAGTATCAATCCTCCTCCCGACCTGAATCACGTGCAGAATCGGCCGGTCGGATCGATCCTTCATCGGCTGTTTCTCTCCCATTTCATATTTCAGCCGAGCGTCCTTCTTCGTCGAGCGGCGCTCGAAAAAATCGGAGGCTACCTTCAGCCTGCCGGGCTCCTCGCCGAGGATTATCCGACCCATATGGCCCTTGCATTGGAAGGGGAATTCCGCTATCTCGATCTTCACCTTGCGAATTATCGAATGCACCCCGGGCAGATGACCCGCAACCACTATCAGGGAATGGTTGAAACCGACATCCCGTATGTTCTGGAATTTTTCAGACATCTGACCCCGGAAATGCAGAAACGGACAGGATGGACCGAATCACGCCTGAGCCGGGAGCTGTCGAGGCGGCTTCATAACGCCTATTTCGAGGTCGGCCGCCGGGATCTTCTTGCGGGGAATTGGGTGAAAGCGCGCCGTCATTTTATCAACGCCTTGGGCCGCGGGAGCCTCACCACAAAAGCGAAAGCTTTTCTCGGGATCTCCTGCAGTCTTCTCCATACCGACATGGAAGGGGTCATCCAACTTTCGGGCCGAACCCCGCTCCGCTGAGACGACTGGAAAACGAACAAAATGCAGAAAATGGTGCGCCATCACCGTCTCAGGATCCATTTTGGGTTCTATAAAAACGCGTTACACTTACTCTTTTCAGGAGTTTTACCTTTTCTGATGAGCATTGTCTCCATAACAAATCTAGCGGGGTGCATACGCGAATCCCAGGAAATGGGAAAATTTGAAATCGCGCACCCCTCTCCGATCTTTCAGGATATTACGAGAATTGCCTTCCTCTACACCTCTCCCGGCGGCCAGGTATCGATTCATTTTTCAACCCTCGAGAGCCATCATCGGAATCCTGAGGGGGATGAGTTCCTATTTTCTTCATACGAGACTGCGTCCCAGGTGTTAAAATCGCAGGTCGTCAAAGGGGCCCCCGAGGCGCGGGCCTATTCCTATTCAAAAAATTTGAATCGATATGTTTTGGGCACTTCGATCGACCCCCAGATCTTTCTTTATGATCCCGATCGCTTGACTTTGGAGCGGGTTTTCGAGGGTCCAAAGTCGAATGCATTTATCCATCGCCTTGCCGTGAAAGACGATTACGTTTATACCATCCTGAGCACCCCCTCCGCACCGATCCGGGGATTCAACGGCATCCTGAAGGTTCATTTACAAACAGGAAAACATCAGGTGATTCCCTTCTCCGATAAAATGGAGCAGGGATGGGGGGGGGTCCAGACCGTCGATCCGACCGGGCGGATCTGGTTTTACCGGGCATTCCCGATGCGGATGATGTGGTACGACGCCGTACGCGGAATGAGGAACCGGACACTCGCCGGTTATGAAGGCTGGACGGTAGAGAGTTGGGACAGTTGGCGAGGGGAGGATTATCTGGTCCTCACCAACAGCCGCGGGGAATTCATCAAGAAACGGGTCGATTTGCAGACGATGACCGAACAAGAAGGGGGCTCGGAGTTCGCAACCGAGCAGGACCGGCTCTTCTTGGAATCGGTCCGGGTGGACCTTTACCATAACGACCCCTTTGCCGAACCGCTCTATTTTCGACCCGGGAGCGCTTCCTTTTATCAGCGAAGTGCCGGCCAGGATCTTTTTTCATCGGTTGGTAGCATCGATCTGGGAAAGTTCGAAGTGATGGGATTTCATCTGACCCCTCAGGAAGGAGCGACGCGGTGGATCCATCCCCAATTGGGGGAGTTGGAGGTGTTGGGGATCTCTCCCGCCGGCGATCTACTCGTCTGGCTGAGAGGCCGCAAAAGTTATGCGGTTGCGGAAATTCAATCCGGAAAACTGACGCCCCATGAAATCAACCTCTCCAACCTCTCGCCGGCGGATATCACTTCCCTGG
Source organism: Candidatus Manganitrophus noduliformans (assembly GCF_012184425.1). Taxonomy (NCBI): domain Bacteria; kingdom Pseudomonadati; phylum Nitrospirota; class Nitrospiria; order Candidatus Troglogloeales; family Candidatus Manganitrophaceae; genus Candidatus Manganitrophus; species Candidatus Manganitrophus noduliformans. The sequence goes on from NZ_VTOW01000005.1 coordinate 162,677, forward strand.
TGGTCACGGATGACGGATCGTTGTATGGGGGAGGAATTCTCACCTTCTCTCACCTCTTCCGGTTCGACCTTCCCACAAATCGAACCGCTCTTCTGAAGGGAGCCATCCCTGACGCCGAGGGACAAGTCAATTCTATGTTTCTGGGTCTAGATGGAAAGGTCTACGGCGCCGGATACCCCGACTCCGTCCTGTTTCGATTCGACCCTTCCGCCCCATGGAATCCGGGAAATACGGCGACCCACAACCCGACCCATTTGGGCGCCATGGGGCACCATCGGCAGACCCGGGCGCGGAAAGGGATTCAAGATCTCGATGGCACGATCTGGTATCAGAGCGTCACCGACTATGCCTTTCCGATTGCACATGCCCTGGCGAAGGCCGATTTTGAAAAGAGAACCCTGACGGTCAAAACCGACCTGGATGATGGATTCCCAGAAGTGGAGGCGCTTGCCGTCTTCGATTCCGAACATCTGGTGCTTCTGGGACGCAAAAATGGAAAGCCGGGGCTCTATCGATTGAATCAACGCGAATTCCGGATCGAGGAGGAAAAGGTTCTTGCTGAATCGGGCGGAATCCTGGTCAACCTGGATCCTTACGATCGGAGCAACTCTCGGCTCTTCCTGACGCAAGGGAGAAAACTCTATGGAATTAATCCGGACCTTTCCATCCGCTTCATCCATAAATCCCTTCGTGAAATATCGGCAGTTGTCCCCGGAGAGGGGCAGGATATTCTCTTGATTGGAAAAACCCACATCGAGAGAATTAATTTGACATCGGGAGCAAAGGATATCTGGTGGAACAGGGGAGATAAGCCAGGCCACTATATATTCAAGCACCTCTCATGGACTCCCGTTATATTTCATAAAGGACTTTTGTATATTGCGGATGAGGAGAAATTATGGAGATTTAACCCTCCGAGGAGCTGAACGTATGAGACTTTGTTATATCGGAAACTACGCTAACATTCATACTCGCCGATGGACCGGCTTCTTCGCTCAACAGGGACACGAGGTTCATGTTATCTCCACTACGCCGGTTCGCGAGGATGAGGTTTCTTCCGTTAAAATTCATTCGTTGGCCACTTATCGGACCGGAAATTATTTACTGGACCTCCTGCTTGGATTATTGAGCATGTTCCGGAGGGTAGCCGACTTGAAGCGGCTCATCCATGAAATCGCCCCAGATGTTGTCCATGTCCATTACATTACTGATGCTGCTCTTTTTGCTCTTCTGACCGGTTATCGGCCGATTGTATTGACTGCGTGGGGGTCCGACATTTTGGTTTCACCGGAGCAGTCCTGGATTCGAAAGCAGGTGGTTAAATACATCGTCAGCAAGGCAGATCTGATCACCTGTGATGCGGACCATATGAAGCGCAGGATCGTTGATCTGGGTGCCGCTCCCGATTCCGTGGAGATTATTTTTTTCGGAACGGATATTGAGAGATTTCAACCGAAGCGTCGAGACAACCGTCTTCGTTTAAAGGTGGCGCCGGCGGGAGGCCCTGTGATCATCAGCATCCGAAATCTGGAACCGGTCTATGATATCGAATCGATGGTGCGTGCCGTTCCGTTTGTGTGTGAACGCTTTCCCACTGCGACCTTTCTCATTGGGGGGTCTGGCTCGTTGCGCGGGTCACTCCAGGATCTGACGAAGGAACTAGGCATCGAACAGAATGTCCTTTTTCTAGGATCTCTGTCACAGGAGGAATTGCCGTCCTATCTGGCGTCTTCAGACGTATATATTTCCACGGCACTTTCGGATGGAGGGATTTCAGCGAGCACCGCCGAAGCGATGGCCTCCGGTGTTCCCGTTGTCATCACCGATGTCGGGGACAACAGTCAATGGGTCCAAGATGGCATGAATGGATTTCTGGTTCCTCCCAAAGACCCTTCCTCCGTTGCAAAAAGAACCATTCAGTTGCTGGAGGCGGCCGACATTCGTTTACGGATGGGAAAAAGAGGTCGCCAGGAGATCATGGAGCGAAACAACCTCTATACCGAAATGAAGAAAATGGAAGGATTGTACCACGTATGGGCGGAAAAGGCCCCCTCCAGGAGTCCGGCGGGAAAATGAACCGATTTCCGATTCAAAGCGAACCATTGTTTACTGGCCTGCAAAACAACGAATTCAGGTTCAACCCCGTCCTGAGTTCGAGGAGGGCTTCGAAGCTTGCTATGGCGGGAGCCATTTCTGCGAGTCTTGCCACGATTTTTATCGGCACGGCACATCAGGCGCAGTTTTCTCACGGGGAGGTGATCCTTCCCTGGCAATTTCCGCTCTCCGCGCTGCTCTCATTTTTCCTGAGCGGTCTTTTTTTACTGATCTATATCGCTTCGACCCCCAGGATGTTCTGGCCGGCCCTGGCGGTCACCTCCGTTTTGACGGCCGGCATCTATGTTCTGCGGTTTCCGATTTTCGACGAATGGCTGGCCGGAGCGATTGTCGTCGGCGGCCTGATCGCCGCGGCGAAAGGCCGGGTTCCCCGCCGGAAGATCCGGGTTCATCGCGAATGGGTTGTCTTATTCATGATATTGAGTGGCTATATGTTATTGGAAAGTTTGATTGGCATTTTTGTCCATGGAAACCTCAAATCGGCGCGGTTTTCGATGACCTTCGGCGTCGTTTTTGCCCTCGGCTACCTTCTCGCAAAATACGACTTCCCTCGACCAACCTCTCATCAGGTCACCCTCTTGGTGGCGTGGACCAGCCTTGCTTATTATCTCCTTTATGTCGTTCATGGCGCTGTTTTCTTCTCTTCCGTGCACACCACCATTTTAGAAGGGATCGGCTTTGCCGGCTCGGGTTATCAAACTGCAACCGGGATGGTGGCGGCCCCGACCGCTTTGATCTTGATCGGACGGGAACGAGGAGGGCGGCGCCTATTGGGGTGCGCCGTATTGATCCTCTCTCTCCTCATCTCGGCCCTTTCAGATTCGCGCGCCGGAATGCTCGCCGTCGTCGGAGCGATGGCTGTCAGCCCGTTTGCCATCGGAATGGCGCGGTCGTTTACGATCGCCTTCGTGGGAGTTGTTGCCTCGATCGTGATCGGCACGATCGCATTCGAACGGCCGGAGTGGCTGCTGGACATCGGGGAGGCGATGATAAGCGCCCTCAATGTAGAGGGAGGAAGTTCGACCTATGAATATTTTGGTCGGACGGTTACCGCCGCCAAGGGAGATGCGGGCCGATTTCTATATGTTCGGGGCGCGGTTGAAACCCTCGTTCAAAATCCCCTTCTGGCCCTTACAGGGGCGGGGACTTATGGCTACTTCCCGGTCGCGGGCCCCTACTATGAAAAGGTGGCCGATGAACAGGGGGTGAATACCGCCATTGTCAACTACGGATCTTCTCTGGGCGGGGTGGTCGAGCCGCCCCGGCCTCCCGCCATGGGGGCCCTCATCGCTGAGACCGGTATATTCGGAACGGTCCTCCATCTTCTTTGCGCCCTTGCCGCCGTCTCAACGATTGTATTCCGGCGATCTCGCACGAACAAACTAAGGCTCTTCCTGGGGCCGAATATCCTGATTGCCTCCACCGTCTCCTTGGCGCTCGCCTGGACCTACTTCGGAGAGATTCAGGATATGATCTTATTCTACCTGCTCATTATGCCGTTCGGCCTGGTCCATACCTGGGGAAACGGGACCGGCACGGGAAAACCGGAGGGTGGTTCATGAAGTTGACCGTTTTCAGCCATGCGAGCATGTTGATTGAAAATCAGGGTACAAAGTTGATGACCGATCCGTGGCTGCTCGGCTCGTGTTACTGGCGATCGTGGTGGAACTATCCCAAGCCCCTTCCTTATACGGGACGGGTGGAGGACCTCTCTTACATCTATATTTCACACCATCATTGGGACCACTTTCACGGCCCGTCCCTCCGCGTGTTGCCGCAGAGTGCGACGGTTCTGGTCCCCAAGGCCCATCACACCCTGCTGATCGACGATCTGTCAGGGTTTGGTTTTAAGAATATTGTCGAAATGCCCCATGGAAAATCGGTGGTTCTTGAATCGGGACTGAAATTGACCTCTTACCATTTCGGCCTGTCTCTTGACAGTACTTTGGTGATTGAGAATGGAGAAACCACCATCGTGAACATGAACGACTGTAAAATCACCGGCCTGCCGCTGCGACAGTTTTTAAAGCGCCATCCCCGGGTCGATTTATTGTTTCGCAGTCACTCCTCCGCTTCGGTCTATCCACATTGTGTCGACGCAGAAGACGAAGGGGATCTACAATATCGAACCAACCAGGATTACATGACCGAGTTCCTCCGTTCCGCGGAGATCATCAAGCCGCGCTATGCCATTCCCTTTGCAAGCAATCACTGTTATCTCCATAAAGAAACGATCCGCTACAACAGCACCATCGTCTCGCCGCTCGACGTGAAGGGATATTTTGACCGGCACAAGCCGGAGGGGACCGATTGTCACGTCATGATGGCCGGAGACGTCTGGGACAGCAAAGAAGGTTTTCATCTCCAGGGAGCCGACCCTTTTACAAACCGGCCGGCCTATCTTCAAGAGTACGCAAAAGAGGTCGCTCCCAAATTGGAGGCGTATTATCTCGAGGAGGATAAAGTCACGCTGCCTTTCTCCAAATTCAAAACCTATTTCTCCGGCATGCTGGAGAAACTGCCGCTCGTCAGCCGGCCTCTTTTCAAACCGGTCGTCGCGTTTCAACGGAGGTCGGTCCCCGACGCTTATTGGATCGTCGACTTCGGCCGCCGGTCGGTTTATGAAACGGCGGCGCTCCCGTCCGACTGGAGCGTGGTGATTGAAACCCATCCGGCCGTCTTACGCGACTGCATCCAGAGGCGGATGTTCACCGTTTTTATGCCGAGCAAACGGCTGTCGGTGCGCCTGGCCAAAGGGGCGTTAAAAGACCTGTTCATTCTGACACAGCTTTTAGAGATGGCCGAATACGGCTATTTCCCTCTCGTCAATATCTTGAATCGGCGGTTTGTTTCCGCCTGGCTCCGGCGCTGGCGCGAGGTGATCCACTATTTCGGGATCGCGGCGAAGATGTTCATCCGAAGAAAAAAAGAAGACCCCCTCTCGGCGGCCGTTCCGCGCGTGACCTCCTGAAGCGTCGCCGGGACCCTTTTCGAAGGATGTTTCGGTTCGAGTCATTTTCCGGAAAAGGAATTTGAATGAAGATATGGCTGTTGAAAATCGGGGAGCCGATCCCCTTGGGCGCCACCGTCCGAAAGCTGCGGACCGCCATGATGGCCGATAAGCTGGCGGAACGGGGACACGACGTCGTCTGGTGGACCAGCGCATTTGATCATCACAAAAAAAAGATGGTTTTTAAAGACAACGAAGAGATTGTCCTGCATCCCCGGATCCGGGTCAAGGCGTTGATGGGAATGGAATACCAGCGGAATGTCTCGATCAGGCGATATGCCGACCACTGGATCATCTCGAAGAAATTTAAGAACGCCGCGGAGAATGAGTTCCTCCCGGACGCCGTCATCACCGCCATGCCCGATTATCATCTCGCCTATGAGGCCGTTTCATTCGCGCGCCGCCACCGCATTCCGGTCTTCGTCGATATTCGGGATCCGTGGCCGGATGTTTTTCTGGAGGTGTTGCCCCGGTGGATCCGGCCCTTTCTCAGGAAGATGCTCTTTTATGATTATGGAAAGCTCTCCACTCTCCTTGCAGAATCCGACGGCATTCTCTCTGCAACGAGTACCTGGCTGGAATGGGCATTGCGTAAAACGACAAGGTCCCGTAAAGAAGGGGATCGTGTTTTTTTCCTGGGAGCCCCCAAGTTTCCCCGTGAGAACGTCTCCCGCCCGGACTCAAAACTCGCCCCGATTCGCAAAAAGATTGAAGGAAAATTCGTTCTGACGTTTATCGGGACCTTCAGCCATGTTCACAATCCGGTTGCAGTCATTGATGCGGCAAAGGAATTAAAAAAGCGCGCAACGGCAGGAAATCAACCCATATTCATACTTGCCGGAGACGGTCCCCTCCGCAATCAGATGATGGAGCGCGCTCGGGGTATGGAGAATATCCTTTTTCCAGGTTGGATGAATGGAAATGAAATTACAGAGCTCCTTTCTGTCTCATCCGTCGGACTGGTTCCGTTCGGCGTCGAGACCGATCAGTTCCCCAATAAAGCTTTTACTTATTTGAGCGCCGGACTCCCGGTCCTCTCCTGCGATCAGGGAGACCTCCGGCGCCTGCTCATCGAGTATCAGGCCGGATTCCATTTTTCGCGCAACAACCCGTTCCAGCTCGCAGACATAGTTGAAAAGCTCTCAAAAGAGCCGGTCTTATGGAACGAGATGCGATGCAATGCGAACCGGCTTTTTGAAGAACAGCTGGACGCAGAAAAAATCTATACAGCGTTTGCAGAGCATGTGGAAAGATTCACGGCTCACACCGAAAGGCACCTCAATTACGCAATACAAGATCCAGTCAATGTAACATAAAGAATTCCATTACCCTAATAGCGACAGGAGGATATCGATGTTGGATCGCAAAGAGCAGGAAGCCAAGTTTCACAACCAGCGAGAGCAGGATCGGCTGCAGTTGGATGAAAAAGAATTTCAAAAGAAGTATGCGAATAAAAGGTTCTATGCCGTTGCCCGAAAGTCATCGGCCTATCTCAACGACTGGATGGATCAAAACTGCAAAGGCAAAGCCGTGCTCGATTACTGCTGTGGCACGGGAGGGGTCTCTTTAGAGCTGGCACAGCACGGCGCATACGTTTATGGGATCGATATCTCAGAGGAATCGGTCAGATCGGCCGCGAACAGGCTGGCAGACGCCGGGTACGGGGAAAAATCGCAGTTCAAAGTCATGGATGCGGAGAAGCTCCAGTTCGAAAATAATTTTTTTGACGTGATCGTCTGTAGCGGAGTCCTGCATCATCTCGACGTGACAAAGGCCTTTCCCGAGCTCTCGCGCGTGTTAAAACCGAACGGACAGATTATCTGCCTGGAGTCGCTCGGTTATAATCCGGTGATCAACCTCTATCGAAAAAAGACCCTTCATTTGAGAACGGCCTGGGAAGCGGAGCATATTCTCACCATGCGGGAAGTAAACCTTGCAAAGAACTATTTTAACAAGGTCGACGTCAACTTTTATAACCTCTTTTCGATTTTGGCCGTTCCCTTCAGGAACAGCTTTATTTTTAAACCGCTTCTCACTCTACTTGAGGGAATAGACGCCATTGCCCTGAGGATTCCGTTTGTCAAGCTGATGGCTTGGCAGATGATCTTTGAATTGAAAGAACCCAAGCAGAAGGTGGAAGGATAAAATGGACACAGTTTGATGCGGCATCACAAACCGAGCAAAACATCTGGCCTGTCATGATTAAAAGAATTTTCGACATTGTTTTTTCATCCCTGGGACTTGCGGTACTTTTCCCTTTGCTGCTGCTTATCGGGGTGATCATCAAGGCCGGATCGCCCGGTCCAGTCTTTTACAGAGGGACACGGACCGGGCGATTCGGCCGGCCGTTTCGAATCTATAAATTCAGAACGATGGTGGTCGATGCGGAGAAAAAGGGGGGGCCTTCGACTGCGTTGAATGATCCGCGCCTGACCGACATCGGAAAATTTCTCCGGAAGTACAAACTCGACGAGTTCCCCCAATTGATCAATATCTTTGTCGGAGAGATGAGTTTTGTCGGGCCGAGGCCTCAGGTCGAACGATATACCCAACTTTATAACGACGAAGAAAAGGTCATTTTAACGGTGCGGCCCGGTCTCACCGACTACGCTTCGATCCGATTTATTCACCTGGACAAGATCCTTGGAGATGATCGGGCCGATGAAAAGTATCTGAAGGAAATAGAACCGGAAAAGAACAGACTGCGAATGAAGTATGCAATGAAAAACTCGCTCTGGATCGACACCAAAATCTTGATTCAAACCTTTATCCAGCTTTTCAAAATAAAATCCTTATGGAATACAAAAAACTTGGGTTAACTGATTTGGTGGTCTCCCGGATCGGGTTCGGCTGTTGGGCGATCGGCGGACACGGTTATGGGAAAGTCGATGACCGGCAGTCGATCAATGCCATCCGTGCCGCATTGGATTTAGGGATCAACTTTTTCGATACGGCCGATGTCTATGGTTTCGGTCACTCAGAAGAGATCCTTTCAAAGGGACTTGGGTTTTCTCGGAATGATGTGGTTGTCGCAACAAAGTTTGGTGTTGCCTGGGATAGCAACGGAAATACTTATCACGATTGCAGTCCTAAAAGAGCGGTGGAGGCACTTGAGGGGAGTTTACGTCGATTAAGGCTAGACTGCATCCCTTTGTACCAAATTCATTGGCATGACAACGTCACGCCGATATATGAGACGTTGGAGGCTTTGAGAAAGTGTCAGGAGTCCGGAAAAATACGTTACATCAGTTGCTCCAATTTTTCGATTGACCTCGTTAGAGAGGCGATCAAAGTCCACCGGATTGAATCATTACAGTGTTTGTATAACATCATCCAGCGGGATACTGAACGCGACATGGCTGAGTGCCATGATCAATTTAGCCTCGGTATCATCGTCTATGGACTGCTGGCCCGTGGTTTGCTCTCGGGCAAATACAGCCTGGGCAGCCAGTTTGGAGAGAATGATACCCGTAGCAAATGCGAATTATTCAAAGGGGAGAACCTCAAAAAAAATCTTCATTTTGTAGAAACGCTAAAGCGGATCGGCTTACTTTATGGAAAAACAAGTGCTCAGGTAGCGATCCGATTCGTACTGGAGAATCCGGTCGTTACATGCGCGATTACAGGTAATAAAACGAGAGAGCAAGTAGAAGAAAATGTGTCAGCATTAAATTGGAAGCTAAAGCAAGAAGATCTCCAAGCGCTTCAGCCATCCGATGAGTGTTATAACCTTAAATAGAAGGAGAGATAACATTGAGCCATAACGTGTCTTTTGTTGACCCTAAAAAGAATTATCAGAGTATCAAGGAGGAAATCGACGAAGCTTATTTCGATGTGATGTCGAACGGAGATTTAATTGATCGGCGCCACCTGAAATCGTTCGAAGAAAATTTAGCTAGGTTTGTCGGAACCCGCTACGCGGTGGGTTTAAACAGTGGCTATGATGCGCTCCATATGTCTTTGCGCGCGGCCGGCATCGGGCCTGGAGACGAGGTGATTGTTCCGGCTCATACTTTTGTTGCAACGGCATCTGCGGTGGTGAATGTCGGGGCAACCCCGGTCCTGGTCGACGTTGCCAAAGATTTCAATATCAACATTGACCTCATTGAAGCGGCGATTACGGATCGGACAAGGGCGCTTATGCCGGTGCATCTGAGCGGACATATGGCGAACATGGTCCGTGTGATGGAAATCGCCGATCAATATAATCTGATTGTGATTGAGGACGCCTGTCAAAGTCTTGGCGCCAGCCTGAACGGCAAGAAAGCAGGATCGTGGGGTCTGACCGGATGCTGGAGCTTTTATCCATTTAAGATGCTCGGCGGTTATGGAGATGGAGGCGCCATCACGACCGATGACCCTGATGTGGCGCTCTTCGCCCGGCGCATGAGATTTAATGGTGAGGATAGAGAAACCGGTGAATACCATGGTCACGGGTTCACTTGCCTGCTTGATAATTTACAGGCGGCATTCTTGGACGTAAAACTTAGTCACCTGCCTGCATGGATTACTCGAAGAAAAGAGATTGCCCAGCGTTACCGAGCTGCTCTTTCCAATCTCCCAGACTTGATGCTTCCTCACTATGATTATCCTGGCTATGATGATGTTTATCAAAACTATACCGTTCGATCTAAGCAGGGAGATGCTTTTTCAGAATATTTAAAAAGCCACGGTATTGGGATCTTAACGCAATTCCGGAAGCCCTATTACAAGCATATGGCGCTGAAATTGGTAGACCGCGGTTTCCCGGAAACGGAAGCGCTCAGTCGAGAGGTCTGCTCTTTGCCGATGAATTCCGAAATAAGCAATGAGCAGATTGATTATGTGATTAAAACCGTTCGATCTTTCTACGGTCGTGAATGGAGAGGCGGAGGAAAGTAAAATGAAAGAGTTATCGAAGATCACAGAATCGTTCTCTGAATCTGTTATTCGTGAGATGACCCGCGTCTGCGACGCGGCGGGCGGATACAACCTGTCCCAGGGCTTTCCCGATTTTGAGAGCCCGAAGGAGATTAAAGAAGCAGCCATTGCTGCCATTCATAAGGAATATAACCAGTATCCTGTCACATTCGGGGAACCGGAGTTGCGCGAAGCGATCGCTAAGAAAGCAGCGCGGTATAACGGAATCCAGTGCGACCCGGATACAGAAATTACGGTCACTTGCGGTTCGACAGAAGCAATGATTGCGACGCTGAAGGCAATCATTAATCCCGGAGATGAGATCATTGTATTTGAGCCGTTTTATGAAAATTACGGTCCCGATGGCATCTTGTCTGGAGCAACGCCTCGCTATGTCACCTTAAATGCTCCAGACTGGTCTTTTTCATTAGAAGAGCTTGAGAAGGCTTTCAATAAAAAAACAAAAGCGATTATTATCAATACGCCCAATAATCCCACCGGAAAGGTTTTTTCACGAGAGGAGCTGCAACAAATTGCGGCTTTATGTGTTCAGTGGGATACGTATGCAATTACGGATGAGATTTATGAACATATTTTATATGAGGGCGAGCATATCTCACTTGCAACCCTTCCTGGGATGAAGGAGAGAACGGTTACAATCAACTCCATCTCAAAAACCTACTCCGTGACGGGTTGGCGTGTTGGATGGGCGATTGCAGATAAAAAAATCACCCAGCGGATTCGCAAAGTCCACGATTTTCTCACCGTCGGAGCGCCGACCCCTTTTCAGCATGCGGCCTCTGTTGCACTCGCTTTCCCGAATGAGTATTACGAAACGCTCCGAGCGCATTATCAGAAGGCAAGAGCCTTTCTTGTCGGTCTTCTCCGGGAGGCCGGATTCAAATGCGCCCCTCCCGAAGGAGCCTACTATATTATTGCCGACACTTCCACGTTAATGGCCGAGCTGGATGTCGATAATGATTTTTCATTCAGCAGCAAACTGATCGAAGTCACCGGCGTTGCCACCGTCCCAGGCTCGTCGTTCTATTCTATTCCGAGCAAAGGGAGAAACCAGGTTCGGTTTTGCTTCTGTAAAAAATGGGAGACCTTATTCGCCGTCGAGAAGGCATTTAAGAAGTATTTCAAGGAAATCGGAAAGTACTGAATCGGGTTTTGTAGAATTTATTGGTCACAATCGAGGAGACTCAAGATCATGAAAAACAGAATAGAGGGGTTGGGCGGACTTGCGGATCCACAGCTGTTTAACGAAACGCTTGAGATATCGAAATGGAAGCAGGAAACCCTGCTCCAACAACTGAAAATGATGTTGATTATCCGGGGTGCCGAAGAAAAACTCGCGGAGGGGACCGTCGCGGGAAAAATAAAATGTCCCTGCCACCTTGGAATCGGCCAGGAGGCGGTCGCCGTCGGCGTATCGACCAATTTACGTTCCACCGATCGCGTTTTCGGTGCCCATCGATCTCATTCCCATTACCTGGCCTTGGGTGGAAGCGTCGAGGGCCTTTTTGCAGAAGTATTGGGACGGGTGACCGGTTGTTCGAAAGGGATGGGTGGATCGATGCATCTATACGACGGCGCCCGTGGATTTATGGGATCCGTTCCGATTGTGGCGGCGACCATCCCGCTCGCCGTGGGAGCGGGATTGGCAGCCAAAATGGATGGAAGAGGAGATGTCGCAGTCGGTTATTTCGGCGACGGGGCTGCGGAAGAAGGAGTCCTGCACGAATCCCTTAATCTCGCTTCCAGCCTGAACCTTCCGGTCTTGTTCGTTTGTGAAAATAATTTCTTCGCGAGCCATCTCCATATCGGATTAAGGCAGCCGAGCGATTCCATCGCCCGTTTTGCGGAAGCCCACCATATTCCGAACGAGGTGGTCGACGGCAACGATGTCGTTGCCGTCACAGGGGCCGCTGCAAGGATGATCAACCGGGCCAGAAGAGGAGAAGGGCCTTCTTTCCTCGAAGCGGTGACCTATCGCTGGAAAGGCCACGTCGGTCCGAGCGACGATATCGATGTCGGAGTGAAACGAAACCAGGATCTGACGAAGTGGAAGGGACGCGATCCGGTCAGACGGTTGGCGAAAGCGATGCAGGAGAAGGGATTCCTCTCTGCGGAGCGGTTTTCTAAAGTGCAGGAGGAGGTTTCCACATTCATTAACGCAGCCTGGATGAAGGCGGAACAGGGGGATTTCCCCGACCAAGCGGCTCTGCTCGACTTGGTCTATTTTAGAAAGGATGAAAAACGATGACGACATCATCTTTGACGTATGGAGAGGCGATCCTGTCGGGGTTTCGCTACCTTCTTTCAAATTATCCTGAAGTGTTTGTGATTGGCCAGGGGCTTTGGTCTCCCTGGTACGTCGGTAATTCGATGACCGGCCTCGACAAGGAGTTTGGTCAGAACCGCATCATCGACAGTCCTGTCTCGGAATTGGCGGTTACCGGCGCCGCCGTGGGCGCCTCACTCTGCGGTTACCGCCCGATTGTGGTCCATCCGCGGATGGATTTTATGATCCTGGCCACCGATCAGATCGTCAACCAGGCCGCGAAATGGTCCCACATGTTCGGAGGACAGGCCCATGCTTCTGTCACGGTGAGAAGCATCGTCAACCGCGGGGGAGAGCAGGGGGCGCAGCATTCCCAATCGCTTCATGCCTGGTTCGCCCACATTCCCGGGCTTCGGGTCGTGATGCCGGCGACCCCGGAAGATGCCCGCGACCTGCTGATTGCCAGCGTCTTGTCGGGCGATCCGGTCCTCTACATCGATGACCGGTGGTTATATGAAATCGAGCAGGAAGTTTCGCCGATCGTCGAGAAAAATTTAAGGACGGAAGGCCCCAAGGTTATCCGAACGGGGACCGACTGCACATTGGTCGGGAGCAGCTACGCCACCCAACTCTGCGTCGAGGCGGCCGCCCATCTGGAGAAGCAAGGGGTCTCCTGCGAGATCATCGACCTCCGGGTGGTGAACCCTTTGATTTTTGATGAGATCATCTCCTCTGTTGAAAAAACAAGAAAGCTCTGCGTAGTCGATGGAGGTTGGAGTGCCTGTGGCCTTGCCGGTGAAATCATTGCAGGAATATGTGAAAAGACGGCCCCTTCTTTGCTGGAGAGCACGCCGGTCCGCCTGACGCTTCCGGATGCGCCGGCCCCAACAAGCGGTCCCCTTGAATCAACTTATTACTTTCAATCGGATGACATCGTGGCAGCCGTCCTCCGGCTTGTTTCCAAACGGGTTGGTGAACTCAGCCGTTAAGATCACTTTAAGGCCCGACTTTCTTAAAATCGTTCGCTATTTTCCGAGAAAAACATCCCGACCACTTCTCTATAAGGGGCCGTTTCGTATGTGATCGGAAAAACGGAATTTGAACTGAGCTCCTATCAACCGGTTCGTTCATCAAAAACCGTTTCATTCGTATGTCATCGTGGACTGACCCGACCCTGTTTTGCAGTGGAAGTGCAACCCGCCCGTCTCATCGAGAACGCTTTTTTAAAGAATTACTAACCATTTCATAAATGGCCGCCTTGCAGCAATGCAAATGGCTGTCCTAATCTCCTGAGGAGGCTTTATGTTGCCCGTACATGAGCACGCCCTGGAAAAGAAAACCCTGATTAAAAAAAAATGTGCTAAAAGAATGTTTAACTTCGGACTGTCGCTGGCAGCATTGATTCTGTTGGCTCCCGTCTTCATCCTGATTGCCATTGTCATTAAGTTGACCTCCAGGGGGCCTTTATTTTTCACACAGGAGCGAATCGGGAAAAACTTCGCTCCTTTCCTAATCTATAAATTCCGAACAGTTGAAACCTTGTCGGGAGATCCCGGCCAGGCGTCCTGCCATCGGGTTACCCGAATCGGATCTCTCCTTCGTTCGTGCAAACTCGACCGGCTTCCGCAGCTGATTAATGTACTTAAGGGAGAGATGAGCTTGGTTGGTCCTCGCCCCGAATTGCAAAAACATGTAGATCTGTTCCGAAAGGATTACGAAACAATTTTGTCGATCCGGCCTGGAATGACCGATTTTGCGACCATTGAAATCCGGGATGTCTCCCTTCTTTTATCAAAGGTGGATGACCCGGAAGCTTATTACATCAATACCGTTTTGCCTAAGAAGATCAAATTGGCCAAACAGTATGTGTACCAACGAAGCCTTGCTCTTGATGTGAAAATCCTCTTCACCAGCGTGATGGCTCTCTTGCTTTGTCTACCTTTCCCATTCTCAAAAAAAGAAGGGGCCGAAAAGAAAACCATCAAAGAAGTGATTGAGAAATATAGAAAGGGGATTATCATTTTTATTCACGCTATGGCTATTCTATTATCGAATTGCTTCGCATTCTTGCTCCGATTTGACGGGAAGGTTTCTCCTAATGAAATCAATCTCCTGATAGTCACTCTCCCGATTGTTCTTCTGATGCGGTTGTTTGCTCTGCAGTATTTCGGGCTTAATCAAGGGCTTTGGCGTTATGCTAGTATTCAGGATTTGATTGACCTTGGGTGGGCAATACTTGCCAGTTCAATTGGAATTTGGGGGGGAATTACGTTCCTGTCAATAAATGGATATCCTCAATCTGTAATTTTGATCGACGCGATTCTCCTCTTTTTGCTCTTGGCCGGCTTTCGGGTTACGAAGAGAGTCTATTCGGTCCTTACACAAATAGAAATCGGAGCTCGACGAGTTTTAATCATTGGTGCCGGGAATGCCGGAGAATTGGTTGCTCGGGATATGATGCAAAACCCCTCCTATAATCGTCAGCCGATTGCCTTCATTGATGATGACCCTAAGAAAATATCCTCAAAAATTCACAGCATCCCAGTGATGGGAAACAGTAACCAGTTAGAAAGGGTCGTCCAGACATTGCATCCGGATGAGATCCTCATTGCCATTCCTTCCGCAGGTCAGAAGCAGTTAAAAGGAATTATTAGCCGATGTAAATCTTTCGGTATTCCTATCAAATTTCTTCCTAGTTTGACCGGGCTCCTGGGCGGAAAAGTCTCGATCACAGATATTCGAAACCTGGATATTGAAGATTTAATCGGAAGGCGCGAAATTGAAATTTATGATCCTCAGGTTGAGTTTAAAATAAAAGATAAAAGAATATTAATCACGGGTGCGGGAGGATCCATCGGATCCGAGCTTTGCCGTCAAGTGGCCGCTTTCCGTCCTGAACTTCTGATCCTTTTTGAAAGGAGTGAAAACAATCTCCACCATATCCAGGTCGAGCTTTTGGATAAATTCCCCGGCATTTCTCTCAGCGTCGTTTTAGGAGACATCCTCGACGAAGAAAAACTTCATCAGGTTTTCTCCATGTATCGTCCTCACGTCATTTTTCATGCGGCGGCCTATAAACATGTTCCGATGATGGAAAGCCATCCCCTGGGGGCGGTCCAAAATAATATCTTGGGAACCTACAATGTGATCCAAATGGCGGATCAATACGGCGCGGAAGATTTTGTGCTGATTTCGACTGATAAAGCGGTTCAACCCACCAGTGTCATGGGCGCGACCAAGCGGGTGGCCGAAATGCTGGTTCGATATTTTAATCAACAAAGTAAAACCAGATTGGTTTCGGTTCGTTTTGGAAACGTTCTCGAGAGCAATGGAAGCGTCGTTCCGCTCTTCCGTGCGCAGATCAAAAAAGGAGGACCGGTCACTGTTACTCATCCTGATATCAAGCGATACTTTATTACCATTCAAGAGGCAGTTCAGCTTGTCTTGCACGCGGCGGTTCTTGGAGAAGGAGGAGAGACTTTTGTTTTGGATATGGGGGATCCGATCAAAGTTATCGATATTGCCAGGACAATGATCATTCTATCCGGGTTTTCCCCGGATGAGGATATCCCGATTCAGATTGTCGGCTTGCGGCCGGCGGAAAAACTGGTTGAAGGCCTTTTCGAAGAGGCAGAAAAGGTGACGCAGACCCGCCATGAAAAGATACGGGTGGCGCAAAATGGAAAGGTCACAGATGAGTTAATGTCTTATGTTAAAAAATTTGCAAGCATGGATCATGAGACAGACCCGAACGAAATCAAAATAACACTGAAAGAACTCATACCGACGTATCAGAACGACTCTCTTCCGTCTCACGCTTCTAGCAAAACACCTTCTGCCTGGGACGATGCTTCACCGAACAACTCGCTATTTCCCGCCCCAACGCGGCCCCCTTCGTCTGAAACGCCTCTGTACCACTAATCAAAACCGAGTCATTTTTTTATTATTTCCCCTTCAAATAATCGGTCCGGCAATTGCAATTCTCAGCCGTCGAATTCCAATCAATATTCGACGAAGCGTGATCCTAGAGGAACGGATGCCACTAACCACGCTCATTCTGTCTCACAGATGATTTGCATGGAGTGGCAATGTTCGCGAACGATTTCCGATTTGCTTGTATTCTGCAAAATATTGCAAGAATGCTGCAAGGTTTTGCAGAAATTTGCCATAGAAAGGTTATTTTTTTCTATGTTATTTCTCATCTTTTTACTCAGCTCCTCATCGTAGATCAAGTGGCAGCTGAGGAGCGTACCCCCCCTTCTGACGTCCGCGTCGGACTTTATTTCAATTACTACCTTCCCAGCTATACAAACACCCCTCTCTTCATCCGAAGGCAGTGCGGCTGCCAATTGGGATACCAAACAGGAGTGGTTGTTCAGTCGCCGATGTTCTGGCGGCTTTGGTTCAATTTCCATGGGTATGTCCTGGGCGCCAGCCCGAGCATCGCCCAATCGCCGGAGCAGTTCGGGTCCCGATTCGAATTTCATGTCCGCTTTGAACGATTCATTTTTCTATTCGGGCATCATGGCGAGTGGGATGTTTATCGTTCATCGAATTTCCCGACACATTCAAAAGAGGGAAACTACATCAGTACGGGCGGACTTCGGGAGACTTATATCGGCATTACCTGGTTACTGCGTTGAGGTATTTTGATGTGGGGTGAGAAGGGAAGAATATGAATTTATGCAATCGACTGAAAAAAGAGATTTTCCTGATTTTGTTCACTATTATTTTTCCGACACTGATGGTTGATCAAGCGATCGCCCAGGATGAGGCCTCTCCGTTGGATACACGGGTGGGTCTTTATTTCAATTATTACTTCGAGAGATATACGAACACCCCTCTTTTGATCCGCAGAGACTGCACCTGCCAGCTCGGCTATCAAACCGGGATCGGGATTCAAAAACGGTTCTTCTCGAAAATGTGGCTTAATCTGCATCCCTACGTCCTCGGCGGGACACCGGGAGCGGGGGAGAGCCACGAGCAATTCGGGGTCCGGATGGAGGGACAGTATCGCCTCGACCGCGTCACCTTCCTGATCGGCGTGCATAATGAATGGAACGTCGATCGGCCTTCCAACTTTCCGACGACCTCCCGGAATGGAAACGATGTGGGAACGGATGGCCTTCGGGAGACCTACGTCGGGATCACCTGGTGGATTAAACCATAGAGACGGGGGTCAGGAGACGGAGCGACCGATCAGCGTCCGGGCAATGACTTGACCGCGTCCCCACCAGGAGAGCCGGATCTGCCGATCCAAAACGGTAAAGGGATCTTTCTCGATCCGGTCGATCAGGGCCACGTAGACGTTCCGCATCAAAGAGACCGACAGGCGCGCGTCCGCCTCGATCATCGGAATCAACTGGGCCGATTCGTTGAAGTAGTTTCGGATGCGGTCGCATTGAAACCGCATCAGCTTCAGAAACGCCTCGTTTTTCACCCGCGCCGTCAATTCCTCCTCGGAATAGCCGGCCGCTTTGATTTCATCCAACGGAAGATAAATCCTTCCGCGTCCCAGATCTTCTCCGATGTCCCGGACGATGTTGGTCAGCTGCAGCGCCGTGGAGAGGGCCCGGCCGTAAGCGACCCCCTTCGGGTCGCGATAACCAAAGACGGGCAGGGAGAGATCTCGGATGGTCGTCGCCACCAGATCGCAGTAAACCATCAGTGAATCAAAATTTGGGTAGCGGTTGTAGAGGAGATCCATCCGGCATCCCTCGATCAACCCCTCAAAACCCTTTTTGGGGATCGGATATTTCTTGATGGCGTCTGCCAAGGCGACGGTGATCGGATGGGTCGGCTTCTGTTGATAGCAGCGATCCAATTCTTCCTGCCAACTTTTCAGAAGTTCTTCGAGTGCCGCCTCCTGCGCTTCATCGACGATGTCGTCGGCGTACCGGCAGAAGGCGTAGACGGCATAGATCGCATTTTGCTTCGACGGGGGGAGAAAGCGAAAGCCGACCGAGAAGTGGGGGCCGCAGCGGTGGGTCAGCCGGCGACAATACTGATAGGCCTCTTCCACGGAGATCATGGCTTGATCGGCCCCAGCTCGGGATGAGAGGAGACCGGCTTGTGCCGGCACCAATGGGGGGAGAGACGATGGGCGCACCGACCGGCCCGCTGCCATCCCCATTTTAAGATCGGCAGGGCCAGACGCTTCCACCAGGAAGGGCGGTGCCACCCCCCGAGGTAATCTTGAAGATCGCCGCGTCCGGCCTGACGAATAAAGAGACTGAGCCCCCGATTGCCCCCCCATTCGTAGAGGAACCGGTTGACGACGCTGATCTCCTGCGCCGGACCGAGCGCCTCTTTCCAGAGGCGGTCATAGGAGGTCTTCTTTAAGAGGCTCTCCGCCGCCGCATACCCGGTCGTCAGCGCGTAGCGAATCCCCAGTCCGAAGAGATAGTCTTGAAATCCGCCCGCCTCGCCGACAAAATAGCGTCCGCTCGCTTCAGCGGATGCTTTCAAGCTGAAGTTCATGAAAGAGTAAGCGGTCCGGTCGTTCTCGATCGGAAAAAAGGTTAACTCCTGAAACCGCTGCAACGAACGGTCGAAGTAGTAATTGATTCGGGAGAGGTCCCGGGTGATCGCGCAACCGAAGGTGGCGATGCCGTCTAAGACAAAAAGGTAAGCGTAACCGCCGGGGGAGAAGTTCATGTCGAAGAGAACCCAGACGGTGTCGGGGAGGGAGGTGGTGAAAGTCATCTCCTTCGCAAGTCCGTCGGGAGTGGCCGGCCCAGTGGCGATGATGTCGGCCTCTTCCGGTTTGATCCGCGTTTGGTAGTGGATCTTTGCTCCCGCCGCAAGCGCCTGTGTCAGAAGGCCCCGGTCGAGAGTCTCCCTCTCGCTTCCCCGCCGAATGAAGTAACCGAAGGGCCGGCGGCTCCCAACCTCTTGGGAGCGAAGCCGATGATCGAAGAAGAGCGCCTGCCGGACCGGACGGATGAAGAAGTTCGTATCCAGACCGAACCGCTTCAACATCTCCAGGGCATCTTCTTCCCGGCTCATGTTTTCGATCACCTGAAAATCGCCGATGAAGCGCGCCCCGACGGCTTTACGCCCTTCAAAGAGGTCGACCTCGTAGCCGGCCTTGGCGAGGACGATCGCCGCCGTCAGTCCCGACGGTCCGGCGCCGGCGATCTTGATTTTCGGTCCTGTCTGTCCTACGATCACGTTATCCCCGCGGATGCTCTTCTTTTTGCTTTACCGCAGGGATTCTATCCAATATAATACGGGCTGTCAAACGGAAGAACCCGATAAATTGGACATAAGAATGAGTGATCGTTTTCTCTCTCCGGAGCCGGTCGTTGTTTTAGAGAAGGCCTTTGTCCGGCCATTCAAAAACTTCGTGGCAACAGCCAAGACCTGCTATTCCGGAAAAGGGGTCGTCCGCGATGAAGACCTCATTGAGGGTTATGAGCTGCTGGCCCAGAGCATTTATCAGGCGGGCCATCATACCACCCTCCAGCACGCCCACTTTCAATTCACCCTGACCAATGTCTCCCGGCAGTTTATCTGGTCGTTCCTTCACAGCCATCCTTTCTATAATTCCGAACAGGTCAGCCAGCGCTACGTCGCCGTCAAGCCGGAGAGTTTTTCGATTCCGCCCCTCTCGGGAGAAGCGCTGGATCTTTACATCGCCGGCGTCCACGAGCAGATGGAGGCGTATAAGAAACTGAACGAGATGCTCCTGCCGCTGGTCGATGCGGAGTACGCCCGGCTTTTCCCGCGCCAGCGGAGAAACTTCAATCGGGATGTCAAAAAAAAGGCGCAGGAGATCGCCCGCTACGTCGTTCCGATCGGTGCTTTCGCCTATCTTTATCACACGATCTCCGGGGTCACCCTCCTCCGCTATTACCGGCTCTGCCGGCAGTACGACACGCCGCTGGAGCAGCGGCTGGTGGTGGAGAAGATGGTTCAAGCTCTCCTCGACTTTGATCCTGAATACAAAAAGATCCTGGAGCAGCCCCTTCCGATCGAATCGACGCCGGAGTATCAATTCTATCAAGGTTATGCGGAAGGGATGACGGCGCAGGCGACCGAGCGGTTTCTCGACGAATTTGATGTTTCACTTGAAGGACGGGTCTCCAAACTGATTGATTATAAGGTGAACCAAGAGGCGGTCCTTGCCCAATCGGTTCGGGAGGTGTTAGGGGTGCCTCGGGCGGCGCTCGATGATGCCGCGGCAATCCGCCTGGCGCTCGATCCGGGGGAGAACCGATTGCTCGGAGAATCGCTCAACCTGACGACCCTCTCGAAGATCAGCCGGACCCTCTTTCATCCTTCTTACACCTTCCGGAAGAAGCTTTCGCATACCGCCGACTCTCAGGATCAACGGCACCGGATGACCCCGGCTTCCCGGCCGATCCTCTTTGCGCATACGAGCGATCGGCCTGATTACATTACGCCGGCGCTGATCAAAATCGATCCCAAGATCGAGGCATATTATCAAGAGGTGATGTCCCAGTGCTGGGACCGCTTCGCCCGGATGAAACGGCTTGGCGCCCCACTGGAGTATGCCCTTTATCTTTTGCCGAATGCGCTCTCGATTCGATTCACCGAATCGTCCGATCTTCTGAATCTGCACCACAAACATGCGATGCGCCTCTGCTATAACGCCCAGGAGGAGATCTGGCGCGCCTCTCTCGATGAGGCGCAACAGATCAAGGAGGTGAATCCGTCGATCGGAAGTTACCTCCTTCCCCCCTGCACCCTGCGGAACATGGCCGGCACCCGCCCGGTCTGTCCGGAAGGGGAGCGCTACTGCGGCGTGAAGGTATGGCGCCTCGACCTATCTGAATATCAACGAATCCTCTAGGATTGCCCGGAGAGATAATCGTTGATTGACACTCATCAGACAGCTTGCTAGTATTAGCTCGTGGTTTTTCTTGATCTAGGAAGAAGCATGATCTGCGAATCTTTTCCGGTCGGACCGTTTCAATGTAACTGCGTCATCCTCGCCTGCGAGGAGACGCGGACCGCCGTGGTATTCGATCCTGGAGACGAGGCCGATGAGATCCTCGGGAGCCTCGCGCGGCATCAACTCAAGGCGGTCTTTCTTTTCCATACCCACGCCCACCTTGATCATATTGGCGCCACCGACCTTGTCCGGACGAAGACGGGGGCGGCGGCAGGCCTCCACGAAGAAGACATGCCCCTTTGCGAGAATCTCCATATCCAGGCGTCGCTCTTCGGCCTTCCGACGCCGCCGACGCCGCCGATCGATCGTTTTTTGAAGCATGGCGATTCGTTCTCATTCGGCAAGGAAAAGGTCGAGGTGATCCATACGCCCGGCCATACGCCGGGGAGTGTCAGCTTTCATGTTCCGGCGTTCGGTCTATTGACGGGGGATACCCTTTTTGCCGGGAGTGTCGGCCGCACCGACCTTTGGGGAGGGTCCCACCCGACCTTAATCAATTCGATTCAAAAACGGCTTCTTTCATTTCCGGACGAAACGGCGGTCCTTCCCGGTCATGGTCCTCGGACAACGATCGGCAGGGAGCGTCGGAGCAATCCTTTTCTTGTCTGAGGGGTGTCCCGGCTTCACCGAGGTCCGGGATGGATATTCAAGTAGGTTAGAAGGGGAGGAAGAGATTGAGCACGCTGTACGGCGTTATCTGTCCTTATTGTCAGAAGAAGGCCTATGTTCAGGTTCCCGATACACCCCCGCCCGGTCCCAACGATGAAGCATCGGAAGTGACGGAAGAGAGCCCCTGTACCGCATGCGGTCAGACGATTGTCGCCTATACGAAGTCCAATGCAGAGTGGGGGGTTCGCCAGAAGAAGTAGAGAATCCAAAGGCAAGGAAAGAAAATGAAGACCGGCTTTGTTTCCCATCCCATTTATCGCCAACACGATACCGGTCCGGCCCATCCGGAGTCGCCGGAGCGGCTTGCCGCGATCGAAGGACACCTCGTGAAGAGCGGTCTGATCTCGGATTTGGTCGAAATCAAACCGGCCGACGATCCGGACCTGGCCGCCTGGATTGATACGGTCCACCATCCCCGTTATTACGAAACGTTAAAAAAAATGGTCCCCGAGGACGAAACGGTTTACCTCGATCCCGATACCCCTTTTTCCCCCCTGTCGCTGGCGGCGGCGGAGAAGGCGGTGGGCGGGGTTTTGACCGCCGCCGACCGGGTGATGTCGGGAAGCATCCAAAACGCTTTCTGCGCGGTCCGGCCGCCGGGCCATCATGCCGAAGCCGATCGGGCGATGGGATTCTGTCTGTTCAACAACGTCGCCATTGCCGCGCGGTATCTTCAGAAGAAGCATCATCTGGAGCGGATCTTTATCCTCGATTGGGACGTCCATCACGGGAACGGCACGCAGCATCTCTTCTACTCGGATCCGACCGTCTTCTACTTCAGCACCCACCAATATCCTTTTTATCCGGGGACCGGCTCCGAAAGGGAGCGGGGAGAGGGGGAAGGGGAGGGATTTACGTTGAACTGCCCGCTTTCATCCGGGGCGGGCGATTCCGATATTCTTCATCGGATCGAAACGGTCATGGCGCCGGCGCTGGCGGCGTTCAAGCCCGACTTCATCTTGATCTCCGCCGGATTTGACGCCCATCAGAGCGATCCGTTGGCAAGCCTCCAGGTGACCGATGAAGGTTTTTCGGAGATGACGCAAATCGTTCGGTCGCTCGCAGAGACCCACTGCGGAGGAAGGATCGTTTCCTGCTTGGAAGGGGGGTATCACCTCGCTGCGCTCGCCCGGTCGGTTGGACGGCATCTGGAGGCATTATCTGCATAGGGGCGCAGGCATGCCTCGCCCCTATCTCATCACACATACATTAAAACAGTTTGCTTCGCCCCGCAAACCCTTCCGTGTAGCCGTGGAAATACTCCAGGTTTGATTCGGGATATTGCCAGCAGTAATATCCTTCCCCATTGTCGAAATCGACCAGCCAGAGCCCTTTGACTTCACACCCCATCTGCTCAAGGGTCTGAACCCAATTGTTCACGATCACCGCCTGCTGTTTTTCGTACCGCTTCTTTTGATCTTCATCGCGAAGGGCGAAAATCTGGGCCGCGAGAACGCTGATCTCTTGAATCGCTTCTGTGGTGATTTTTTGGACCTGAGGAAGTGCTTCGAGGGCCTCTTCGTATGTAAAAATGCGCTTTGTCTTGTATTCTGCCATGGCTGCTCCGGATGCCTCTCCCTAGAATGGTTGATCCGCGAAGGAGCCTCCCGAAGTTCCGGTCCGGATGGAGGCCCTGCACGGATGCTCATATCTGAATTATATCGCGATCAAAATGACGATTACAACGTGGTCGTTCGGCGTTGCTTCCTCTGTCTCATGGCGGTGAGATCCTTCTCGGTGATTCCAAGAAGATAGAGGATGGAGTCGAGATTTTTCTGGGTGATGCTGTAATGTGCTTCTTCCCTGACGCGGGGTTTGGCGTTAAAGGCGATGCCGAGGCCGGCGCGGGTGATCATCGGGAGATCGTTCGCGCCGTCGCCGATGGCGATCACCTGATCGAGCGTGACCCCTTCCTTCCGCGCGATCTCTTCCATCAGGGCCGCCTTTTTCTTGCCGTCTACAATTTCGCCGACGATCTCGCCGGTTAAAACCCCCTCTTTAATCTCCAACGTGTTGGAGTAGGCATAATCGAGTCCGAGCGACTCTTTTACCCGAGCGCTAAAATAGTCGAATCCTCCGGAGAGGACCGCGGTTCGATATCCGAGCTTCTTGAGAATAGAAACCAGCTCTTTTGCGCCCGGCGTAAAAGGCATCCGCTTGCAGACCTTTTCAAGGACGCCGACCGGGAGTCCTTTTAACAGGCGGACCCGTTCTCGAAGCGCCTCCGGAAAGGAGATCTCCCCGTTCATTGCGCGATGAGTGATCGAGACGACCTTTTCGCCGACGCCCGCCTCTTTGGCCAGCTCATCAATCCCTTCGATCTGGACCAGCGTCGAATCCATATCCATGACGATGAGTCGCTTGGCGCGGCGGAAGAGGTTCTCTTCCTGAACGGCGATATCGACCCCGAACTCGGCATTGAGGTGAAGCAGCTTTCGAGTCAGAAGGCGGGGGTCGATCGGCTGGGTTGTCGACAGGGTCAGTTCAATACATTCCAACTGCTTGCGAGCGATTGTGTGAATCTTCTGGATGTTGACACGCTCCTCGGAGAGAAGCGTCGCCAGCTTGGCGATGACGCGAAGGGTCACCGCGGGGCCGAGGCAGGTGACGACGTAATTCTGGACGGGGGCCTTCTTTAGAACCTCCGTCGGCCGGACGACTTTGAACTCCATTGACAGACCGAACTCGTGCGCCCGGAAGAGGAGGTCGCGCAAAAGGTGTCGCTCTCCCTCTTCCGCGCCGTCCAGCTCGATCAAGATGGAGAGGGACAAAATCGACTGGGTCACGACCTGCTCGATGTCGAGAAGCCGGACATCGGATTCAGCCATAATCTCCGTCAGCGCGGCGGTAATCCCCGGCTGATCGGGGCCGGTGACGGAGACAAGAAGGGCTTTTCTCTTCGGCATGGTTTTCCTGATGACGGTAGAACTTCAGTGTTATACAAGAAAGAATAATCGAAGGCAAGCAGTTTTTGTTTATCGCCGAAGACAAGCGCATCCATATTATAGGGGCAAGAAGGAGGGGGAATCCGACTGAAACTGATCCGTGCCGGTTTCATTCTTATAAATTGACACCGGTCGGTTTCTATATTAGATTAAGAAGATTTTAAAGGATTTTAATTCACGCGGGAACCCTGGATGGACAAAAAAGCGCTTGCGGAAATTTACCATGAAGAGACCAAATACCATGAAGCGCGGATGGGGAAGTTTCAACGGCCGCTCGATTGGGGGGCGCAACCGTCTCCCTACAAAGAATATCACAGCGATAAAAAGATCGACCTGATCCCTTACCTTCCTTTTCAGAATAATCCCTTTACCGGAGAACCGCTCCCGCCCGCGAAAACCCAGGGGGGATATCCGTTCGGGATCGCGGAGATCTCGCGGTTGCTTTACTTCACCAACGGCGTCACCGGTATTCTGCAATACCCGACCGGCCAGACATTAACCCTTCGGGCCGCGCCGACCGCGGGGGGGCTTTATCCGACCGAGCTCTATGTCGCGATCCGGGGCCTCTCGGTCCTGGAGAACGGGATCTACAATTTTCAGGTGAAGGATCATTCGTTGGTCCTGGTCTGGGAGGGAGACTTTTGGGAGGAGTTTGAGCGATACTGTATGCACCACGAGGCGATCGCGAAGTCAAACCTCCTCGTTATCATGACGGCGGTTTATCAACGGAGCGCCTGGCGTTACCAGGAGCGGGCTTATCGCCGCATCCTGCTCGATACCGGCCATATTCTCGGGAACCTCGTCGTTTATGCGCCGGAGGAGGGTTTTAGCCCGGTCCCCATCGGCGGTTTCTTGGACACCTCTTTGAACCGTCTCCTCTTCTTGGATGAAGCGGAAGAAGGGGTCTTGGCCGTGGTCGCCTTGCCGCAAGGGGAGAAGATTAATCCGGAGGAGATCCGTCCGACCTCGGCGGTGGCGTCGATGCCGATCCCCAAGGGAGAGAATGACTTAAAGATGCTCCAACTCCAGCTCCACCGGGTCTCATCGATCTTGCCGGGAGAGAAGGTCGACCTGTCGGCCGTCCGCCGGCCTCCCGATCTGAATGTTCTGGAATCGAAACATTCCTACAAAGAGGCGACCCTCCTTCCCGAGTCTCCGATCGACTGGGGCGAGAGTGTCGGTCAATCGATTCTTTTGAGAAGGTCGACCCGCGGATTCTCGGGGGAAGGTTTTTTAAAGGAGGAGCTTGCCGGGATTTTAGGATATGCCTACTTTCCCGTTGCGGCGGTTCCATCGCCGTTTTTCGATCCCTCGATTCTCCAGACCTATCTGGTTGTGCAGAAGGTGGTCGGATTGCAGGAGGGGATCTACTACTTTGTGCCGCAAAAAAACGAGCTGCGGCTCCTGTCGGCCGGAGATTTCCGCGAGCAGACCTGGCATTTCTGTTTGGGACAAGAGTTGGCGCGCGACGCGGCGGCGCTGGTAATCCACATCGCCCATCTAAAAAGAGCGGTCGAGAAATACGGCGACCGGGCCTACCGTTATCTCCACCTCGATGCGGGGCAAATCGGAGAGCGGCTGAATCTGGCGGCGATTCGGCTCGGTTTGGGGGTCAGCGGGATCGGCGGCTTTTATGATGATGAAGTGAACGCGCTGCTCGGCCTCTCCCTCGACGAAATCGTCGTCTACATCACCACCCTGGGAAGGCCGCGATCCTCATGACCGGAGGTCCTCCTTTGGGGAGGGATGCTGAAGCGCGGGTGGAACGGTTTTGGGAGATTTTAAAATCGTCTGTGAAGGCCCGGCCCGGCGAGATCCTCTCCAAACCGGAGTTGCGCCCCGCCGCGGTCCTGGTCCCTTTCTTCGACAAGGAAGGGGCCCCTTATCTTCTCTTAACAAAACGAAGTGAAGGGGTTCAGCGGCATCAAGGGGAGATCGCCTTTCCGGGGGGCTGTTGGGAGTCGTCTGATGCCGATCTTTTTGAAACGGCGCTCCGGGAGTGCCGGGAAGAGATCGGTCTCGAACGGAACGCAGTGACGCTCATCGGGCGGCTCGACGACCACGAGACGGTGACCGGTTTCTCGGTCGCTCCCTTTGTCTCCATAATTTCCTATCCCTATCCATTTCGATTGGATTTTCGAGAGATCACGGAACTGATCGAGGTTCCCTTTTCCTTTTTAATGAATCCGGAAAATTGCCGATTGCGAACGATGCTCTTCAGGGGGACGGAAAGAACGGTCCGATCCTATCTGTACAATGGAAACGACATCTGGGGGGCCACGGCCGAAATGATCTATCGTTTGGTCGCGCGCGTTCAGGAGTGCTCAGGCAAGAGAGATGCTCGGGGGATGGGGTGAATAAGAAAAGGGATATTTTGAAGCGTCACAGTCGAATAAGCGGATTGTTGGCCGTTTCGGTCTGTTTGATGCTGGCCGGTTGTTTCGGTCCGAAAGAGCCTCCCCGTTATCTGGATGAAGGGGAGGGGCATCTGGTCCGCCTCGATCGAGTCGATCCGGCCGAGCAATATGATCATCCGGCGGAGATCGCGCTTGAAACGATCCAGGCGGTTCTGAACTCGATTGTCGTCCGACATGAAGTTTCGTTCTTGAATCGCCTCCTCACCCGACAGAAGGAGATCCGGGGGGCTGCCTTTACCCCGGAGGAGGCGGCCCTGCTGGCGGAACGGTTGAAGCGTGCCCTGGCGATCGCGACACCCGGAGAGCGGGCGGCGTTTTTTCTGACGTCGCGGAAAAACAGCATGACAACGTTGATCACGTCGGGGGTTGCATACGTCAAGGAGAAAGAGATCCACTTGATCTTCGGGAATGATCGGACGGCGATCTCAAACGAGCATCGTCCTCACATCCCGCGTGAGAATCCGCTTTATTCCTTTGAGCCGGGGAGCTTCAAGATTCTTCCTCAATCTCACCAGAGGAAGCTTTCGGGGGAAGGTCGAAGGGTCGAGGCGATTGCGGTGGACTTTGCCGCGCTGGTGTCGCCGACTCCGGAACCGAGTGCTTCGGAAGATGAAAAACCGGCGCTTTCTTCGGAAGGCGCTCCGCTTGAAGCGCAGCTCCGGCTCCTGAAAAAATTAAGGGAAGAGGATCTGATCACCGAGGAAGAGTATAAAGAGAAGAAATCAGAGCTGCTGAAAACATTGAAGTGAACGAGGAGGAAGAGATGGCGGATGTGACCTGTATTCGGTGCGGTCAAACGCGGGCGGAGATCGAAGGGATGCCGTACGGCGGAAAGGTCGGCGTGGAGCTCAAAGCGAAGGTCTGCAACGTCTGTTGGAAAGAGTGGTATGACATGTCGGTGAAGATCATCAACGAATACCGGTTGAATTTGCGGGAGCCGACGGCGCGGGAATTTCTGGCGACGCAGATGCGGATCTTTTTCAAAATGCAGGCGCCGCCCCCCGGCGACGGAATTCAGATTAAAGATACCCCCGATAAAGCCTCCGGCGGATAAGAGAGAGGATCATCGTTGTCGGCAAAACGCCTGCCAAAAAATCTGGAAGAAGATCGCGCTCGAATGGCCGAGATCCTTCGGCGTCTTGAGAAACAGTTTCCGGAGGCCGAGACGGAGCTGACCCATGAGGATCCCTTTCAGCTTTTAATCGCCACGATCCTTTCGGCCCAATGCACCGATGCGCGGGTCAACCGGGTGACGCCGGTCCTTTTCCGGAGGTATGCGACGCCGGACGCGCTTGCGAAGGCCGACCGGGAGGAGTTGGAGTCGATCATTCGATCGACCGGATTTTTCAAAAGCAAGGCCAAGAACATCCTTGGCTGTGCGGCGGCGATTGTGGATCGCTTCGGGGGAAAGGTCCCTGTGAATATGGAGGCGTTGGTGACCTTACCGGGGGTCGGTCGGAAAACGGCGAATGTCGTTTTGGGGAGCGCCTTCGGCAAACCGGCCATCGTGGTCGATACCCATGTTCGGCGCGTTTCCAATCGGCTAAAGTGGACGCGATCGGAAGATCCCGATCAGATCGAGGTCGATTTGAGCCGGCTGTTGCCGGAGGAGGAATGGACGGTCGGATCGCACCGGATCCTCCTACACGGGCGGTATCTCTGTGTGGCCCGCCGGCCGCGCTGTCTGGAGTGTCCGCTGTTCGATCTTTGCCCGGCCGAGACGGAAAAAAAAGGGGCGGAAAGCCGGGCAAAGGGCCGCTCTCACATTGACAATGCGGGGGGCAACGGCTATAATCAAGCCCCACCTTTAGTGAGTGAAAAATACAAATGATCCGAAGTATGACCGGCTACGGCAGGTCGGAGGGGAACTATAAAGGACGTCCTGTCGCGGTGGAGCTTCGATCGGTGAACCACCGCTACTGTGATGTCGTCATCCGGCTTCCAAAGCTGCTCGCGCCGCTTGAGGAGACATTCAAAAAAAAGGTCCAAGCGCGCTTTTCCAGGGGGCACATTGAGCTCTCCATCAACTTCAACGGCTCGGGAAATGCTCCAAAACAGTTCAAGCTCGATCTGGAGTCGGCCGAGGCGTACCATCGCATTCTAAAAAAACTGAAGACATCGCTCCATCTGAGCGGAGAGATCGACGTGGCGCTGATGAGCCATTTCAGAGAGATCATTACGACCTCCGAGCCGGAGGAAGAGACGGCGCCGCTGGGACGATTTGTCGATCGGATGGTGGAGCGATCGATGCGTGCGCTGGAGAAGATGCGTGGTGAAGAGGGGAGGGCGCTCGGTGAAGATTTGGCGGGTCATCTCGATGAATTGGATCGTATGCTGGGCCTCATCAAACAACAGGAGAAAAAGGCGGTCCAAGCTTACCATGAGCGGCTTCAAAAACGGGTTTCCGAATTGACCCAAGGAATCGCCGTTGATCCGGCGCGTCTGGCTCAAGAAGTGGCCATTCTGGTCGACCGGAGCGACATCAGCGAGGAGACGGCCCGTTTGAAAACCCACCTGGAGCAGTTTCGAAAGATGCTCCAGAAGGATGAGGCGGTCGGGCGCGCGCTGGAATTCCTGCTGCAAGAGATGAACAGGGAAGTGAATACGATCGGCTCCAAGGCGAACGACGTCAACATCTCGCTGCAGGTGGTTGCCATGAAAAGCGGTCTTGAGAAGATCCGGGAGCAGGTTCAGAATATCGAGTAGCGTCGTTCCAACCGTGGCCTTGGTAATGACGCGGCCACCAGAGAGAAATCGTGCCGTTTAAGCTGGTGAATATCGGATTCGGAAATGTGGTCCCTGCATCACGGATTGTCGCCGTTGTCGCGGCGAACTCTTCTCCGATGAGACGCTTCAAAGAAGAGGCGAGGGCGGGAGGAAAGCTCGTCGATGCGTCCCAAGGGAGGAAAACGCGCACCGTGATCATCACCGACAGCGGCCATGTGATCCTCTCCGCCATTCAGCCGGAGACGATCGCGCAGCGATTCGCTTCGGATGAAGACGGGCTCCCCGCCGGTTCCGCTCCCCTCGGTGAGAAGAAGGGGAGAAAACGTCGCTCTTCATGATGAGGCAATTGGATCGAAATGGATAGAAAAGGAATTATATTCGTTGTCTCGGCCCCTTCCGGTGCGGGGAAGACCTCTCTTTGCCGAGAAGTGGCAAAGCTGGTTCCAAACCTCCAGTATTCGATCTCTTATACGACGCGCTCTCCCCGGCCGGGAGAGACGCATGGGAAGGATTACTTTTTCGTCGATGAGGCGACCTTCCGAAACATGATCGATAAAAACGATTTCATCGAGTGGGCGGAGGTGCATGGGAATCTTTACGGCACCTCGCGCGAGCTTTTGATGGATTGGGTGAACCGCGGGATCGATGTGGTCTTGGACATCGACTCTCAAGGGGCGATGACGATCAAGAAAAAATATAACGACGGCGTGTATGTCTACATTCTCCCCCCTTCTTTCGAAGTGCTGCGGCAACGTTTGGTCGATCGAAAATCGGATTCTGCCGATGAGATTTCACGGCGGCTTCAAAAGGCGCGCGAAGAGATCTGGAATTACCGGCAATATTATTATCTGATCGTGAACTCGGAATTTCACAAGGCATTGAAGGAACTCGAAGCGGTGATGATCGCCGAACGGATTAAAATGAAGCAGATGAATCTTTCCTGGATCGAGGAGACCTTTATCAAGCATTTGAGCAAGGAAATCTGACCTACACCTTAGAAGGGAGGAGTAATCCCTTCTTTATTTGAAAGGAATGACTGATGGAAATTATTTCTCTTCCCGTTGAGACAGATTATTCGAAGATTGATTCCCGGTATCGATTGGTGATCATCGCATCACAGCGGGCGCGGCAGCTGATGGAGGGTGCGAAGCAGACGCACCAAAGCCGACATGCCAAGGCGAGCACGATTGCGCTTGAAGAGGTGCTCGGGGATGAATTGGAAGTGCTCTATGGAAAAGAAGCGAAACAGGCGCAGCGCGATGCAAAACGCCTGCGTGAGGAGATGAAAACCCGTCAGTTGCTGACCGAACGGGAAGAGGAGTTGGCAAGCGAAATTCGAAAGGATTTGAGCGTTTACTTGGAGGAGGCGAAGCGGCAAGAAGCGGCGCCTCCGGAGCCGGTCGTCAAGGAGGAGAAGGAGGAATAATCTCTCCTCGGAATGTCTTTCCCTTTGAGAGGGACCTTCCCCCGTGCTCTTTCGCCGATACGATGGGATGACGCGATGCTTTCAGGAAAAAAAATTCTCCTTGGAATCACGGGAAGCATTGCCGCCTACAAATCGCTCCAGATTCTCCGTGATTTGAAATCAATGGGGGCCGACGTCCAGGTCGTTCTCACCCCGACCGCCCACCGGTTTGTCCCCCCCCTGACCCTCCAGGTTTTTTCGGGACGGCCCGTCTTCACCGATCTTTTCGACCCGCATGAAGAGGTCCTTCATCTGACCCTGGCCGAGAAGGCCGATCTGATCTTGATCGCCCCTGCCACCGCCCACTTCATCGCCAAAATGGCGGTTGGCCTGGCCGATGACCTTTTGGGAAATCTGCTGCTGGCGGCATCCGCTCCCATCCTCATCGCCCCTGCCATGGACGTCGGAATGTGGGATCACCCGGCCGTCAAAGAGAATGTCTCCCTTCTTCAGAAACGGGGCGCCCAGATCATCGAGCCGGAGGTCGGTCCCCTTGCTTCCGGCAAGGAGGGAAAAGGGAGGCTGGCGGATGAAAAGATCATCCTTGAAAGGGTTATCTCCCTCCTCGCTTCGGAGCGCCCATTAACGGGAGAGGTCGTTCTCGTGACGGCGGGACCGACGCAAGAGCCGATCGATCCTGTCCGTTTTATCTCGAATCGATCTTCCGGAAAGATGGGCTATGCGTTGGCTCGCGTCTCCCGGGAGTGGGGGGCGCGGGTCATTTTGGTCAGCGGTCCGACACTGTTGCCTGCGCCTCCGGGGGTCGAGCGGATCATCGTTCGGACTGCGGAGGAGATGAAGAAAGCGGTTGAAGCGCGCTACAGCGAAGCCACGGTCGTCCTAATGGCGGCCGCCGTCAGCGACTACCAGCCTGTGGCGGTTTCCCCGCAAAAAATGAAAAAGAGCGGCGAGGCCCTATCGATTCGCTTAAGAGAGACAGAAGATATCTTAGCGGGATTACGGCTTCGAAAAGAAAAGAGGATCATCGTCGGTTTTGCCGCGGAGACCGACGCCCTGGTTGAAAACGCTCGGAAAAAGCTGTTCAGGAAAGGGTTGGATTTGATCGTGGCGAACGATGTCACCCAGGAGGGTGCCGGATTTGATGTGGAAACAAATATCGCACAACTCATTGATTCAAAAGGAAGAATAACACCCCTTCCGAAAATGTCCAAAGAGGCGCTTGCCCGGTATATCCTGGAGGAGGTTGTCCGGCTCAAAACGGACGTTTCTTGACTTTTTACCCTGATTTGTTATGATCTTCAAAATTATCTCTTTGAGCTGAAAATGTCTGATAAAATCGTTTCTCCCGAAATCGTGAAGCTGATGGACAAGATCACGCAGAATCCGACATCGCGTCTTTTTGTCCCATTGGCGGAGGAATATCTGAAGTGCGAGATGGTCGATGAGGCCATTATCGTATTGGTGGAGGGAATTAAAAACCACCCCAGTTATGTCGCTGCACGGGTCATGCTTGGGAAGACTTACCTGCAGAAGGACCAGATCCCGGAAGCGCAAGCAGAGTTTGAACAGGTGATCGCGATTAATTCTGATAATATTCTTGCACACAAAAAGCTGGCGATGATTTACCAGGGACAGGGACAACTACAGAGAGCCCTGGAGGCCTGCAAAAAGGTATTGGTCATCGACCCTTCCGATAAAGAAGCGAAGGGGCTGGTAGGAGTCCTCGAAAAGTCGGTCGCTTCCAGCGCACAGGCGGAAGAGGCGGCCGTTCTTTCGAGTTCGCCCGTTTCGTCTGAGCCGAGCCCGGCGAGTGAAGCTGAAATGAAGGAAGCCGATCCGGCCCCTCCGGTTGAGTCGGCATTCCCTGTTGAAATAAATCATGCCTCTTCCCAAGAAATGCAGATCGAAGAAGCCCCGATGCCCGTTGAATCGTCCGCTCCGGTCGATGAACTCGCGTTCGGAGTTCAAGCGGAACCGGTGATCCCCGCCGGTTCGGGAGTCAACGTCCCGGAGGTTTTTGAAAATCAAAACCCGGCCGCGGCGTATGATGAAAGGGTCGCGGAAGCGCCGATTGAAATTCCCGCTATTGCGGAGAACGGATTTGCCGAGGAGGATTCGTGGGAGGGGGATAAAACGGTGGTGGGCGGGTTTGAGATTCCTTCGATGGAGAAAGAACCGCTTTCTTCTCCCGGTTTGGAAATCTCGCCGACCTCCGATGAAAACGATAAGAAAGAAGAGTCGCTTCTTTCGACGACGCTCGCTTCTCTTTATATGAGCCAGGGGCATTATCAGCAGGCGGCGGATGTATATCAAAAGTTGTTGGCGCGAGACCCTTCCGATGAAGAAAGCAGGCAAGGTCTTGAAAAGGCCCTTCAGTCCCTTTTGCTCAAACAGGGAGGGGGCGGGGCTTCCCAAGAAAGTTCCGGAGCTGACGATCCGAAAAAGAAGAAGGCCCAACGCCTCCAATCTTGGCTCGATTCCATCCGGAAAAAAAATGAATCTTAAAGAGAATCTGAAGAAAATCTCCGAGAAGGTGGACGATCTCAGGGGCATCGCCATTGCCGCCGCAGACGGCATTATTGTGGAGGAGCATCGGGTCGATTCCTCGCTGGATCTAACCTCCATTGTCGCGGAATGCGGGGCTCTCTGGAAGTCGGCCGAGAAGGCCAGTCAGTCTGTCGAGCTCGGCGCGAGCGAGGAAATGACGATCGTGACCGAGCGGGCGATTATCCTCGTCAAAAAAATCAACCCTGAATATTTCCTGCTTCTGGTCGTCGCTTCAGAAAAGAACTTTGGGAAGGGAAGATTTCTCCTCAGAATGGAAGCCGCCACGTTGGTGGAGGAGTTGTCGTAGTGGCTCGTATTCTTGTTCTGCACGGTCCGAACCTGAACTTGCTCGGGATCCGCGAACCGGAACATTACGGGACGCTCCGATTGTCCGAGATCGACCGGCAGATCAGCGACCTTGCCGGTAAGGAGGGGGTCGCCGTTGAGATCTTCCAGTCCAATTCCGAGGGGGCGCTCGTCGATCGAATCCAGCAAGCCTTGGGCAAGTTCGACGCCCTCGTAATCAATCCGGCCGCCTACACGCATACCAGCATCGCCATTCGGGATGCCATCCTTTCGGTCGGAATTCCAACGATTGAAGTCCATTTGTCCAACATTCATTCCAGAGAGGCTTTTCGGAGGACCTCCCTTATTTCCGACGTGGTCGTCGGCCAGGTATCGGGTTTCGGTCCGCAAAGTTATCTTTTGGGTTTCCTGGGCGCGATCGAGTATCTTCGAGGGCCGGTTCAAATTCGAAAGGGGAGAAAGAAAGGGGAAGGGAAGTGATTTCAACGAGCGATTTTAAGGGTGGAGCCAAAATTCAATTGGATGGAGACCCGTACACCATTGTGGAATATCAACATGTAAAGCCCGGAAAGGGAGGCGCTTTCGTCCGGACAAAGCTGAAGAACCTCAAAACCGGAAACCTGCTGGAGCGAACCTTTCGTTCGGGGGAAAAATTCGAGCAGCCCGATCTTCTTGATCGGGAAATGCAATTCTTGTATGCGGAAGGTTCAGAGTACCATTTCATGGATAACAATACGTATGAACAATTGTTCATTACCGCGGAGCAACTCGGCGCCGCGAAGGACTTTCTCAAAGAGAACATGGTGGTGAGGATTCTTTTCTTTCAGGGGAAGCCGCTCGGAGTAGACCTGCCTCTCTTTGTCGAGCTGAAAATCGTCGAAACAGATCCGGGAATCCGCGGCGATACGGCGACAGGCGGGACAAAGATTGCAAAGCTCGAGTCGGGTGGAACAGTCAAGGTGCCTCTCTATATTGAAGAAGGAACGATCATCAAGGTAGATACGCGGACAGGAACGTACGTTGAACGTGTGAAGTAGCAATCGTTCGTTCCGACTCAATTCGGCTGCTGAGGCAGGGCCATTCACTTACTGAACTTGTGACACTGAAGAGAGCGATCATGGACTTGAACGAAATTAGAAAATTGGCCGACCTGATGTCCGAGATGGCGCTCACTGAGATCGAGCTGGAAGAGGGCGGAAAACGGATTCGGCTCCGCAAAGAGGTTCTCTTCGGGGCGAAAGAAAGAGGCGCGGCGCAGGCCGCTGCGCCCCAAATCGAAAGAGAGACGGCGACCGCCATCGAGACGAAGGCGGCGGAAGAGGGGCGTTATGCGATCGTCCGCTCCCCGATCGTCGGGACCTTTTATAAATCGGCTTCACCCGATGCCGACCCTTACGTCGAGGTGGGCGACGTCGTAAAAAAGGGGCAGATCCTCTGCATTGTCGAAGCGATGAAATTGATGAATGAAATCGAGTCGGACGTAGACGGCAAGGTCGCCGAGATTTGTGTGGAGGATGGGACGGCCGTCGAATATGGAAAACCTCTCTTTCGTATCGAGCCCCATTAACTTTCATCTTTTACTGCCGGCAAGCGAGACAAGTTTCCAGCCGATACTTCCGTCGTTTTTAGAACCCATGGGTTGAGCACTGTGTTTAAGAAAATTCTCATTGCGAATCGGGGAGAAATCGCTCTCCGGGTCATCCGAGCGTGCCGTGAGCTCGGGATTCAAACGGTGGCGATTCATTCGGAAGCCGACGCCGCTTCGCTGCATGTGCGGCTTGCAGATGAGAGTGTCTGTGTCGGTCCGGCCGACGCCACCCTTTCTTACCGGAATATTCCGAATATCCTCAGCGCGGCCGAGATCACCGGCGCCGAAGCGATCCATCCCGGATATGGATTTCTGGCCGAAAACAGCCATTTTGCGGAAGTCTGCGAATCGGCCGGGATTAAATTCATCGGCCCTTTTCCAGAGTGCATCAGCTTAATGGGGGATAAAGCGAAGGCGCGGGAGACGATGATGCGGAAGGGAGTCCCCGTCATCCCCGGCAGCGAAGGAAAGGTGACCAATGAGAAAGAGGCGATCGAGATCGCCAAAAAGATCGGCTACCCTGTTATTGTCAAGGCGGTTGCAGGAGGAGGCGGGCGGGGGATGCGGGTGGTCCACCGGCAGGAGGATCTTGCGAAATCGTTGCAGACGGCTCAGATGGAGGCGAAGACCGCTTTCGGCGATGATGGGGTGTACATCGAAAAATATTTCATCGACCCGCGCCACATCGAGGTTCAAGTTTTAGCGGACGAAAAGGGGAAAGTGATTTACCTCGGTGAGAGAGATTGCTCTATCCAACGAAGACATCAAAAGTTGATCGAAGAGAGTCCTTCTCCCGTTGTTGACGATCGGTTGAGGCGCGAGTTGGGGCGGGCGGCCTTGGATGCGGTCAGTGCTTCACATTATGTAAATGCCGGAACCGTCGAGTTTCTCCTCGATAAAGATCATAATTTCTATTTTATCGAGATGAACACGCGGATTCAGGTCGAACATCCGATTACGGAGATGGTCAGCGGAATTGATTTGGTCAAAGAACAGATCAAGATTGCGGCGGGAAGATCGCTCGAATTCAAGCAGAGCCAGGTTAAGCTCCGCGGGCATAGCTTCGAATGCCGGATTAATGCGGAAGATCCTGAAAAGTTCACCCCCTCCCCCGGAACGATTACCTCCTTTCATCTTCCCGGCGGGCCGGGCGTTCGGGTCGATTCGGCGATCTACTTGAATGGCGTTGTCACCCCGTATTATGATTCGTTGATCGCCAAATTGATCGTTCATGCCGGGACCCGCGATGAGGCGATCGCAAAGATGCGGGGAGCGCTCTCCGAGTTTGTCGTCGAAGGGATTAAGACGACCCTTCCG
This sequence comes from Candidatus Manganitrophus noduliformans, assembly GCF_012184425.1. Taxonomy (NCBI): domain Bacteria; kingdom Pseudomonadati; phylum Nitrospirota; class Nitrospiria; order Candidatus Troglogloeales; family Candidatus Manganitrophaceae; genus Candidatus Manganitrophus; species Candidatus Manganitrophus noduliformans. The sequence goes on from NZ_VTOW01000005.1 coordinate 199,850, forward strand.
CTTCATAAACGCGTTTTTGATGATCCGGCTTTTATCAAGGGCCGTTTCTCAACAAATTTTCTGGAACGTTTTTTATCATCCCTTTCTCTCCCTTTACAGTGATGTTTCCGCTCTACTTCATTACAGACCCCTTTTTTTCTACAGTCAGAGACAATAAACATCCTCCCGCGACACAACGTGATCCGCACAAATCGCTCCTGGACGCGGTGCGGCAGGCGATCGAGGGCGGGGCCCGTCTCATTCAGTATCGGGATAAGACCGGCGGGAGAAGGGAGATGTATGAAACCGCCAAGCAGCTTCGAAAAATGACGGCGGAGCATGGGGCGGTCTTGATCATCAATGATCAGATCGATCTCGCGTTGGCGGTGAAGGCCGACGGGGTCCACCTCGGCCAAGAGGACCTTCCCCTATGGATTGCCAGAAAGATCTTGGGGAACGAAGCGATTGTCGGCATTTCAACGCACACAGTGGAAGAGGCGATACACGCCGAATCGGAGGGGGCCGATTACATCGGTTTCGGTCCGATTTTTCAGACGCAAACCAAGGAAGACGCCAGGGCCCCTGTTGGACTGGAGGCGATTGCCAAGGTCAAGCGGAAGGTGCGCATTCCGATCTATGCGATCGGAGGGATTCAACGATCCCATCTTTCCGATTTGATCACGGCAGGAACCGACGGTGTGGCGGTAATCTCCGCCTTGGCCGGCGACGTGCGCGCCAACGTGGCGGAATGGCTTGGAATCTTTAAGCGATTCGGAAAGCTTGATCTTGACAAAACAGAGGAGAGGGGATACCCTACTTTTACAAAAGGTTTTTAGGTTTGATGGTACGGAGACTTTATCTAAAAGTAGGTGACTGGGTAATCCATGGTCAGTTTCCGGAGTGGGGAGAGGGCATGGTGGTCGAGGAGCGGAATTCCGAAGTTCTGGGAGGCCTCTGCATGGTTCGCGTTCTCTTCAAAGACGGAAAAGAGAGATCTTTCATCAATAATTTGGACGACCACAACTGCTGTTATTATGCGGGTGTCCGTCTCTCCTAGGTTTCGCATCCTTCCCGTGCGGCAGATAGAGATCCGGTATGGCGCATGAAAAGATCTTGGTGGTGGATGACGAGGCGAATATCCGCCTTTTGTGCAGCGAGATCTTAACGCGTCATGAGTATCTTCCAACCTGTGTGGACAGCCCGCACATGGCATTGCGGGCCGTGGAAGAAGAGAACTTTGACCTCCTGATGACCGACATTTCGATGCCGGAAATGGACGGTCTTCAGCTTCTCCAATCGGTCCGAGAATTTCAACAAGACCTTCCTGCGATTATCATCACCGGCCACGGCCGACTTGATCAAGCGATCCACTCCCTCCATCTCGGCGCACAGGCGTTCATTGTGAAGCCGTTCACCCAGCAAGAACTCCTTCAGGCGATTCAGGAGACGTTGGAGAAGAATCGTCTGACGAAAGAAAATCTTCGCTTGAAGTTGCTTATGCCATTGTTTGAGATCAGCCAGAATCTTCTTCTGGAAGTCAATCCGACCGCGCTTTTTGAACAGATTGTGAATGTCGCCTCCAAGGAGACAAAATCAGATCAAGCGATTTTATCTCTTAGAGATGATGTGAGCGGGGCGCTTGAGATAAAGGCCTCTTTTCCTCCGTTGGATCTCGGCAGCGACGGGATTGATCTTTTTAAGAAGATCGGACAGAAGACGATTGAAGGGATGGAAGCGATTATCCATGTGGAAGGGGGCAAGCTGGATGGGGAGTGTTCCGAACTTCTTGAGAGATGCGGTTTCTCCTCTTTGGTCTCGATCCCCCTTTCCTATCAAGGAAAGGTGCCGGCGGTTTTGAGTTTATTTAAAAGAGTCGATAATATCTCTTACAACCAGAGTGATATCGAACTCATTTCTATTCTTTCCGGACAGGCCGCCATCGCGATCGAGAACGCCAAGTTATTCGATCAGCTTGAAAGATCCCATTTTGAATCGATGAAGGCATTGGCCCAAGCCATTGAGGCAAAAGATCTTTATACCCGCGGCCACTGCGACAGGATGGTCGAATATGCACTGGCGATTGCGGAGCGATTGGGACTCTCCGCCGAAGAAAAAAAACATCTCGGTTACGGCGCAGCGCTTCATGATATTGGAAAGATCGGCATCCATGAACTCATTCTCAATAAGTCGGGAAAGCTGACGGATAAAGAATATGAGATCATGAAGGCGCATCCGATGTTGGGCGCCGAGATCATAAAGGGGGTGGATTTTTTAAGCCCTGTCGTTCCGATGATTTATTATCATCAGGAGCGGTATGACGGAAAAGGATATCCGGAGGGGCTCTCGGGCGAGCAGATTCCGATCGGCGCCCGAATCATTGCAATCTTGGATACCTTTGATGCGATGACCTCGGACCGCCCCTATCGAAAGGCTCTTCCGATGGAGGTTGCATTTGCGGAACTTCGTCGGTGTACGGGAACCCAGTTTGATCCGACGATTGTCGAGACGCTCATTAAGATCATTCAAGAAGACCCACAGAACTCCTCCCACGCCCACTGATCTTCGTCACATTCGATCCGTGTCGATCCAGCGAAGGATCGCACTTTTCATCAATTCATTTCCCATCAATAATTTTTCAGACCGATGAATATCTTTCTCCCGGTTCCCGCTTTTCTTGAAGTAGGAAAGGGTGCCTAACAACGGGACGTCCGTTCGCTCAGCCAATATGGCCGGGTTTGTTTTGTCGGCCAGTGAGATGGACGGGACCGTTCGATTGAATAAAACCCCTAGAAATCGAATTCCAAGTCCGGCTCCATGATGAAGGGTCAGAAGAGTATGATTGAGCGTTCCCAACCCGCTTCGGGCCACCAAAAGAGCAGGTAGATCGAAGAGACGAATGAGATCGGAAACATCAGCGTGGGTGGTGAGGGGGACCATCAATCCTCCCACGCCCTCAATAATCAGGAACGGGTGCCGCCGGCGAAGCCAGTCATATGCAATGAGGATTGTTTCCAGATCGATCTCTTTTTTTTCCAGAAGGGATGCCGCCCGTGGGGCGAGAGGGGCATGATAAACATAGGGGGTGATCATTTTGAATGGATCGTTTGCCCGTGCCGCGGTTTTAAGGTAGGGCGCATCGGATAACGTCAGCCGGCCGTTCCTTTTGCGGCATCCGGTTTCAATCGGCTTCATGATTCCGACGTCGATTCCCATGGAGGAGAGCGCGCGTGCGATGGCCGCGGCGACCACGGTTTTCCCGATGCCGGTATCTGTTCCTGTAATGAAAAGGCCTTTTCCCATCGGGTCTGCTAGTGAATCCTGCTGTCTAGATTGAATATTTGTCCCGAAACGTATTTCATCTTTGATAAGTGGAAAATGAAATCTGAAACTTCTTCCAATGTCGAAGGCCGGTTTAACACGTTTTCTCCAATGAGGTTTCTTTTTTGCTCGGGCGTCAACGAGGCGGTCATTCCCGTATCGAGGAAGCCCGGTAACACGGCATTGACCTGTATCGCGCTGGCTCCCCACTCCCGCGCGGCGGAGGTCGTGAGCGCAATCAGGCCCCGTTTTGAGGCTGTATACGCCGCTTGGCCGACTCGCCCTGTGAATGCGCTTAAGGAGGCGATATTGATGATGTGTCCTCCGCCTTGGTCCTGCATAATCCGTCCCGCTTCGCGCATGGAGTAAAAAATGCCGGTCAGATTTGTTCGAATGACATGATCCCATGCGGTCTCGCTTTGCCGCGAAAAGAGATGGTCATCAATGACCCCCGCGCTGTTGATCAGGATGTGGATGCGTCCCCATTTTGCTAGAAAATTATCAAACATTTTCCGGGTTGATCCGGAATCGCCCAAATCGGATCTATAGAGCAACGTTTCTCGACCCTCCGAGGTAAACGGGCGAATGAGCGCTTCTCCTTTTTCGACATTTGAATACACATGGATCCCGATTGCATCATTCCCCTTCAAAAAGGATTTGCAGAGCGCTTGACCCAGTCCGCCCGACGCGCCTGTGATGACGACGACCCTTTTTTCGAATTTGTTTGGTTTTGACATTATTCAGATGAGCCGGAGTTTTTTTCCTATATGTTTGAGGGAGTTTAATAATAATTGAATCTGCTCATCCGTGTGCGTTGCCATCAGGCTGATTCGAAGTCGGCTCGTTCCATCCGGGACGGTGGGGGGGCGAATGGCCGGGATGTAGATTCCCTCTTCCAGCAATTTCTGAGAAAAGGTCAGCGCCGTTTCCGTTGGGCCGATGAGGATCGGGATGATGGGAGTCTCGCTTCCGCAGGTATTGAAGCCCATTTGATTGATTTGCGTACGGACACGGCTTGTAAGCCGCCAGAGGCGATTTCGAATTTCTGGATCGCTTTCGATCAACTCGAATCCGGCGAGAGCGGTTGCCAGGAGCACCGGTGGGAGGGCGGTCGTATAGATAAACGGCCTGGCCTTATTAATCAGGTATTCAATCAAGACTCGATCGGCTGCGATGAAACCTCCGAGACCTCCCAAGGCCTTGCTTAATGTTCCCATTTGGATGATTCTCGGGCTCGAGAGGGCAAAGTAGTCGCATGTCCCGCGTCCGTTGGGTCCGAGCACCCCGGTTGCATGGGCATCGTCCAGATAAATGAGCGCATCAAACTCCTCTGCAAGGCGCAAGATTTCAGCAAGGGGAGCGATGTCCCCATCCATGCTGAAAACCCCATCGGTGATGATCAGCGTTTGCCCCTTCTTTTTTTTCTGCCGGAGAAGTTTTGCAAGTTGTTCGGTATCTTTGTGGCGATAAACTCGAAGCGTTGCACCGGAGAGCCGGGCCCCGTCGATGAGGCTGGCATGGCAGAGGCGATCGGCGAAAATGAGATCCTGCTTCTGAACCAACGCTCCGATCGCGCCGATATTCGCGGCATATCCGGATGGAAAAACCAACGCCGATGCGGTGTTTTTAAATTTGGCGATTTTTGTTTCGAGTTCGAAATAGAGTCGAGAATTACCTGAAACTAAACGGGAAGCGCCTCCACCGACTCCCCATTCTTCAACCGCTCTGATTGCTGTCGATTTCAGGGTAGGGTGGCCTGCAAGACCGAGATAGTTATTCGATGAAAAATGAAGAAAGCTCTTTCCATTTTGTTTGAGAGTAGTCGCCTGTCCCGAGTCGATCGGGACCAGAGTCCGAATGAGATGATGTTTTGAAAGAAACGAGATTTCTTTTTGGAAGTTAAACATTTAGGAGACTCTTTTTGCCGCCATTGTTAATCGATTTGTCGGCCATTGTCAATCTGTTTTCCTAGAAATACCTTGACAACCCATAACTAGCGGGTTAGAATTAAAACGTAAGGTTTGAGTCTTCATAACCTTTAATAAGTCCTTGAAAAAAGCTCGAAAAAAGCTCAGGTGAAAAGGAGGAGGGATGTTCGAGAAATTTACGGATAGAGGCAGAAAAATCATTATTCTTGCCCGCGAAGAAGCCGAACGACATCAAAATGACTACCTGGGAACAGAGCACCTTGTCTTGGCCCTTTTGAGGGAGGGAGATGGGATAGCCCTTGCAGTCATTAAGAAAATGGGTCTTTCGGTTGAGCAAATCCGTTTAGAGGTGGAGCGAAACCTCCCAAGTGGTAGCAATACGATGACCTTTGGAGAGATCCCTTTTACCCCTCGTGTAAAAAAAGTGATCGAGTATGCGGTTGAAGAAGCAAAACTCCTCGGTCATAACTATATCGGCAGTGAACACCTTCTGCTTGGATTGTTGAGGGAAGAGGAAGGAATCGGAGGGAAGATCGTCCGAAGCCTTGGTGGAAATCTACTGACCGCACGGCAATTGACAATTAATCTCCTCCGTAAAACGACACCGCGAGAGAAGGATAAAAAGAGCAATACACCCGCCCTTGATGAATTCGGTCGCGATTTGACACAGCTCGCCGCGGAAGGATCGCTTGATCCCGTGATCGGTCGTCACGATGAGATTGAGCGGGTCCTTCAGATCCTCAGCCGCCGCACTAAGAACAATCCCGTTCTGATCGGGGAGTCCGGTGTCGGGAAGACCGCCATTGTCGAAGGTCTTGCTCAAAAAATTATCTCGATGGATGTTCCGGACAGCCTTTTTAATAGACGGGTAATTGCGCTCGATCTTGGTTCTCTTGTCGCCGGCACCAAATATCGGGGGCAATTTGAAGAACGACTCAAGGTAGTCATGAAGGAAATTGTCACTGCCGGCAATATCATTATTTTTATCGATGAGCTTCATACCTTAGTTGGTGCAGGCGCGGCCGAAGGGTCGATTGATGCTTCCAATATGCTAAAGCCGGCGCTCTCCAGAGGAGAGATCCAATGTATCGGTGCGACTACGCTGGATGAGTACCGGAAACATATTGAAAAAGATTCCGCTCTAAAGCGAAGATTTCAGCCGATTTTTGTTCAACCTCCATCACCAGATGAGACCATCCAGATCATCAAAGGATTGAAAGATCGGTATGAGGAGCATCACGGTGTGTCGATTACAGACGATGCGGTCGAAGAGGCCGTTCGGCTTTCCGATCGCTACATTTCGGATCGTTTTCTGCCCGATAAGGCAATTGATGTGATTGATGAGGCCGGCTCGAGAGCAAAGTTAATGGCTTACTCCCGACCGGAAGAGTTGCGGGCACTCGAACAGGAAGCGAAAAAAGTGGCCCGCGAAAAGGATTTGGCTATTCGACTTCAGAACTTTGAAGAGGCGGTTAAATTCCGAGAGGAAGAAGAACGTCTTAAAAAGTTGGTCGAAGAGACCAAAAGAGAATGGAAGAAAAACCAAGAAAAAAACCGTCCGAGTATTAATCGGGAAGAAGTGGCCTATGTTGTGTCAAAAATGACAGGGATTCCGCTTTTCCGCATGGAGGAAGAAGAAACGAAGAAACTTCTTCACATGGAGGAAGAGCTCCACAAAAGAATCGTTGGACAAGAAGAAGCGATTTCGGTTATTGCACGGGCCATTCGACGCTCTCGCGCAGGTCTTAAAGGAAATCGCCGGCCGATCGGCTCTTTTATTTTCTTGGGGCCCACTGGGGTCGGGAAGACCGAGCTTGCCCGGGCCGTTGCCGAATTTCTCTTTGACAGCGATGACGCTTTGATTCGGATCGACATGTCTGAGTACATGGAGAAGTTTTCGAGTTCCCGGCTTGTCGGCGCACCTCCGGGCTATGTCGGTTATGAGGAAGGCGGCCAGTTGACCGAAAAGGTCCGAAGGAGACCGTATTCCGTCGTTCTATTCGACGAGATTGAGAAAGCCCATCCCGATATGTTCAACATCTTGCTCCAGGTGCTTGATGATGGTTGCTTGACCGATAGTCTGGGTCGAAAAGTCGACTTTAAAAATACCGTCCTCATTATGACCTCCAACTTGGGAACAAGGATGGTTGATAAAGCGGGAACGTTAGGCTTCCAGAAGACATCGGATACGAGTCTCTTGGGAAAGATGAAGGATGCGATCCATGCCGAGTTGAAGCGGTCATTCAATCCGGAATTTTTGAATCGGATCGATGACATTGTCATTTTCCATCCGCTTGAGAAGAAGCATCTTGAGAAGATTGTCGATATTCTCGTCAATGAATTGAACCAGAAACTCACTGAGAAGGGAATCCATATCGAATTAACAGAGGAAGTGAAGCATTGGCTGATTCAAGAAGGATATGAGCCGTCTTATGGCGCTCGACCAATGCGGCGCTGCATTCAGAAAAATATCGAGGATTCTCTTTCCGAGGAGATTATTAAAGGTCGCTTCAAGGATGCCAAGAGAATAAAAGTTGTCCTCAAGGATAATGCCCCCGCTTTCGTTGAAGAAGAGGCAATGGCAGGAGTATAAAACCTCGAATCAAAAGAGACAGACCTCGTGAATGAAATTATAATACGGTATCGAGAATGAAAGCTCTCGATACCGTATTTTCATTATAAAGTACTTTTTTCAACCACGCAGAAACCGATTCTTGGAAGTTCTCTCAGATGAGTATTATTCATGAAGCTTTAAAAAAAGCGGCTTTAGAAGGCGCTTCAGAGACCTCAAGATCCTTCTCTCATGGCCATTTATTCAGAGCTTCTACCCAGACGCGGCGAATATATCGGTGGATTGCTATCGGTATATCGTTTTTAGTTCTGTCCGGTTTTTTCTTTTCCGTGCGGTATCCATTTTCTTTACAAAGTCATTTAGATAAATCGACACCTCCTTCCATACTGCCTTCCTTGGAGTCAAAAATAGAGTCTGCGGTCCCTCCGTTAGATCACATCTTGGCTGAAGATAAGAAAATAGATGACTCAGAAAGTATAGGAATATTGCCGAATTCTCAAGTAGAAGACGGCGAGCGCATGCTTATGACAGGAATTAAACTTTACAATGAAGGGAAAATTGAAGAGGCAAACAGCGCCTTCACAGAAGCGGTTGAGTTGCTCCCTCAATCTGCAGTAGCACATAACAATTTAGGAATGGTGCTTCGGTATCAAGAAAAGGCGGGTGAAGCGTTAATCCATTACCAGGAAGCAATTCGGCTTGATCCCAATTATGCTGAAGCGGAAAATAATATCGGTCTTATTTATGATAAAGCGGGATCAATCGATCAGGCGGCCATTCATTATAAGCGTGCAATTAATATCAAACCTGCTGTCCCCGTATTTCATTTAAATTATGCGACTTTATTGGAGCGAAAGGGCGATTTTTCGAATGCTCGGAAGGAATACAAAATTTACCTTGAACTTGAAACAGATCAGAAGAGCGAAATGATTCCTCTCGTACGTTCTCACCTTAACAAGCTAAAAGGCTTTGAATGATTATTCTCGGCATTGAGACCTCTTGTGATGAGACCGCAGTCGCGGTTACACAAGATGGGAAGATTATTCTTTCTGATCTCCTTTCATCACAAATCGATCTGCATCGTAAGTATGGAGGAGTGGTTCCGGAACTGGCCTGCCGAAGACACATCGAGGTGATCGGTCTGCTTGTTAAAGAAGCCATTGAGAAATCGGGCCGGTCGAATGAACAATTGAATGCCATCGCGGTTACAATGGGTCCTGGTTTAGTCGGCGCCTTGTTGGTCGGTGTTTCAATTGCAAAGTCCCTGGCCTACTCTCTGAAGATTCCGCTTCTAGGTATTCATCATCTGGAAGGACACATTTCAGCGGCTTTTATCGAGCATGAGGACATCGTTTTCCCGTCTATTGCATTGATTGTCTCAGGGGGACATACCAATCTTTATTATATGCCGCAGAGAGGAAAATATCGGCTGCTCGGGAAAACAATTGACGATGCAGCGGGAGAAATTCTAGATAAAGGAGCGAGGATGTTGGGTTATTCTTATCCTGGAGGACCTGTCATCGACCGTCTGGCTCAGAAGGGAGATCCGGAACGAATTCCCTTTCCTCGTCCTTATCGGTCATCTTCCAATTTAGATTTTAGTTTTAGCGGACTCAAAACATCACTCATGCAGACCCTGTTCAAGATGGGAAAAGCCCCCGAGGATTATATGTCCTCTCATCCTGATATTGCTGCAGGCTATCAATCGGCGATTGTGGACACTTTGGTTGAGAAAACATTTTCTGCCGTTCAACGGGAGAATGCAAAGAGTGTCATGCTGGTGGGGGGAGTGGCCGCAAATAGCCTTTTAAGAAAGAAATTCCTTTCGGCTGGGGAACGCCTCGGGATTGCAGTGTATATCCCTTCATCCCGGTTGTGCACGGATAATGGTGCAATGATTGCCATGGCGGGCATGTCTCATCTTGAAGAACATCATTTTTCATCTCTGGATTTAAATCCGAGTCCAAACTTGGAATTAATGAGTTAAATCCTTCCTGCAAACATTTTCTCCTTCTACACAACCTCCATATTTAATGAACAGACGTTGCCGTTTGAGCGCTCTAGAGGCTTCCGACATAAGCAATGTCATATCACGTTTACTCTCCTGCCTCAGTTATTAGAAATTTTTCATGAATCATTCAACAATGTTGTTATAACCCATCTATTTTATTCACATTTTAATCTATAAAATTTCCACTTTATTTGACAATTTTAAGACATATGATAGGCTAGTTATCGGGATGGTATAATACCGATTTGGTCTTGAATTATATGCCTACCAGAGTCAAATGATGATCGGGATTAACAAAAATAATTTAATATAAACAAGATCTTCAGAAAAGTTATTTCTGACTAAAAAATAACTACCAAACAGAGGCATGATGCTTATTCCTGGGAAAAACACTTGAGTAGACGAATATCCCGTTACCTGCCATATATTATTTCTATCCTGTTCGTTTTATCCCCCATATTAAGAAACAAGTGTTATTCCGAAGAATTACCTCTCCATACTTTTGAAAAAGGGGTTGAAGCCCTTCAAAAAGGGGACCTTCAATCAGCGGAAGAGATTTTTCGTGCAGTTTTGAAAGGTGATCCTGAAAATCCATTCGTTTATTTTAATTTAGGGAGTATTTTCGCTGCGACACGACGAATAGACCTGGCTTTGACGGTACTGAATCGAGCTGTTGAATTAAAGCCGGACCTCGTTGCTGCCCATATTCGTCTCGCTGAAATTTATGAGAGTCAGGGAAATCTTGAAGAAGCTCTGAGAGAGTATGAAGAGGCATATCTTTATCTCACGGACAGTTCTCCTCTTCAAGAAACGACTATCCTAGCTCGTCTTGAAAATATAGAGAAGACGGTTCACTTCAGGGAAAATTGGAACCGTGGAATAAATTTTTTTCGGAACGGAAACTATCAAGCGGCGGAGAATGCTTTTCGAACCGTTCTTACAGTGCAGGCCAACAATGCTCTCGCACACTATTGGCTTGGAACTGTATTAGGCGTCCAAAATCGTTTCGATGAGGCAATTGAAAGTTTCAAGACATCACTGCGGCTAAGACCGAACATGACCGACTCCAGAATTCGGCTCGCAGAACTTTACGAATTGAAGGGAGATCTTTTAGAAGCGAGAGTGGAAGTGGAAAGGGCGCTCTTCTTTATAGAAGACCGGGATGGTCCTGAAGTGCAGTCTCTTGAGGAAAAGTTAAACGCGATTGAAGATCAGCTTGAGGTAAACACATACATCGACCAGGCCCTTATACAAGCTGATAACAACAATATTGATGGTGCTATTTCAACATTACAATCGTTGTTTAAGATTAATCCCAATCAGGCATTAGCTTATTTCAATCTTGGAAATCTATGGGCTCGAAAGAATCGGATTGATCTTGCAGAAACGTCTTTTAAGAGGGCAATTGAGATACAGCCGAACTATTCGGAGGCCCATCAGCGCCTCGGCCAAATTTATGAAATGGTCGGATATTTCAATCGTGCAAAAACGGAATATCAAAAAGCCCAGGCTCCCTTGCAGAGGAACGATCGGCACCGAACGGAATTGGATCACTTCGTTGCAAGGGTTGAACAACAGATAAAGTTTGCGGATGAATCCGCCCGTGAACTTTATGAAGAAAGTCAAAAGCTGCTCCAAGAAGGAAAAGCTGAAGAGGCGATTACAAAATTAGAACAAGCCATCTCCATTCGTCCCGAAGATTCAGATCTGCACTATAAGCTCGGTCATCTTTATCGGCAAAATGGAAAAATCGATTTGGCGATTAATGAGATGTTAGGAGTTCTCGAGTTCAATCCGGGGCATGTACAAGCTCGTCAACAGCTTGGGGAAATGTATCAAGAAAAAGGATATCTTTATCAAGCTTTAAAAATGTTAAAAGACGCCGGTGCGCTCCTTGTCTCAGACGAAATAAGATTGCATCTTCAGAGCCTTGCAGAAAAGCTTTCTAAAATCGAATCAGAAACAGTTCTTCTTGTCAGAAAGGCGGAAGAGGAGTCTGCGGGCGGAAAATGGACAGCTGCGACTGAAACGCTGAAGCGGGCATTGTCAATCGTGCCCGATGATATTCGGATAAGACTAAAGTTGGCTCTTCTTTATATAAAATTAGGTAATACGACAGAGGCATATAGAGAATTGAATAGCATATCGCTACAAGACCCATCAACTGGGGAGGAGCAATATCATCTTGGGCTTCTCTATTTTTCGGCCGGTCAATGGGAAGACGCCAAACGAGCCTATGATCTGGCATTAAAGGCAAAAGCATTGCCTGAAGCGCTCCGCTCGAAGATTCAAACCGAGTTGGAACGGGTGAAGCGAAAGGCCAAAAATGAGATTGAAGCAAGACGGTATTTCAATCGCGGGAATCGATATATGAACGAGCAGGATTATCGCAGTGCGATTGAATCGTTTGAAAAGGTGGTTCTTTTTTATCCTTCGGATGTCGCCAGTTTATATTTTATCGGTTCATCGTATGAAAGCCTTGGAGAGGATGATCAAGCACGCAGATATTATAAGAGGGTGTTAGCAATAAACCCGATGAACATCCAGGCCAATCAACGACTTTCTTTCCTTTACGAAAAAGAAGGGAGAATTGAGAAAGCCATTCAAACATACCGCAATACGTTGGAGTTTTTAGGGGAGGGGGATTCTCCGGATGTGCTCTGGACGAGAGGGCGGCTCTCTCCTCTTGAAAAGCGATATACGATTAATCTAAGCCAGGTCATTTTAGGTTATGACAGTAATCCAAGCGGTGCATCAAATGAGGGGGGGGATATCTCTTCGTCCCTAGGGCTCACATTTAATTATTACCTTAAAAAAGACAGACGTTTACAAATACCGATCGGACTCAGCACCCAGAATACTGTTTTTTTTAGAACGAATACGGTCTTTAGCAGCGAGACCTTTTCAATTTCCGCAACCACGTTTCAAGATCCTTATTCTTTATCTTTTGAATATAACTTTTATTTGGGTATCGCCAGGGGAGGACCGACCAGCAGAGGACAAACCGGTATTCTGAGCATTTACAGAAGAGGCCATACACCTTCGGTGTTGGGATTTGTCTACAGCTATGATGATTTTTATTCATATGATCGCGAGAGCAACGATGCTGTCCGTCATAGAATCAGAATAAGCGCTGTTCAGAACTGGGAACTTAACAGCCTCAATGCTTCATATAGCTATTTTGATAATGATACCAATCTGAGTGACCAAGCCTATCAGTCTCACGGAGTCGGGGTTTCGTATAGCCGGCCATTTCTAGAAAATGCTGCGAGGGGAAGTATTTCTTATAACCTGGAGATGAAAGAATTCAAGAATCCTGATTCTTTTCTAGGAAGTTCTGCTTTTCGGAGAAATCTTCTCCACTCATTTACTCTAACCGCTCTCTATTTCCTTCAGGAGAGCTTATCCCTCGGACTCAGTTATACCGACCTAAGAAATCAATCGAACCTTCCAGCTGCCGTTTTTGTAACTGCGGAACAAAGACTATCGGGGCAAGCAGAATCCTTAGGAAGCTTCAGGGAGAAGATATATAATTTATTTATGAACTGGTCTTTTTAAAGCTAATATAAATCAATGACTTGCATAATTGACAGCGATTCACTCGTCTGGTAATTTTGAAGTAGTATCGAGAAAAAAATGCCAGGTTTGTATATACAAATAATAAGTAGCCCCAAAACAGCATATCGTTTCCTGCGTGTGCTGATCGTTTCCCTTCTATGGCTTGCGTTTATTTTCATCCTATCTCGAGGAATTGTATTCGCACAAGATGTCGAGGACATCTTTCCCAGCATTAAGACTCTCGAACAAAATGAGAAACCGACTCCACCTCCACCTGAAACTGAAAAGGGGACACAAGATCGCATAGAAAAACCGGCAGCGCCTCCTTCCCCTCTCTTTAATCGGCTTTTAGAGAAAATAAGCGATGATCTAACCTGGGGCGGGTACCTTCGAAATGAGACCTCATTTCGGTATGTTTCTCCCACCGGTTTTGACAAAATCCTCAACATTCTTCATCTGGAGGGGCGTTATCGTCTCGCTCCAAGGATTCAAGTTGCTGGACGACTCCGCGCATTTTACGACGCGGTTTACAACGTGGAAAGTATCGATGTCATCAGCCCCAGAAAAGGTCCCGACACGCTCCTCGTCGCCAATGTAACAGAGCCTGATCAGGTCCGCGGACTCGACCCCAACAATGTTCGAGACGTTCATATCGTCAAGTCTCGGATTGAATTAAAAGAGCTTTATCTCGACATCAATTTCCAGAATTTTGATCTCCGGATCGGAAGACAGATCGTCCGTTGGGGGGTTGTTGAAGGGGCTCGCGTCACAGACGAGATTAATCCGCTCGATTTTTATGAGTTGATTCTCAGGGATATTGATGACCGATATATTCCTCTCTTCATGATCAAAGGGGATCTCTACCTGGGGTCCAATACGTTTGAAGGAATTATTATCCCGGAGGTCCGGGGCCACCGTCCGGCTCCCAAAGGAAGCCAGTGGGAGCAATTCAGATTGCTTCCAAACCTTGAAAAGCCGGAGCAACCTTATGAGGATTTTCCAAACAACATCGAAAACACGGAAATCGCCTTAAAGTATACCCGCGTCTTCTCCGGTTTCGAACTCTCGGCGAGTTACTTCTACACATGGGACGATTTTCCTTCTTCTTTCCGGTCTATTGCCGGTTCAGGGGAATTCGCCCTTGCTCCGACTGTCGACTTTATCCCTAAATATAACCGTCTTCATATTTATGGGACGACTTATTCAAAGACCTTTCCGGGATTTGTATTCAATGCGGAAGCGGCCTACGTCGATGGAAAAGTATTCGGCGCTCGGTTTGGAGATGGATCATCGGTTCAAGAAGGGGAAATTCAAAAAAATTATGTGAAGTATGCGGTCGGACTCGATCTCTATATTTTAGGGATGGATGTTTCTCCCGCCGCGATCCAGCAATACATTATCGATTATGATCATAACATCATTCAGGACAGAGTCGATACGGTCGGGGCCGTTTTTATCCGCAAAGAATTTATTCACAACCTTTGGACGGGTAATCTTCTTGTACTTTACTTTTTTAACGACGAGGACTGGTTGATTCGGCCCCGAACATTTTATAACATCACTGATCGCCTCCGTGTCTCCTTCGGAGTCGATATCTTTGAAGGAAAAATCGGAACCGGTCTCCCGGGAGAATTCCACTTTGTCGGATTTTTCGATAACAACGACCGAATTTTTTGGGATATCACTTATAGCTTCTAATGCTTATGCGTACGCTCGTTACATGGTTTATCAATTTTATAGCCCTTGCTTTTGTCGGTTGCAATTCGCAAACCTTCCCCGGCGGGCCCGGATCGACCGGTATTCGTGATGTTCCCTTTTCAGAGACCTATCTTTTCGACTTCAAAACGGGCGCCGGCCCAATCTCCAGAGGCAATCCCGACGGCAATCTTCAAATCATCTCTGCCGCCGATCTTTTAACCCTCCTTGCAGCGGCTCAGGACCAGCAGTTACTCGGCCTCGGCACGGTGAGTGGACTCGTGCTTTCCAATGGAAGTCCTGTTCAAGACATTGCATTAAAAGTGACCGATGCAGATGGGAATCTTCTGGCGATTCGGATGGAAGGGAAAAAGGTGGGGAATAATCTTGTGCTTCCGGATGGGTTCATCTGCCCCGCAGAGAATATCTCGTTTGATAATATCTGCATCAAGGGAAGCGTTTACTACAACAGTCCGGGAGGGGTTCCCGATTTCTCGAATAACAGGGGGACTTCCGTCGCCGGGACATACACAATTTTCAACCTTCCTCCGGGAGAAGTCTATTTGTGGGCATCGCGGGGAGGAAGAGGCAGTGCCCGTATCAAAGTCTTTGCCAATAAAATCTCCGTCGGAAAGCTTCAAGTTATTCCGATCGCCATTTCGACCGTCGGCGTCACCGGAAGCGTGATTGAGGCGAAGGATGAATCGACAGCCGTTCCTGAGGCAACCGTATCTGTCTTGGGGACAACGGATCCGGGATTAACGACCACCAGCGATGCAAACGGCCTTTATTCATTTATCTCCATCGGGACCAATGGTAATTACCTCTTAAATGTAAGTAAATCGGGTTATTGGGATTCATACCATTCTCTGAACACAACTCCTTTCCAAGCGGCGACCAATATTCAAGATGTTACAAAAACCGTATCCACTTATTCGAACAGTTACATTGCCGAGATTGCCTCTGAGGGAGGAGTTCCGGTCGATCCCGATAAAGGGATTATCACCGGACGAGTGACCGGAGGAGATGGAACGCCGCAACATTGTGCCAAACTCTCTGTCAGGGATGCGGCTGGAAATGATCTTTCTGCATCCGGCACAGTGATTGTTTATGTCGATGGGTCTCGCGGCAGTTGTGAGGTTACAAGCGATACCGATCAAACCTCCACGAATGGACTTTTCTTTATTTATAACGTTCCGCCCGGAGAAATATTTGTAAGCTATTTCACAAAAGTGACCCTTGGATCGGGAGGGGCCACCAGCAGCTCCAGCGGCGGAATGATCGTTCCCTCTTTTCCGGGGGTGGTATTTGTACAAAACGTCACGAACTCGGGAACAAATACCGCTCAAGACCTCTCCGGAAGCATTATCGATGCAGCCAGCTCGGCCTCGGTATCCGGGGCGCAATTAACCTTCTTGGGGATCACCCCCCAAACATACTCAAGTGATTCAGCGGGCGACTATGAGGTTGATGATACACTTATTGGCGGAAGAGCATACCGGGCCAAAATATCAGAAGCCGGACATGCCGATACCTATGAAATCTTCACCATGACCGATACAGAGACAAAACAAAATTTTATCATTAGCCCGCCTTCCACTACGACGAATCCTGCCCTGGGAGAAATCTACACACTCTTAATCGATCAGGGAACGGGCCAGACGGCTGAGAATGTGACCCTGAGGATTACTGATCTCAATGGAAATCCAATTGCAGGGGGGGAAATTACCTCATCCGATGGCATTTTCCGTATTCCCAATGTGCCTCCCGGGATGGTGAATCTCTCTGTCATCTCCGGGGAAGACTCCGGTAATGCGACTCTTTATGTCTATCCAAACGGGGTGACCTATTTCGAATTCGTCATGACAAAAGTCATCCCGTCACGGGTGACTGTCTCAGGGACAATAAAGGATTCAGCAGGCGCCTCCGTCGTCGGGTCTCAATGGAGGGCCGTTGGCAGGAGTGATGTCATCTCGGCGGATGGTAATGGCGATTATCAGGGAACCTTGGAATCTTTTGGCCGGTTTATCATCAAGACGGAAAAAGACGGTTCCTACGACACCTATAATTTTTTCCCTCGCACCGGGGTACTCAGCTCAAAGAATCTCGATCTTTTCTCCATCTCTCGTGCACAGATCGGTGACGCGGCAACCCAAGCAGGAATTGCACAGAGCAGCGCCAACGGGTTGATTGTCGGGACGACGATTCGGAGCAGTTTTTCCCAAGAGATTTCTTCGACAGCCCTTGGAGCGGGCCCTCACGCCGCCGCGCTTGGGTTTTTTAATCAAGATGCCATTCTGGACATCGCGATTACAAATCCGGGAACGCCTGGAACAGTGACCGTGCTTTTTGGATCGGAAAGTGTGGACGGTGCCTTCGGTAATCCCAGCATCATTACCGATGGAATTGAAGATAATCCTTCCGCAATTGCCGTGGCGGATTTTGATGGAAATGGAAGCGCGGATTTGGTGATTACAAATCGAGACGACGATTCGATCACTGTCCTCAGGGGGGATAAGAATGGGAACTTCGTTGCTGTTGATAAACCGATCGTCGATGCCGAGCAGCAGGAAATAAACCCCCACCCACTGAGTGCCCCTATTGCGGTGGTTGCAGGTTTTTTTGATTCAGACACTTTCGCGGATATCGCTGTTGTGAATGAAGGAGACAACTCCGTGATTGTCTTGTTGGGCAACGGGAACGGCACTTTCCACCCCATTGTCCAGAATACCAGCATCGTTCAAAATGGAGTCGAAAATGCGCCGAAGGCGATTATCGCCGGCGATTTCAATCAGGACCAGCGGATGGATATGGCCATTTCTAATTCAGGAAGCGGAACAATCACCGTTTTGCTGGGAAGCACCGATGGAACTTTCCAACCGTTGAGCGACCCAAACACCGGTTCACCAATCTCCGTCTCGGTCGGAAGCGGCAGTCAACCCGAGTCCATGGCGTTAGTGGATCTTAACTCCGACGCCCGTTTGGATTTGGCCGTTATCGACAAAAACACAGATGTCCTAACAATCTTCATCGGGAATACCAGCGGAGGGTTCGATCGGTTAGCCGATGCAAATCAGAACTTCGTTCCGTCCATTGCGATAGGAAATGACCCTTCCTCTATCAGCGTCGGGGAGTTCAACGGGGATGGGCGGGCGGATTTGGCCATCACGCGTCAGGCCGATAATTCTGTTTTGGTCCTCTTTGGGAACGGGGACGGGACATTCACTCTTTCCGACCCGATTGCACTCGAGGCGCCGTTGACAACGCCGGAGAAAATTTTACTTTCCGACCAGGACAGAGATGGGCTCTTTGATCTTGTCGTTGTTGGCTCTCATATTGGGACCTTATTGGGACGTGAGAATCCGGTCGGAGGTATCTCGCTGGAAGCACGGGATATGAATGGGGCAAGGGTCGGAGAGGTTCGCTACCTGGATAGTGCGGGGCAAGTTGATGAGAGTCTGAGCGCGACTTCCGCCGGGGTTGGATTTAACGGTGGATTTGTTATTTTTAACGTTCCGCCCGGACTGGTTATCGTCCGTGCGACTAATGGGGGAGTGGGGAATAACATCCTCGATTCGATTCCGGATGCAGTCTCTTATACGAAGCTTCGGGCGCTTTCACTGTTGCCCTCTGTGGTGTCGATTAACGGGGTTACCTATGACCCTGTGGGACCGCCGCCCGCCGGTGTTCCCGTCGGAGCGGTCAATATCCAGGTGTTGGGAATGGATGTGCAAACAAAATCGGATGCGAACTCCGGGAGTTATTCATTCGATATCGATGCAAACGGCGAATATATCGTAAGATTGTGTTGGGACCTTCCTGGTCAACCCTGCCAATAAGGGCTTATTGCCTCATTTTCATTATAAAACTCCCTTTATATTTGTCGACCGTAGCTTAATTTCTTCTTGACATTTCTCCTTTTAGTGCTATTATATTTTTAAAAGTAGCATGGTATAGATAAGGTTATAATTATCGTATCACCTAGATCGACAGATGAAATCGGAGGAATTGATGTCTTGTGACGAATTCTATCATCGCCATTACCATAAAAAGGTCACTCACACGCATGCTCATTCAGACGATATGCATCATCACCACACCCACCCTGAAGGGTTCAATGGCCATGATCATCATGAAGCGCCACCCTCTAGCGATCCTAACCATCTCCATGAACATACCCATGAGGCAGCAGAGCACCAACATTCTTCAGAACACGATTTGCTTCATTCATGCGATTCTTTAGAAGAAAAGAATTCGTTGAATGGAAAAAAAAGGCATGTAATGCATGATAGAGAACCAATACAAACAGAGGAGGAATAAATGTCCCAATTTCCCAAAAAAGAGAGGATGTGTCGCTCTCTGTCTGGGTGGAAGATCTTCTTGGTTGTTCTGATGCTCGGCGTTTTTATTTCTAAGGCGCCCTCTGCAGAAGCCCACACCAAAGGGGTCAGCCTAAGTCGGTATGGCTTGGTCGATGTCTCCTGGACGGCCAATATCGTTTATGGGAATTTCACGAACTATGAGGAAGGGGTCAATCCGATCAAGCTGGGTGATCGTCAATTTGAAGGTTTATCCGTGACCAGTTTCGATTTGGCTTTCTCTCAGGATTGCTTTATTCTCTATGCCAACCTTCCGTGTAAGTGGGCGCTCTTTACGGCATTTGCACAGGATGAGGCTGCAATTGAAGAGGCATTTATCCTCTTTCATAAATTACCTTTTTCCCTTCAGGCGAAAACCGGAATCTTTCGGGTCAATTTCATGAAGCTAAACCAGTATCACGACCATGAATGGGCCTTTGCCGATCCTCCACTGATCTCCACCTTCTTCCTCGGCGTCGACGGAGTTCACAATGTGGGGCTTGAATTCAACTGGCAGCCGCCGACGCCAGTCTTTCTGGAGTTATCGGCTGCGCTGATGCGGGGTCCGGTCGGAAATTTCGATCGTACCTTCCCAGGTGAATGGGATGAGGTGGCGGGGGATGTGAGCGCCAATGAGTTTATTTTCTTTAGCCGGGCAACGACCTTCTTTGATCTGACCCTCAATTCCAACCTGGAGTTCGGAGCCTCTTTTGCGACGGGAAAGAATAAGAGCAACACAATGGACTTTGCTGATCCTGGCTTTAATCCGCTCGCAATCGACGCAGGTTTGGGCGACCGAACCATCCTCTACGGCGCCGATTTTACGTATCAATGGAAGCCGGCTCCATACAGCCCGTATGTTCGATGGACAACCGAGTATTTGGCAGGCAAACGGGAAAATCCGGTGGTATTGGCGCTCGACCGTTCCACCCGCGCCCCTGGGGTCGATCTTGAAAGCCAGGTTGTAAGTACGGTCATGGAGGATGATACAATCGGCGGTATGTATACGGAACTAGCTTATCGATTCTCTTACTATTGGGAGGTCGATGGCCGCTTTGATTATGTCGGCATCCCGAGGGGGCACGAAGACCGACAGGCCCGTTATACCGCCAGTCTCCGGTATTACATCAACCCTGTCAGCCGGATCAGCTTCCAATATAATCATACTGATCAATCCGGCGCGGATGAAGACTATGACGTCTTTTATGTCCAATTCAATATCGGCGGCGGAACGGTCACGCCGGGGTTGGGCAAGTTTTACAATCTATTCTAGTAAAGGAGTATCGGCATGAAAAAGACCATTTTGGGAATCTTCGCTTTAATCTTTTTGGGAGCCGCTCCGTCTTGGGCAAAGCTGAATATCGTGACCAGCTTTCCCCAAGATGCCGCGATTGTGAAAGCGATCGCACAGGATAAAGCCGACGTCAAGAGTCTCACGCTGGCGTCCCAGGACCCCCACGCCATCCAGCTGAAGCCGAATCTCGCGGTTATGCTCAATCGGGCGGATCTTCTAATCGTCAATGGTCAAGATATGGAGCTCGCCTGGCTTCCGACCGCGCTGACAAATGCCAGAAATTCTGAAATACTGGAAGGAGCGCCGGGCTATCTGAATCCGTCGGAGGGGGTCGAGCTCATCCCTTACTCCCCGGAAGAATTGTTGAGCACCCCCTTTTTCACAACCAATATTATCGCCGGAACGCAGTCGGCGGGGGGAGGGCAGGTATCGGTCGTTCGGGGGAATCACCACTATTGGCTCGATCCTGCGAACGGTCTGATTGTGGCCCAGAACATTGCCAATAAATTGGCCGAAATTGATCCGAGAAATGCGGACTTCTACCAAGCGAATCTAACCCAATTTCAGAGTGCCCTGAAAGAGCGGATCGCAAAGTGGGATGCGATGATGGAGCCATTCAAAGGGACCCCCCTGGTGAGTTACCACCGGGATTGGATTTACCTGATCAAACGTCATGGCTTAAAACACGCCGGCTACATTGAGCCGCGTGAGACCATTCCGCCCAGTGCCGCGGAGATGGCTTCCCTGATTCAGAAGATGAAAGCTCAAAAAATTCCTTTGATCGTCACCTCCCCGTGGCAGAATCTTCGTCTTCCGAAAGAAGTCGCAAAGCAAACCGGCGCAACCCATCTCGTTCTTCCCTCGTCGGTGGGGGAGGATGTCGGCGTGAAAGACTACTTCGACCTCTTTGAGGTGGTCTATGGTAAACTCACGGACACGTTGAAGGGTATTCAATGAGTTCAACCGGAAAAAATGAATGCAGGTTTCAGCGAAAGATTTAACAATCGGCTATCGACGCACCCCGATTCTCTCTGAAATTAACGTCTCGATTGATCGCGGAGATTTCTGGGGGGTCGTCGGACCGAACGGGGCCGGCAAGACCACCCTTGTCAAGACACTCTTGGGAATTATTCCTCCCTTGGGAGGGGTGGTGGAACGGGCGCCCGGGGTCCGGTTCGGCTATGTCCCCCAACGGGGGGTGATCGATGACATCTTTCCGGTGACCGTCCGTGATGTGGTTCTGATGGGGCGATATCCATTTCTTGGACTGCCGGGTCGGCTGGAGAAGAAAGATCACGATCTTGCTGCACATTTCATCGAAAAGGTCGGGATGACGTCTCAGGTAAACAAACCGTATCGGGCGCTCTCAGGAGGACAGAAGCAACGAACACTCATCGCCCGTGCACTCGCAGGCGAGCCTGATATTTTGGTCTTAGATGAGCCGACCGATGGAATGGACATCGCCGGGGAGAGCACCATTATGCAGCTCCTCCTCGACCTTCACAAAGAGGCGAGGTTATCGTTGGTGATGATCACCCATATGCTTAATCTGATCTCGAATTATGCCCATAAGCTGATTATCATCCACCGTGAGAATCAGACGGTGAAAATCGGCGACACGGAGATGTTGCTGACGAACGCCACGCTCAAAGAGATCTATCAGCTCGATATCGACGCGCATCTCCTCCACGGACATAAGTACTTCTTCGTCCATCGCCACAGCGATCACGACCATCCCGATCGGAAGGGTGATCACGAACATGGCGGGCAGGGGGATCACGAACATGCTTGAGTCAATCCCGATCATCGGCAGACTTCTTCTGGCGGAAAACGGCGGATTGACCTTTTGGGAGGCCCTCCCCATCCTTCAGAGCGGAGTCGTCGCCTCGATCATGGTCGCCCTGTTGGCCGGATATCTCGGCATCTACGTGATCTTAAAACGGATCGTCTTCGTCTCGGCAGCGCTCTCCCAGATCTCCTCACTCGGGATTGCCTTCTTCTTTCTCGGAAGTGCTCTTCTGGGGAGCGGGGCTGCTTCCGCCGGGTTGCTTCCGGCGGAAGAGGGGATCGTGAACGGGCCGCTTCTCTCCTCGCTCTTCTTCGGTTGTGTAACCGCCTCGATTCTGGCGGTACAGGTCGGTGAGAAGAAGCTGACGCGGGAGAGTATCCTCGGCATCGGATATGCCTTACCGGCGGGACTCGTTTTCCTGATCCTCGATAAGCTGGCGGCCGAGACCCATGATATTGAGAATATTCTTTTTGGAAATGTCATCTTCGTCCCGGAGCGTCATCTCTGGCTGCTTGCCGGGACACTCGTCGGAGTCTTTTCGATTCACTTTCTGCTCTATAAGCGTTTTGTTTATATCTCTTTTGACCCGGAGACGGCGCAGGCGACCGGGTCGAATGTCCGCTTGCTGAACCAGCTTCTTTTCGTTACCTTGGCATTTACGATCTCGGTCTCGATCGCGGCGATCGGCGCCCTGCCGGTTTTCTCGTTCCTAGTCATGCCGGCTGCCTCGGCGTTGATGCTGACTGATCGTTTGAAGATCGCATTTTCGCTGTCGATGATCTTCGGCGTTCTTTCGGCGGCGATTGGATTTTATCTCTCATTTGTTTACTCGTTGCCGACCGGCCCGGCAATGCTTGGAGCGGCTGGGTTTTTCTTGATCCCAGGGATCCTCAAAAGAGGGCTCGGGCCCTGACGCTTTGTGGAAGGGTGTGAGCCCTCGGTGTCGACCCATCAAAGAAAAAAGGGGGACTCCGGCTCGACGCCG
Organism: Candidatus Manganitrophus noduliformans; assembly: GCF_012184425.1. Classification (NCBI taxonomy): domain Bacteria; kingdom Pseudomonadati; phylum Nitrospirota; class Nitrospiria; order Candidatus Troglogloeales; family Candidatus Manganitrophaceae; genus Candidatus Manganitrophus; species Candidatus Manganitrophus noduliformans. Next base: position 223,337 of record NZ_VTOW01000005.1, read on the forward strand.
GTCCCCCCTGCGGGTCAGAGCATTAATGTTGATGGTGCGGTTCGTTGTGATCATGAGCATGGCTATGCGTCATCGGCTGGTGCTCGTGATCGTGTGAATGCTCACTCTTTTCTTGATCATGCTTGTGATGTTCATCTGGACGATGCGGGTGGTTATGCTTCATCGCGGCATGTTGATGAGATTGGTCCTGCATGTGATCCTCCTTATATGAACTGCCAGAGATGGTTTCCGCCGAACCGGCTTTTTTGTCGTAAAGCGATTTTTTTGCCTCTCTGAGATTGTAGCATCTTATTGCGATTGGAGCCAAGAGGTGCGGAAAGGTCTGGTCATGAGCGGTCCCAATCCCGAAGATCCGAAGGGTCTTTCCCCACAGGGACGATGTCCTTTTTGTAAATATCGGATCTACTCACGTTTCTGAATCACTTCCGAGTGCCTCCTAATCTTATCGACCAAATGAAATCCTTCCCCGAATGATTCGCCTCATGATGGTAATCGTCTGAGTTGACTTTGAAAAAGGGGCATGTTAGAAGGCATACATCGGCAATGCTCTAAAAACGAGGATTGAGGTAAAATGGAAAAGTCGGGGTCGATCTATATTAGAGGACGAGGACCACTTTATTTTAGCCAACGGAGAGATCATGATCAAAGGAGCAACCCCTTTTAAAAACATTCCGGAAAATACAATAAGTAGCCGAGGGTCGATCGGTGTTCACCAAACGTTCGTGGGAAGCTTTTTCCCCGCTTTGATGCTGCTTTTCATTCTAATTACGACGGACGCTGTGGCGGCCGGCAAGTTGAAAGTAGTCACCACCGTCGCTCCGATCACCAACATCGTGAAGAACATCGGCGGGGATCGGATCGATCTGCACGGAATCGTCCCGGAGGGGACCGATTCGCATACCTTCGAGCCGGCCCCTTCCGACATCAAATACCTTGCACAGGCCGACCTTTTGATCTTCAACGGCCTGACGCTGGAGGTGCCGACGGAGGCCCTGGCGAATGCGAACAAGAAAAAGACGGCGAAGGTCCTCAAGCTGGGAGACAACACGATCGGCAAGAAAGAATGGGTGTTTGATTTCAGTTTCCCGGAATCGGAGGGAAATCCGAACCCTCATCTCTGGCTGAGCGTGGCCCATACGATGCGCTACACCGAACTGGTCCGCGATGCGCTGACCTCGCTTGATCCCGAGGGGAAAGCCTACTATGAGAAGCGGGCGGCGGAGTATCTTGCCCGATTGAAGAAGCTGGACGAGGCGATTTTCAAGGTGATGGAAACGATTCCCGCGAAGAACCGGAAACTCTTGACCTATCATGACTCCTGGGCCTATTTCTGCCCCCGTTACGGCTGCACGGTGATCGGCGCCATACAACCGTCCTCTTTTTCGGAGCCCTCCCCGAGGGAGATGGCTCGGCTGATCGATCAGCTGAAGGCGGAAAAAGTCCCGGCGATCTTCGGCTCCGAGGTTTTTCCAAGCAAGATTCTCGATCAGATCGGGAAGGAGGCGGGGGTGAAGTTCGTCTCGACCCTCCGGGACGATGATCTTCCCGGACCATTAGAGGCCCCGGAGCATACTTATCTCGGGATGATGGTGGAAAACGTTCAGACGATGGCCTCGGTGCTGGGCGGGAAAGGGGACGCACTAAACGGAATCGACGCGCGAAACCTTCCGTAAAAGCGCACCAAATCCCTTGACATTTCAGACGTTTTATAGCACACTCTCAGAAAAAGTGTTATCTTTCTGAAGGGGGTCTTCCGTGGCGAATTTGGTTCGATTCGGCGTCTCGATGGATGCCGGTCTGTTAAAACAATTCGATGAAATGATCGAGGAGAAAAAATACACCAACCGTTCCGAGGCGCTGCGCGATTTGATTCGGGATCATCTGGTCGAGCAGGAGTGGGACGAAAACAAGGAGACGATCGGGACGATCACCATCGTCTACGATCACGGCGTCCATGAGTTGATGGAAAAATTGACCGATCTCCAGCACCTCTATTCAAAGTTGATCCGGTCGACCCTTCATATCCATCTCGACGAACATCGTTGCCTGGAGGTGCTGGTGGTGAGGGGACGGGCCGGAGAGATCAGGAAGATTGCCGATTCCTTGATCTCCACCAAAGGGGTCAAACATGGAAAGCTGACCGCCACGACGACCGGGAAGGACCTCAGCTAGAAATGTCCGCTCATCCAAACGGCGAGAAAGCACTGGTTTCGCTCCAGGCAGTGACCTGCGGTTATCCCAAAAAAACTGTTTTTCAAAATCTCACCCTTCAGCTTTACCCCGGACAATTCGCCGGCTTGGTCGGTCCGAGCGGGACCGGAAAGTCGACCCTCCTCAAGGCCATCTTAGGGATCGTTCCGATTCTTTCCGGTTCGGTCTCCGTATCGGGAACGCAGGTTTCCGAGCAGAGCCTGCCTCACGTCGGATATGTTCCGCAGATTGAGACGGTCGATTGGGACTTCCCCGTCACGGTAGAGCAGGTCGTGGCGATGGGACTCTACCGGGAGTCGTCACGTCTTCCCTGGCTGACCGGAGCGGAGCGCGCCCGGATTCACGCGTTGCTCGAACAGCTCGGCATCGGCGCCTACGCGCATCGGCATATCAAGGCGTTGTCGGGGGGCGAGCAGCAGCGGGTTTTCCTGGCGCGGGCGTTGGTCGGAAATCCGAAACTCTTGATCCTGGACGAGCCGACCTCCGGCGTCGATCTGAAAACCCAACATGCCATCCTTCATCTGCTCGGAGAGTTGAATCGAAGCGGGGTCACCATCCTCTTGACGACGCACGACCTGAACGCCGTCGCGCGGCATCTTCCCTGGGTCATCTGCTTCAACCAGATCATTATTGCACAAGGGTATCCCGAAGAGATTTTCACCTCGGCCATTCTCTCCAGAACCTACGATTCGGAGATGTCGGTGGTCCGCCAGGGGGATGTCATCCTGGTGGACGACAGCCCAAAGGCCGGATTGCACTTCAAGAAACAGAATCATTCTTCAGCCCAAGGACCCCATTGAATTTCGTAACGGCCCCCCTTCAATATGAATTTTTTGTTCACGGTTTGATTGCCGCCTCGCTGGTCGGCGCGATCTGCGGACTGATCGGCGTTTACATCGTTCTAAGAAGGATGAGCTACATCGGGCATGGGCTTTCCCACGCGGTCTTCGGCGGCGCCGTGGTGAGTTATGTGATGAACTGGAATTTTTATCTCGGGGCCGGATTGTGGGGATTTCTCTCGGCCCTTTTGATCAACATGGTGACCCGCCGGAAAAAGATCGGCGCCGACGCCGCCATCGGCGTCGTGACGACCGCGAGCTTCGCAATCGGTGTGGCGATCATTAGCCAATACCGCCGCTTCACGAAAAACTTCGAAGCCGCGCTCTTTGGGAACATTCTCGGCGTGACGACGCAGGATCTCTGGGCGATCGCCGCCGTCACCGCGATTTCCGGCCTGCTGATTTTTATTTTCTACCGGCAGTTTCTCTTCACGACGTTCGATGCGGAGGTGGCGCGGATTTACGGGGTTCCGACGGGGTGGGTCGAATCGCTTTTCTCGCTGATGCTGGCGGCGACGATCATCGTCTCGATGCAGGTGATGGGGGTCACGATGATCGCCGCGGCGATCGTCTTCCCGGCGGTCGCCTCCCGCCTTGTCACCGACAGCTTCAACAAGATGGTTTTTCTTTCGACCCTGATCGGTTTTCTTTGCGGCGTCGTCGGAATGTATTCGAGCTTCTATTTCAATGTCTCATCGGGAGCGACGATTGTCCTAGTCGCCGCGCTCTTTTTCATGATCGCCTATGCTTATCATTTGATCAAGGAGAGCGGCTTTTCCACCCGGAAGGAGTCGATCGCACCGGTTGAGCCTGCCCCGGCGCACGACCATCCGCACGACCACGGCGGCCTTCAACACGTCCACGAACATTCCCACCAAAAAACATCCGCCCATCACAAGGGGGAACCTCCCGAGTCGCGCTGAATCGACGGTCAGATAATTCGACTACTCTTTCTTTAATTGAATGTCATACGATCCGAGAAGTCCTGCTGACGGAGGAGCATTCGGAGAGCGCTGGACATGCGCATAAAGGGTAGTTGTATTGCTGGCCGTCCAGTTAATCGATGAAGAGAGGGTGGTCTGGTCATTGTTGGGGCAGGTGCTGTTTCCTGTGAAGAGATTGGTGCCGCAGTTCTGATGATTCCGGCCGTTTCGATTATCGTTTTGCAACCCGGACAGCGGCGTGCTGGAATTTGGGGAATCGGTGATGAAGAGATAAGTATCGGCTCCGTTCGCGAGGTTCACGGTTTCCAGCGTGTACTTCATTCCCGCTGTCACGGAGAAGGGGATGACATCTTCGTCACCTGCTGCAGCAGCGGGGGAGGTTTGATAAAGGGTATGTTCCTGTGCGGCGCCATTTTCGGTCAATGCGGTTTCTTCGGGGGTTTGACCGCTCGTCTCGGAAGCGTCGGCGAAGAGGTCCATCTTTCGCTCCACCATGATCGATTGGAGGGCGGCGGCCGAGCCGGGATAGCTCGATTCGAATTGCAGCCAGAATGTCTCCATCGTTGCCGGTACGGCATCGGTAAATTGAAGGAGCGTCTGCCAGATCGGCTCAAAACCGAGGGCGATTTGGTCATGGGACTCAATTACGGGAGAGACCAGCGTGGCCGAATCGTCAAATAGGTCCCAAAGAACGCCGGTGACGGCGATCTCGCTGGTGGTATAAATGGCGACGCTGTTGAGGGTTGACGGCGCGGGTGCGGAGGAGTAATCCTCGAGATTGAATGAGAAAGAGCCCCCCGTCGACGTATCTACATAGACGGGGTTGTTCCGAACGGCGCTGGAGAAGAAATTTCCCCAGCCCTCCGACCAGCTCAACCGGATATCTTGTTTATTGTCGGTGATGAAATGCGCTCCGCCGGGAGAATCGTCTATGGAGAAGTGACGAACGGCGAAGTGGCCGTATTCGTGAGCGATGACGGAATCGTCGTATTCGTCGTGATCTCCGTCCGCATCTCCGCCTCCTAAAATAAAAATGGCGTCGAGTTGATCGTCATAGAAACTTCCCTCCGAACTCCCGGGTTCCCAGTAAGCCACCAGAAGGGGAGGGACGCAGGGGACGGTCGCCGGCGGCTTGCAGAGGCCTCCGTCCTGCTGGATGAATTCGCTCGACATCGAGAAGACGTCGAGGATATTGAAAAGGCCGCCGACGCCGGAATCGACGGTGGCGGTGACCTCAAGATTGGTGAAAGTGGTTCCGCTGCTGTCGTCGAACCCGGATGAGATCAAAGAGAGAAGGGCTTCTTCGTCCGGATTGTTTCGGATCTCAATTCGGGTTGGATTGTTCGGTTCCGTTTTGGAAACAACCTCGATATAGATACCTGCCCGCCGGCCGGAGTTGTCGATCACAGGAAAATCTGTATTGGGAAAACTAAAGTTACCGTCATTATCCGTGACACCGGTGGCGATTGTGGCGAAGCCGTCGATCGCCACGAGATTGACGACAGTTCCCCGGACCGGCAAAAACTCGGTGTCGCCGGTGAACCCTTCCATATCGTAGGGCCGATCTTCATATTGGACTGTTCCGGAGAAGGTGAGATTGCTCTGGCCGGAGTTGGGGCTGAGCACGCCGACCATCGCGCTTCCGCTGACGGTTTTGGTGATATTTCCGGATTTGTACGTTCCGGTGACCGCAATGATCGCAACGCCAATCTCGTTCCCGGTGGCTACGCCGTTTGAATCGATGCCGGCGACGGTGGGATCGAGTGACTGCCAGCTAAAAGAGACATTGTCTACTTCTTTTCCGGAGGAGGTGAGCGCGACCGCGGAGAAAGATCGCGTCTCCCCCACGATCAGGTTTCCTTGTTCAGGGGTAATCACGATTTGGGTGGCGGTTCCGGATCCACTGCCGCCGCCTCCGCCGCCGCAGGCGGATAAAAGAAAAAGGCAGAGTCCTAGCGCAGCCTGAAGGTGGGTTCGATTGAGCATGATCTCATTTCCCTTTGAATTGGAGAATGGTCTCTCCCCCTTCTTTCCGCTTGACGGAGGGGGGGCGGCGCGGCGAGTCTTTTTTTGCTTCATTGAGGGTCAGGGTCGCCTTTTCCACAAACTTTTCTCCTGCGGTTAATTCGATGACGGCCTTGCCGGTCACTTGATGGGGGGCCTTATTCGGGCTTTGAACAATTAACTCGATCTGTTTCGTCTCCCCCTTTTTCAACGGACCCTCCCACTCTTCCTCTCCTTCAACCAGTGAAAGGCCGAGCGGGAGCTCAAGAGAAAGATCGACATGGCTGATATCGACATTGGCCCTCGCAATCATCATCAGCTGGCTCTGCCCTCCGGAAAGGGGGATCTGCTGAAGGGAGAGCTGCAACGGCGGGCGGGGTTTAATCGCCCAGGCGGGGGGAGTGATCGTCATCACAAAAAGGAAAGCAGCGAAGATCCAAAGGACAATCTTGTGATAAAACATGGTTCACCCTTCCAAATTTAGTTTCTAGTTTACCATATTTGGCGGTTTCTTCCCGGTTAGGGCGGCGACCAAATTTTCCAGGACGATCCGCCCCATTCGGATGCGGGTTTCCAGGGAGGCGGAGCCGAGGTGGGGGAGAAGTACGGCTTCATCTCTCTCGCGCAATGCCCGGGGGAGGCTTGGTTCTTCTTCGAAGACATCGAGACCGGCCCCCGCGATCTTTTTCTGATGGAGCGCGTCGATCAGTGCCTTTTCGTCGACGATCGGTCCGCGCGCGGTGTTGATCAGGAATGCCGTCGGTTTCATGCGCCGGAGGGCCTTTCGGTCGATCAGATGGCGAGACTCCTTCGTCAACGGAAGGTGAAGGGAGACAAAGTCCGATTCCCTTAGGAGATCCGGCAACGGAAGAAAAGAGAGCCGAAGCCGCTTCTCATCTCGAGCGGGCAAGCGGTGACGGTTGTGGTAAACGACCCGCATCTGAAAACCGATCGCGCGCCTGGCGACCGCCTGTCCGATCCGCCCCATTCCGATGATGCCGAGTGTTTTTCCAAAAACATCGCCCCCGAGGAGCTGTGTTGGGGCCCATCCGGTCCACTTTCCGGACCGGGCGAGCCGCTCCCCCTCGGGGAGGCGCCGAGCGGCGGCCAGGATTAAAGCCCAGGTGAGGTCGGCGGTCGTTTCGGTGAGAACCCCCGGTGTGTTGGTGACGAAGATGCCCCTCTCCCGCGCGGCGATCAAATCGATGTTGTTATAACCGACCGCGTAGTTGGCGACGATCCGAAGACGGGATGCGGCGTGGATGATCTCCCGGTCGATCGGATCGCTCAACATCGAAATGAGTCCTTCTGCGTTGCGGAGGCCGCGAAGGATCTCCTTCTTAGAAAGGGGGCGATCTTCACGGTTGTACCGGAGCCGGAAGTGCCGTCGGATCTCTTTCATCACCGGATCGGGAAGGGCGCGGGTTAAGAAAACGGTCGGCGTCATGACCGGCGATGATAACGGAGTTCATTCGTTTTGACAAGAGGCGCGTGACAAATCCTCTCCTTTGACGTCCCAATAAAAATGTCCTATCATAAGGCGACATGAAAAAGCTGACTTTCTTTGCCTCCCTCATTCTTCTCTTTCTTTTCCTTTTTGCTTGGAATCGTCCCGATCAAGAGACCGACGGCGGCTCGACATTCAGAATGAACATCGCCTCGGAGCCGCCGACGCTCGATTGGTCGCTTGCGACCGACAACGTTTCGATCCGGGTCCTTGAAAACCTGATGGAAGGTCTGGCCGAATATGACGAGGCGCTTCGACCCCAACCGGCCATTGCAAAGGGGTGGGCGGTTTCGCCCGACGGACTTCGTTATCTCTTTATCTTAAGAGATGATGTCTTCTGGACCGATGGGAAGCAGGTGACGGCGCATGACTTCGAATATTCCTGGAAGCGGCTGCTCGATCCGAAAACCGCGTCGGAATACGCTTATTTCCTCTACGACATTCGGAACGCGGTCGAATATAACAGCGGGGAGCTGAAAGATCCCGATCAGGTGGGGGTGAAGGCGATCGATGAAAAGACCCTTCAAGTCGATCTGAAAAAGCCGGCGGTCTATTTCCCGTCGATCACCACCTTCACGGCGACTTTTCCACTGAGGCGCGACGTGATCGAGCGATATGGAGACCGCTGGACCGAACCGGAAAACATCATCACCTGCGGCCCCTTTCGCCTCAAGGAATGGCGGCACGAGTACCGTCTGATTTTGGAGGCGAATGAGCGATACCATGGCGGCCGTCCGGCGCTCGACCGGGTGATCTTCTATGTCGTCGAGGAAGATACGACCGCGCTGACACTCTATGAGACCGATCACCTCGACCGGGTCGCCCTTCCCCCGGTGGCGATCCCCCGATACAAAGACCACCCCGACTATCTTCGGGCCCCTTTTTTAAGAGGCTATTACTACGGCTTCAATGTTCAGAAAGCCCCCTTCAACGATCCCCGCGTGCGACAGGCTTTCTCGATGGCGGTCGATCGGAGCGAGATCCCGCAGATCTTGAAGGGAGGGGAGATCCCGGCGACTTCCTGGATTCCGGCGGGGATGTTCGGGCACAATCCGAAGATCGGGCTCGGCTTCAATCCGGAAAAAGCGAAGGCCCTCTTGGCGGAGGCAGGTTATCCGGGCGGGACCGGATTGCCGCCGATCACCCTCGGGTTCAACACCGATCCGACCAATCGTCTGATCGCGGAGAACATCCAGGCGCAGTGGAAGCGAAATTTAGGGGTGACGGTCGGACTCGATAACATGGAGTGGAAGGTTTATCTGAAGCGGTTGCGGGAAGATCCCCCGTCGATTTTTCGGCTGGGATGGGGGGCCGACTATCCCGATCCCGACAACTTCATGAACCTCTTCACCGGCACGAGCGGAAACAACCATACTCAATGGGAAAACGCCGAATACGACCGTCTCATCGCCGAGGCGGCGAGCGAGCCGGATGAAACCCGACGGATCGGCCTTTACGATGAGGCCCAGCGGATCTTGACCGAGAAAGAGGCGCCGATCATGCCGCTCTTCTTTGCGGCGCAGAATCTTTTGATCAAGCCGTCCATTCAGGGATTGGAGGTGAACGCGATGGATCTGCTTTACCTCAAGAAAGTGCAGAAGAGAGGTTAAAGCCGTTCAGTTATCTCCGGCCAAAGCCGTCATCTTTTCCTCCTGGGGTGTTGTGTTTGATATTTCTTTTCGATCCGGATGATCTGATTGACCCGGCGCCGGTGCCGGCCTCCTTGGAATTTTCCATCCAGCCAGGCCTGAACGATTTTTGAAATCTCTTCCTTGTTGTTTTCCCAACCGCCCAACACCAGGAGATTTGCATCGTTGTGTTCGCGGCTCAGCCGCGCATCTTTCACGCTTCCGACCAGCGCGGCCCGGATGCCCGGAATTTTATTGGCTGCGATGGAAGCGCCGATTCCGGTCCCGCAGGCCAGAATGCCTCTGCCGCCCCGCTTCGCAACGACCTTCAAGGCAACCTTCTCCGCATACTCCGGATAATCATCCGACGGGATCATCTCATACGCGCCGACATCTTCGATCCGATAGCCCCACCTCTCCAGGAGATTTTTAATCCGTTCTTTTATCTCGAATCCCGCATGATCGCTTCCGACCACAATCGTCTTCATCGGAGATCCTTCCCGAGGAGCGCGGCGGCGTCCTGATCTAAAAAAAAGAGACGCGCCCCCTTCCGGGGTTGAACCATGCGGGCGGGGAGGTCGGTTGATGGAGAATCGTCCGAAAGAACATCTCTGATAATCGACCTCTTCTCTTTCCCTGCCGCGAGGAAGATCACCCGCCGCGCATGATTGAGCGCCGGCAGGGTGAGGGTCAAACGCACGGCGTTGAGTTTCTCGACGTAAGGTGCGGCGACCCACCGAACCGTCTCCTTCAAAACCGGCGATCCGGGGAACAATGACGCCGTATGCCCGTCCGATCCGATGCCAAGCAAGACGAGGTCGAACGAAGGCCATCCCGGATCCGACGGACCGAAGAAATCGTGGAGGGTTTTTTCATACTCATCGGCCGCCGCTTGAAGATCGCTCCTCTCGCCCCGCATCCGATGGACATTTTGAGGCGGGATCGGGACGTGAGAAATCAACGTCTCATTCGCCAGATGATAGTTTGAATCGGGATGACCGGGGGGGACGGCGCGTTCGTCTCCCCAAAAAAGGTGGACCGACTTCCAGGAAATCTTCTCTGCAAACGCGGCGCTCACCAACGACCGGTAAAGCGCCCGGGGAGTCGCGCCGCCGGCCAGCGCCGCCGAAAAGCGGCCGCGAAGCGAGACCGCCTCTTGGGCAAGTCGGACGAAGGATCGGGCGGCCTGATCTCCAAGGTCCTCCCGGTCGCGGCAGATCACGATCTCTTCAGGGGGACCGCCAGTGGCGCCCATCGCGTTCGATAAGCTCATCCGCCTCCTTCGGCCCCCAGCTTCCGGCTTCATAACTCGGAAGAGAAGAGGCAGCGCTTTCCTTCCATCGGTTCAGAACCGGAGCGAGAATCGACCAGGACCAATCGATCCACTCCTCCCGCGAGAAGAGCATCGGATCTCCCGCCAGACAATCCAACAACAGCCGCTCATAGGCATCGGGGGAGGGGACCTGAAAGGCGCCGTGGTAATTAAAGTCCATCGTCACCGACCCCATGCAGAGTTTCGCCCCCGGGCGTTTCGCCTGGAAGGTGAGGGAGATTCCCTCGCTTGGTTGGACGCTCAGCACCAGCGTGTTCGGCTCGATCTTCTCCGAGAAGAGCGGCTTGAAGAGAAGATGCGGGACCTGCTTGAATTCGATGGCGATCTCGGTCGCCTTTTTGGCGAGCCGCTTCCCGGATCGCAGATAGAAGGGAACCCCCTGCCACCGCCAATTGTCGACATAGAGCTTCAGCGCGGCGAAGGTCTCGGTATGGGATTGAGGGGCGACCCCCGGCTCGCTTTGATATCCGACAACCGGACGATCTTCGATCAGGCCGGCTTGGTATTGTCCTCGAACAGCAAACCGATCGACCTCCTCGGCAGAGATGGGCCGGACCGATCGTAAGACCTTGGTCTTCTCATCCCGGATCGCTTCCGCCTCGAAGCTCGCCGGCGGCTCCATGCCGACCACGCAAAGAAGTTGAAGCAGGTGGTTCTGAAACATATCGCGGAGTGCGCCCGCGCTCTCGTAATAGCCGGCGCGGCGCTCGACACCGAGACGCTCCGCGGCGGTCACTTGCACATGGTCGATGTAGCGCCGATTCCAGATCGGCTCGAAGATCGTATTGGCGAAGCGAAAGAAAAGAATGTTTTGGACCGCTTCTTTCCCCAGGAAGTGATCGATCCGGTAAACCTGCTCCTCCCGAAAAGCCGCACGGACCTGGCGGTTCAGCGCCCGGGCCGATTCGAGGTCCGCGCCGAACGGCTTTTCGATGATGATCCGAGTCCATCCCTTCCCGGAGGATCGGTTGAGCCCCGCCGTCCCAAGCTGACCGATAATTTCAGAATAAAGAGAAGGGGGGGTGGCGAGGTAGATCAGCCGGTTTCCGCCGGTTCGGTTGTTCTGATCGAGTTGGATCAGCCGTTCTTTCAGAAAGGGATAATACTCCGGGTCATGTGAGTCGCCGGCCAAATAATAAAACCGGCTCATGAAGGCGTTTCGGGGAGAAGGGCTTGCAGACCGGGCGGCTGGAAGGGCCTCAAGGGATTGGGCGACGGTTTTACGAAAGCCTTCGTCGTCCATCGCGGTCCTTCCAATGCCGACCACGTACCATTGATCGGGAAGAAGGTTCCCTTGGTCCAAGTGGAAGAGGGCGGGGATCAGCTTACGGTGGGTCAAATCGCCGGAAGCGCCGAAGATGATGATGCCGCACGGTTCCGGAACCGATTCCGCGCAGTCGCTCTGCCGGGTGATCCCCCCGGAGACCACGGCCGGCGGCGGCGCTTCATTTTTTTGATTTTGTTCCATGGCCTCCAAACTCCTTTCGAAGCGCGGCGATAAACTGGTCGGAGAATCGGTCTTCTTGGCGCGACTGAAAACGGCGGAAGAGGGAGGTTGCAATCGCCGGGACGGGGACTCCTCGCTCGACCGCCTCCAAAATCGTCCAGCGTCCCTCGCCGGAATCGTCTACGTAACCTTTGACGCTGGAGAGGGTGGGATCTTTTTCAAAGGCCTCCTCCGCCAGCTCCAGAAGCCAGGAGCGGACGACGCTTCCCTGGTTCCAAAGGTGCGCCACCCTTTTGAAGTCGAATCCGAAAGGGGAGGCCTTCAAAAGCTCAAACCCTTCCCCGTAGGCTTCCAACATCGCATATTCGATTCCGTTGTGGACCATCTTCGCAAAATGTCCCGCCCCGTTTTTGCCGCAGTAGAGATAACCGTCGGGTGGGGCGAGCGTCTTGAAAATCGGTTCAAGTTTCTTGAAGCGCTCTTCTTCCCCGCCGATCATCAAGCAATAACCAACTGAAAGTCCCCAGATTCCTCCGCTGGTTCCGACATCAAGAAAAGAAATTTCTTTTTTCTGTAGGGCCTCCGCCCGTTGAATCGCATCCTTATAATAAGAGTTTCCGCCGTCGATGAGAATATCCCCCGAAGAGAGGTGGGGAAGGAGGGTGCTGATCGTCTCCGCCACCGGCTCTCCTGCCGGCACCATGATCCAAACGGCGCGGGGCCGCTCCAGCTTTCCGATCAGATCGGCGAGGGAGGTCGCCCCGACCGCGCCGTGGCGGGTGATCTGCTGCACGGCGTCCGGGGTTCGATCATAACCGACGACGGCGTGTCCCCCCTCCGCGAGTCGTTGCACCATGTTGGCCCCCATTCGTCCCAGTCCGATAAATCCGATTTGCATCGGTTGCTCCTTCTATTTGTATGCGGGTTGTATGTGGGGCCGGCGCTGGAGGCAGTCTTTGATTTCAGATCCTCACACCAGGTGCGCCATGCCCCACACCCTTCAGGCGATCTTTTTGGCGAGCATGTTCCGCCGCTTCTCCGCAAGGCGGGCAAACAATTTCTCAAATGACTCCGAGAACGACTTCACCCCTTCTTCCTGAATGTCATGGGTCATTCGTCGGAGATGAATCCCGATTGCGGATAGTTTCTGGAGCGTCTCGCGCGCTTCGCCGAGGTTTTCTTCCAAACTCGGCCGAACCTTTCCATGGTCTTTAAAAGCGGCGAGGGTGGCGGGCGGAACGGTATTGATCGTTTCCTGTCCGATCAACGCTTCTACATAGAGCAGATCCGGGTAATTTGGGTTTTTGGTTCCGGTGCTGCCCCACAAAACGCGTTGGAGAGAGACCCCCTGCTTTTGGAGTTCGAGAAAGTCTGGACCTTGAAAGATCTCTTTGAATTTTTGATAGATCATCTTGGAGTTGGCAATGCCGGCTTTGCCGAGGAGGGCCTTGAACGCCGCCCGCTCCGCCTCGATCCCGGCCTCCTGAATGTGCGCTTCCAACAGCCGATCGACAGCGGTATCGATCCGGCTGACGAAAACAGAGGCGACCGACCGGATCGACGCCACCGGCCGGCCTTGTTGGAGCCGGCTTTTGATCCCCGCGATGTAGGCGCTCGCCACCTGCTCGTATCGCTCCAGCGAAAAAAGAAGGGTGATGTTGATCGAGATCCCCTCCGCCGTCAGGGCTTCAATCGCCGGAATTCCAGCCTCGGTGGCCGGGACTTTGATCATCACATTCGGCCGGTCCAGCCGGGGGTGGAGCGCTTTGGCCGCTGCGATCGTTGCTACGGTCTGATGGGCGAGCGCCGGGTTCAGCTCGATCGAAACAAATCCGTCCGCGCCGTTCGTCCTCTCATAAATCGGACGAAAGAGATCGGCCGCCATCTGGATATCTTTGATCGTCAGCGCATCGATGATTTCCGAGACCTCCTTCCTTTCCGAGACGAGCCGCCGGATGTCCCCGTCATAGTCGGCGCTCTCTCCGATCGCCTTCTCGAAGATCGTCGGGTTGGAGGTCAGTCCGGTCAACCCCTCATCGATCAGCCGTTGCAGCGCTCCGGAGGTGATCAAGGCGCGATTTACATTGTCGAGCCAGAGGCTCTGGCCCTGCTTCTGTAGTTCCTTAATCGGATTTTTCTTCATGACCCTTTCCTCCTTCCCGCGCCGGCCCCGGAAGGGGCGTTGAGAAGAGGCCGGGCGTGGGCCAGCACATTTTCCACGGTAAACCCCAGCTCCCGCATCACCACCTCGCCGGGAGCCGATGCGCCAAATCGGTTCAAGCCAATCATGGCCCCGCTCCCTCCGACGTAACGCTCCCAGCCGAAGGTCGAAGCGGCCTCGATCGAGATCCGCGCCGTGACCTCCGGGGGGAGGACCGCCGTGCGATAGGAGACCGGTTGCCGCTCGAAGAGTTCCCAGCTCGGCATGCTGACCACCCGGACGGCGGCCCCTTCTTTCTCCAATGCCTGCGCCGCTTCCACCGCCAGATGGACCTCCGAGCCGGTCGCGATCAAAATCATCTCCGCCGCGCGCCCTTCCGTCTCGCTCAGGACATACGCCCCCTTCTCCAATTGATCGGCCGGGGCGGACCGGCTTCGATCGATGAGGGGAATTTTCTGCCGTGTGAGGATCAACGCGACCGGTCCTTTGCGCCGCGCGACGGCCAAGCGCCATGCCGTGGCGGTCTCCGTCGCATCGGCCGGACGGATCACGGTTAGATTCGGGATTGCCCTCAAGCCGGCCAACTGCTCGATCGGTTGATGGGTCGGCCCGTCTTCTCCCAGGCCGATGCTGTCGTGGGTGAAGATATAGATTACCGGCAGCTCCATCAGCGCCGCGAGACGGATCGAGGCTTTCATGTAATCGGAGAAGATCAGAAAGGTTCCCCCATACGGGATCACGCCGCCATGGAGCGCCATTCCGTTGAGGGCCCCTCCCATCGCATGCTCGCGGACGCCGAAGTGGAGGGTGCGCCCCTCATAATGCCCCGCGAGAAAATCGCCGAGCCCTTTCTGGGTGGTATCATTCGAAGGGGCGAGGTCGGCCGATCCGCCGATCAGGTTTGAGAGCCGGGGGGCGGTGAGGTTGAGCACTTCTCCGAAGGCGCGCCGGGTTGCGGTCGCCCCCTTCGGCTGGTATTTTTTGATCTCGGAGTCCCACCCCTCCGGTCGCTCGCCTTTCACCATGCGCTGCCACTCCTTTGCCAGATCGGGATCGGCGGCGGCGTAGGCGTCGAATCGGCGCTGCCACTCCGCTTCCAGCCGCTCTCCTCTCCCGGCCGTTTTTCGATAATGTGCGAGCGCGGGCTCGGGAACATAGAAGTCGGGCTCCGTCGGCCAACCGAGATGTTCTTTCGTCAGCCGGACCTCTTCTTCCCCCAGCGGCTCACCGTGCGCCTGGGCGCTGTCTTGTCTGTTCGGACTTCCGTAGCCGATATGGGTCCGGACGATGATGAGAGACGGGCGCTCGGTCTCGGCCTGGGCCGCTTGAATCGCCTTCGACATCGCCGCAAGATTATTCCCATCGGGCAGGGGGCCGATTACGTTCCAGCCGTACGCTTCAAAACGTTTTTTGACATCTTCACGGAAGGCGAGGTCGGTGCTCCCTTCGATCGTGATTTGATTGGCGTCGTAGAAGCAGATCAACTTTTCAAGTTGAAGATGTCCGGCAAGCGAGGCCGCCTCCGAAGCGATCCCTTCCATCATGTCGCCGTCGCTGGCGATGACATAGGTGTGATGATCGACGATGGAATGGCCGGGACGGTTAAAGTGCGCCGCCAGAAAGCGCTCGGCGATCGCCATTCCGACCCCGTTGGCAAATCCCTGCCCCAGCGGGCCGGTCGTGGTTTCGACGCCGGAAGGGACATGGCCCTGCTCCGGATGGCCGGGGGTCTTGCTCTCCCACTGCCGAAACCGCTTGATCTCTTCCAGCGACAGATCGTAGCCGGTCAAGTAGAGCAAGCTGTAGAGGAGCATCGAGGCATGTCCCGCCGAGAGGACAAAGCGATCCCGATCGGGCCAATGGGGATTGTTCGGGTTGTGTTTTAAAAACTGCGTCCAGAGAAGATAACCCAACGGGGCCAGCCCCATCGGGGTGCCGGGATGGCCGGAGTTGGCCTTTTGCACCGCATCGGCGGACAACATCCGGATGGTGTTGATGCAGAGTTGATCGAGATCGTGCTCTTTCAGATCCATTCGCCCTCCTCCAACGTCGATTCTCTCGTCCTCTTCGCCGCCCCTCAGAACAGAATAAGCCGGGCTTGATCGCTTCTTTTAGTCTGCACCATTCGGCTCGACAACGTCTACCCCCATCCTCCGAATTCCAGATGGGGAGGGCAGAACGTAGAATAGACCCGATCCATCATAGCGGGTGGAATAAAAATATTCAATCGGACGAGACCGCTCTTGGGAGAGATCGATCTCCGGATTACATCAAATCTAGACTTCGGTCGGCGGAAAGGATACACTGTCGCCTTGGGACTCAGATGCAACGCATCATCCGTTTCAAAGGTACCCAATGATCCTGACCTTCATTCTTCGCCGCATCCTCTGGGCGATCCCGGTTCTCTGGGTGGTCGCGACCCTCACCTTTTTCATCATGCATATCGTGCCGGGAGGGCCGTTTGACCGGGAGAAGAAGCTTCCTCCGGAGATCAAGGCGAACGTCGAGGCGAAGTACCATCTCGACCAGCCGCTCCACAGGCAGTATCTCCTCTACATGAAGGGATTGGTCCAGGGAGATCTGGGGCCGTCTTATAAGTATCTGGGAAGGACGGTCAACGACGTCATCGGCGACACCCTTCCCGTTTCGATCCAGTTGGGCCTGCTGGCGCTCGGCATCGCCGTTCTGTTCGGCTTGATCGCCGGGATGATCTCCTCGATGACCGCCCATTCCTTCTGGGATCGGTTCAGCATGTTTCTTGCCACGGCGGGGATTTCGACGCCGAACTTCGTCCTCGGCGCGTTGCTGGTTTATCTCTTCTCCCATCGGTATCAAATTTTTCCGCCGGCCCTTTGGGAAGACTTCCGCTATGCGATCCTTCCCGCGGTCACGTTGGGTCTCGCGCCGGCGGCCTACATCGCGCGGCTGAGCCGGTCGAGCATCCTCGAAACGAACCGGCAGGATTACGTCCGGACCGCCCGGTCGAAGGGGCTCTCCGAGGCGGCGATCCTCTTCCGGCATGTTTTGAAAAACGCCCTCTCCCCGGTGGTGACGATCTTGGGCCCGCTGACGGCGGCGTTGGTCACCGGGTCGTTCGTCGTCGAGTTCATCTTCTCCGTTCCGGGGATGGGGAAATTTTTCATCACCGCCGTGACCAATCGGGATTACCCGCTGATCATGGGGGTGACCCTCATCTATGCCGTCTTGATCGTCGTCGCGAACCTTCTGGTCGATATTTTTTATACGTTCATCGACCCGCGCGTGAAATTATCGTAGGACCTGACTTGGAAGGGAATCCGTTCTGGAAACGGTTCAAGCACGACCGGCTCGCGATGGCGAGCCTGGGGGTGATCGCCTTGCTCTTTATCGTCGCCCTCTTCGGAAATGCGGCGGCCCCTTATCCGTTCGATTTACAGAACACGGCGGAGAGTCTCTCCCCCCCGAGCCGCGCCCACTGGATGGGAACCGACGAGCTGGGACGGGATCTTTTCTCAAGATTGA
This sequence comes from Candidatus Manganitrophus noduliformans, assembly GCF_012184425.1. Lineage (NCBI taxonomy): Bacteria > Pseudomonadati > Nitrospirota > Nitrospiria > Candidatus Troglogloeales > Candidatus Manganitrophaceae > Candidatus Manganitrophus > Candidatus Manganitrophus noduliformans. Next base: position 240,912 of record NZ_VTOW01000005.1, read on the forward strand.
TTTACGGCACCCGCGTGTCGATGTCGGTCAGCCTCCTCACCGCCCTCTCGGCGTTGGTCCTCGGGACGCTGTACGGCGCGATCTCCGGGTATGTCGGAGGGAAGATCGATAATTTGATGATGCGGGGGGTCGATGTCGTTTATGCCCTTCCCGATCTGCTGCTGATCATCCTGATTACGGTGGTGATCGGCCGGGGGATCGTCGGCGTCTTCTTGGCCCTGAGCTTGGTCGGATGGATCACCGTGGCGCGGCTGATCCGCGGAGAGGTTCTTCGCTTGAAGGAGTTGAGCTACATCGAGGCGGCGCGGTCGATGGGAGCGAGCCATGCGCGGATTCTTCTCCGACACGTTCTTCCAAACACGGTCGGGGTGTTGATCGTCACGCTGACCTTTCGGATTCCCTCGGCCATCCTGGCCGAATCGACCCTCAGCTTCATCGGCCTGGGACTGACCCCGCCGGCGGCCAGTTGGGGGACGCTGGCGAACGAGGGATGGAAGGCGCTCAAGTTTTATCCCCACCTGATCATCTTTCCGAGTCTTGCGATTTTCATCACGATGCTGGCATTTAATTTTTTAGGAGATGGGTTGCGCGATGCGCTCGATCCGGGTCACTCCGACGCGCCGGGGCCGATCCGGCGGACGGAGGTCAAACGGGTCGGGGCCTAATGTTCGGAGGAAGGTTGTTGCGCCGATGCGTGTAGGAATTTATCCGACAGAAATTTTCCGATTGATTTGCCTGCCGTTTTCATAGAAAATGAGTCACCGCTCGATTTTTCAAGCGGATTCGCATATTCGTCACCTCCAAACTGGTATTACCAGAGCACCAGAGCCCTGAAAGAGATTTTGCTCCAACGGGATTTGATCGATCCCAGCCGTTTAGCGGTTTATAAGAGCAGAGATGATCTCAATGATATTTTTGTCAGGGGTTATACTTCTTTTATTTGCACCTTTTTTAATCTTTCTCTATCGAAAGAATCAGGCCGCTCAGTGGCGATCGGGTGGCAAGCCGTTAAAACAGAGCGACAAGACTCTCCTAGACCAAATCAATGATGCCGTTGTGGCCGTCGACTCAGAATGGGTGATCCTCGATTGCAATCCCGCCTTTACCTCCCTTCTCGGCTATACCCCCGATGAGTTAAATGGGAAGCACTTCCGTTTCCTTTACGCGGAGGGGGAGGCAGGCGCCCCTGAAGCAGATTTTCCGAAGCGTGGAACTTTAGAAGTGATCCGCTACCGGAAGAAAAGCGGAGAGGCTTTTTCAGGAGAGACGAGTTTCTCCCTTATCCAGGAGAGCGATCGCCGCCTGAACCGGATCGTCGCATTGATTCGGAACCATCCCCCTCGGCCAGAATCAGAGTCCGATGTCAGGCGACTGAATAAAACCTTGGAGCGGCGGGTCATCGATCGCATGGCGCAGTTGCATGCGATGAATCTCGATCTTCAGGTCGAAATCAACCAGCGAAAGCGGGTCGAGAGCCATCTCGCCGCCGAACATGCGATCACCCGCATCCTGGCCGAATCCGGAACGCTGGTCGAGGCCGCTCCGAGAATTCTCCAGGTCCTTTGCGAAAGCCTTGCTTGGGATCTTGGCCTTTTCTGGAAGACGAATGATCAGGTTTGTGTCTTGACCTGCATTGAGACCTGGCGTCCCGCCGCCGCCGGTCTTTCCAAATTCGAAGCGATCAGCCGTGAAAAAATTTTTTGGCCCGATGAAGGGCTCCCGGGGCGCGTTTGGTCCGAGGGAGAGCCGATCTGGTTGACCGGTGTGACCGAAGCGGCCGGTTTCGTCCGGATGGTCCAGGCGGCGGAGGCAGGATTTTACTCGGCCTTGGCCTTTCCCATTCGAAGCGGCGAAGGGGTTGCGGGTGTCATGGAGTTTTTCAGCCGGGAGGTCAGACGGTCCGATCATGAGCTCTTGGAGATATTATCGAATATCGGGAGCCAGATCGGGCAATTCATCGATCGGAAAGAATCGGAAAAGGCCCTTCGGGAAAGCGAGACGAGAAAACGGGCGATCATGGAGTCGGCGCTCGATTGCATGATCACCGTCGATCACGAAGGAAGGATCATCGAATTCAATCCGGCCGCCGAGCGGACGTTCGGCTATTCAAGAGGGGAGCTTCTCGGGCAGAACCTGGCCGAGCGGATCATCCCGCCGCATTTGAGAAAACGTCATCGGGACGCTTTTGCGAAGTATTTGGAGACGGGAGCGGGGCCTGTTTTAAATCAACGGATCGAGACGACCGGGATGCGGGCCGACGGAAGCGAGTTTCCGGTCGAGCTGACGATCATGCGGATTCCGCTGGAAGGTCCCGCCGTGTTTCAAGGGTTTCTTCGCGATATCACCGAGCGAAAACAGGCGGAAGAGGCCCTTGCGGCGGAGAAAGAGCGTCTTGCGGTGACCCTCGGCTCCATCGGAGACGGGGTTATTGCAACAGATGTGACGGGCCGCGTGATCTTCATCAACCGGACCGCGGAGGAGCTCAGCGGCTGGTTTCGAGCGGAGGCGATCGGCCGGCCGTTGCCGGAGGTCTTTCGAATCGTTCATGAAAAAAGTCGGGCCCATTGCGAAAACCCGGTGGAAAAAGTCCTCGCCACGGGGAATGTCGTCGCCCTTGCAAATCATACCGTTTTGATCGCGAAAGACGGGAAGGAGCACGCCATCGCCGACAGCGGGGCGCCGATCCGAAATCGGGAAGGGGAAGTGATCGGAGTGGTCCTTGTTTTTCGAGATGTCACGGAGAAACAGAGGATGGAGGAAGAGCTCCTTCGGGCAAGCACCCTGGAGTCGGTCGGCCTCCTTGCAGGGGGGGTGGCGCATGATTTCAACAACATTTTGACCGCCATCCTCGGGAATGTTTCTCTCGCGATGCTCTCGCTCGACGAACGGTCGGAGCCCTACGAGCGGCTGGCGCAGGCGGAGAAAGCGTCGATGCGGGCGAGAGATCTCGCCCAACAGTTACTGACCTTCGCAAAGGGGGGCGTCCCGGTCAAAAAGACCGCGTCTCTGGTCGATCTTCTCCGGGACGCATCCGATTTCGTGACGAGAGGCTCCAACGTTCGATGTGCGTTTTCAATTCAGGAGGGGCTTTGGCCGGTCGAGATCGACGAGGGGCAGATCGGCCAGGTGATCCACAATCTGGTTCTGAATGCGCAACAGGCGATGCCGGAGGGAGGCACCATTGAAATCCGCGCCGTAAACAAGACGGCCGGCGAGGTGAAGGGGCTTCCCCTCCACGAAGGAAACTACGTTCATATCGCCGTCCGGGATTTTGGAATCGGCATTCCCAAGGATCACCTTGCGAAGATCTTCGATCCGTACTTTACGACCAAACGGAAGGGAAGCGGCCTGGGATTGTCGATCTCTTATTCGATTGTCAAAAAACATGACGGCCACATGACCGTTGACTCCGAACCGGGAAAAGGGGCCACATTCTCCCTCTACCTCCCCGCATTCCCGAAGGCCGCTCTTCCAAAGGGAAAAGAGACGGCTGAAGTCGAATCCCTGACCGGCCGGGGAAGGATTTTGGTGATGGATGATGAGGAGAGCATCCGCGACGTTCTCGACAAGCTGTTGCGCCGGCTCGGCTACGAGGCGCTCCTTGCCGAGGATGGGGCGGAAGCGATTTCGCTTTATCGGCAAGCGATCGAATCGGAGACGCCGATCGATGCCGTCATCATGGATTTGACGGTGCCGGGGGGGATGGGCGGAAAAGAGGCGATCCTTGCCTTGCGTGAGATCGATCCGGAGATCAAGGCGATCGTTTCCAGCGGCTATTCGAATGATCCGATGGCGGCCGCTTTCATGGAATACGGATTCAGCGAATTTATCGCCAAGCCGTTCAAGCTTGAAAATCTGGGGAAGGTCCTCAAGCGGGTCATTCCGAGGGACCGTTGAACAGGTCCGGGAAATTCGTGTTGTTCTTTGCAGGGGCGTATTGCAATACGCCCCTGCAATCATCCTTCCTACGGCGCAGGCGCCGGCGTCCCGTCCGATTGGACGTTGAACGACCCGACGCCGGTGTTCCCGTCGATGTCGTCGTAAATATTGAAGCTGATGTTCGGTGTGCTGATCGGATGAACGAAGATGTCCGCTTCGGCCGCGCCGTTTCCGGTGATCCGATTGTGCGTGATCATGATCGGCGAAGACGAGAGATTGAAAACCCCCTCCTCCCCGTTGTCGGTGACGGTGTTCCCGATGATATTCACCGACGCGCCGATTTCGTTGGTAATCCCTTTTCCTCCGTTTCCAGAGACGGTGTTGCTGATGATCGTGGGGGACCCTCCCTGGCTGGAGATCCCGTCGGTGGTATTCACGGCGATCAGGTTGCCGTTCAAGTTGGGGGAAGAAGAGACGTTCCGGACGCCGGCGCCGTTATTGTTGCGGATGATGTTGCCGACGATCGTCGGGGTGGTGTCGACGGAGTTGAGAATCCCGCGGCCGTTGCCGGTGATGATGTTTCCCTGAATCATCGGGGAGGCGTTGTTGAAATTGTCGATTCCTTCGTTCGTATTGTCCGCAATAATATTTCCGGCGATGATGGGCGACGCGTTGTTCTGGCTGGTCATGCCGAATTGATTTCCGGTCAGGGCGTTATGCAAGATCGTCGGCGAGGAAGCGACAATGGAGATTCCGAAAAAACCGCCGGTGACCGTCAGGCCGGAGATCGCCACATTCGTCAGGGTATTCAGGACGATCACGCTCTGGTCCGGAGCGGCCGATTGGATCGTCGTCACCTCCCGGCCCGCCCCTTTCAGGTGGACGTGGCTCTTCATCGCAATATTGTCGATGTAGATTCCCGGCATCACCTTAATCAAGTAGGGATAGTCCGCAGAAGGATCGATGTCGGCCAGCGCCTCGCTCACGCTGGTGTAGTCTCCCCCTTTTTTTGCCACGATCACGACGTGGGCCGGTTTTTTCGTCAGGTCGAAATCAAGCTCGTCTTCGGAGACGCAGGCATTGCAGTCGAGATCGGTTGCGGTTTTGTCTTTGACAGGTTTTCCCTTTTGAAAGCCTCCTGGAATTTTCTTCGCCTCGGCGGCGGCGTGTCCCATAAAGAGGAGCGTGATCATCAACGTCAATATCGAGAGTGAGCGGGTGCGGTTCAGCATAGTGTTCTCCTTTTTTATAAGGGGAGAAGAGGGAGGCGGTCCCGTTCCGGAAAGGAGCGGCCCGCCTCAGCGGTATTGAAGGTGAGAATAATCGGTTTTGTTTTTCCAGTCTGTAAGCGGAATCACGGTTTCGTGAATTGCCGCTCGGAAGGGCCTTCAAGACGTAAATGGATGGAACGGTTCTTGCGAGATCATTCGTATTCGCGTGTATACAGGAGATCGAGGCTGCTCTCTTCGCCGCTCTGGGCGCGCAGCGTCAGCTTTTCGCTGATCGTGTACCGGAGAGAGAGGGTATTGGCCGCTTCAAAGAGACCGATGCCGTAACTGACATAAAAACGGGGCGACAGATACCTCCCGATCACCAGCGTCGTCTCCTCGATCGTTTCGCCTCCCTCCAGACGGACATCGTCGAGTCCGAGGGTCCGGCCGATCCGCTTGGCGAGGAGGTTCCCCCCCCTCACGCCGAGGGCCGCGATCGCCTTTGTCATCAGATCCCCTTCCTCTCCGGAAGCTTGGTTGAGGGGGCGTCCTAGGAGGAGGTAGGAGAGGGTGTTCGCCTCGTCCATCGGAGGGTCGGAGAAGAGGGTGCTTTGAGGGCGCTTCAGCGTCCCGCTGACATGAATGCCGGCGGTGATCTCTTCCACTTTTCGGACCGCCCGGATGTCGAGCCCGGGGTTGTCGGTGGGGCCGGCAAAGATGAGCCGTCCCTCGGTGATTTCTAATTTCTGGCCGTAGGCCTGATATTTTCCTTCTTCGATTCGCAACGTTCCTTCCGCGAGTGTCGGCTGATCGGGAGCGTCGGTCGCCAGCAGTTCACCGGTGATCTTCCCGGTGAGACCGAACCCGTTGAAAGAGATCTCTTCTCCCAGACGAATCCTCACGCGGGTATGGATCTCCCATCCCTGCGCGGCATCGGCCACGGTTTCCTTTCCCGAGGGGGCGCGAACGATGACGACATCCTCCGAGACCTGGACCGCCCCCTCGGGAAGCTCGCGCGGGGTGATCTCGGCTTCCGGAATAAAAACTTCGCCGGTCAGTTCGATCCGCCGTCCCAGCACCTCCAGGGTGAGATCGGGGGAGGCGAGAAGATGCACCTCCGGCAGATCGACCGCCTCAAACCGCTCGCCGCGGATCGAGAGACGCGCCGGCCAGCCTCGGTCGGCATCCATCGCGATTGTTCCATTCACGTTGATCCGGCCGGGACCCGATCCGGCTTCCGCATCGATGAGAAGCGTTCCCGGGTCCCGGCTTCGAATCGCCAGGCGGAGGGGATCGAGCGTGATCCCGAGCGCCGCAATCCGAACCGTCCCTCCCTGCAGGGTCGCTTCGCCGGTGACTTGGGGATCGGTTGGGGTCCCACCCAGAGCGAAATTGATCCGAAGTTCCCCTCCGGATTGTGTCACGTTCGGGATCAGCGCCGTGATCGGCTCCAGACGGTCGAGGCTCGCCTTCACGGTTCCGTCAAGTCGGCCCTCCCGCCAATCGGCATCGAGATCGAACGGGGAGAGGGTGACGACGCCTTGAAGGCCGCCGTGTCCCGTCAGGGTCAGCCGGGCCTCGGCGTGTAGGGTCTGATCCTCTAGCTCCGCTTGAAAGAGCGCATCTTCATAGGGGAAGCGGAGCATTTCCTCTTCGGTCACGTTGTAAACCAAAGTCCCCGGTTGGGGAATCCATCTCGTTTTGAACTGAAGCCGTCCGTCCCGTTGGCTCGCCCGCCATTCTCCATCGAGCGCGCCGGAGAGGGTTGTCTCGGAGGGAAGCCATGATTTGATAAGATCGAGCGGGATCTGCTCGGCGCGTCCTTCGGTTTGCCAACCTTGTTCCTGTTGCCACGCTCCGGCGATGCAGAATCGGGCCGTCTCCTGATGCCAGCATCCCATATCGACATCAGCCGCGTCGGCCGAAAGGATCATCGGAACCGGCGTGTCGAGAATCCAGTTGCCGAGGGCTTTGTCCTGCAAGGCCGATCGTCTCAACGCCCCTTTCCACCGTTTCCCCTCAACGCCTCCCTCCATCCGAAGGAAGATCCTTTGATCGCGTGTGCGGGCATCGGCCTGGAGGGCATGGCTCGAAAGGAGGCCCTTTCCTTCCACCTCGATCCGGGTGATCGTCTCCCCGGCCGCTTCGACCCCTTCAACGTCGATGTCGATAGAAGAGGGCATTTCACCTTGAAGATCGACCGATCCTTTCAACCGCAGCTGCTTTATCTTCGTCTCCGCCCATCGCAATCCTTCTCCGCGGACCTCGGCCGAAATGGCCGGAAGGGATCGCGCTCCGCGAATCCGTCCGCTGCCGGCGAGTCTTCCGCCGGCGTCGGGGAGAAGGGCGGCGAGATCGGGGGCCTGAATTTTCCAGCGAAGGTCCCAGCGATCGGACACTTCCCCGGCGGCCGTCAGACGGGCCGATCCGGAGTGAAGTTCGAGCGCTTCAATTTCGTAGGCTTCCCCATCGACCTTTAGATCGGCCTGCGCGCGGACCGGGTAGCCGCGAAGTTCTCCCTGAAGCGCGTCGAGTTGAAACGTTCCAACCGGACCGGCGTCGGTCAATTTTCCTTCGGTGTTGAGATGAAAGGTGATCCGTCCGTTCCATTCGGGCCAGCGCGCTCCCGGATTGAGGGTTGACCCGTCGAGGGCGAGCGCCCAACGGACCTCCGGCGCCCACGCGATCTCTCCTTTGCCGGTAATCTCTCCGTCGAGCGTCCGGACCGCCACTTCACGGACGGTCGCCATTTTTTGAGATCCGGTCCCTTCGATTTCCCATAGGGTCTCGGGAAATTGCGGCCCGCGCAGGTCGGCTTGAAGGCGGAAACGATAATCGTCAATCGGCCCGCTGAACTGATAGGTTCCCTGATGGCTTTCGATCATCGCCTCTTCCGTAAGAGGCCACTGCGCCTTGCTCCAGGAGCCGGTTAGGTCGACCACCGGTGTTCCCTCTTCCAGCCGGACCGTCCCTTGTGTGTCGATAGAGAAAGGCGCGGTCAGTTGGTGGCGAAGGGCAAATTTTCCCAATGTCCCCTTCGCCTCGCCCTTTCCTCGAAGCGAAGCGTCCGGAAGGAGATCGGCGGACCAGTCGGCCGAGAGGTCAAATGGATAGGCTCCGCGCGGATCGACCTTTCCGGAGAGCGAGACGGCGAATTGGGGCGCTTCGACTCGGAGCGATTCGATCCGAAGACCCTGTTCATCCATCCGTCCGGCGAGCGCGACATGGTCGACCGTGACGGTCTGATCGCCCGAGGTAAAGGTGATGTCGTCCAGGGTCGCCTTCGAGACGACGACCCGGATCGGAAGGTCGATCGACGGGAGAGCGCTCCCGCCCGTTTCAGGGGGAGGGGTTTCCTCGGCGTCCTGTTCGTAATCGACCCCCTCGATCGACAGGAGTTCGATCGAAAGTTCCCCGCCGAGCAGGTGCGCTGGACGCCAGGCGAGCCGGGCTGCTCCGATCGAGAGCCGGCGGGTCTCGTCTACATACGCGACCCCTTTTAAAGTAAGGGGGCCGAGAAGCGTTCCATCGACCTGCTCGATCTCAAGCTTTCCCGGAACAAATCGGCCGGCCTGGGCAAGGAGCCATCGGGCGCCCAGCTCGGTGGCGACGAGGAGCACGGCTCCGAGTCCGAGAAAGAGAATCAGGAGTAGCGGGATGAACCAGAGCCATCGGTACCTCATAGATCGGGCCCCATGTTGATGTGGACCCGCAAGGCGAAGCCCGGCCGATCGAGGGCATAGGCGAGATCGACCCGGATCGGTCCGACCGGCGAATACCACCGGCCCCCGACGCCGACGCTGTCTTGAGGATTGAGATCCCAATCGTTCGCGGCGTTGCCGATATCGTAAAAAAGAGCGACCCCCCACTGCTCCGCGATTCGATAGTCATACTCCACGCTTCCGGTCGCGAGGTAACGTCCTCCGATCACCTCGCCCGATTCGTTTTCGGGCCCCAAGGTGTTGTAGCCGTAGCCGCGGACGCTCCGGTCTCCTCCGGCGAAGAAGCGAAGGGAGACGGGGAGATCGTTGAAATTGGAAACCGAAGTCCATCCGAACTCTCCCCGAAGGAGGATTCGGCCAGACGACCGGACGGGACGGATGATCTTCGCGCGCACTTCCGATTGAAGCAGGCGGATGTCGGAAAAGAGGACCTCGTCGGTCCCCCGGACGGTGAAGGAGACGCGGCTCCCGCGGCGGGGATTCAGGCTGCCGTCGGCGAGGGTGCGGGTCCAGGTGACCCCCGGCAGAATGAGCCGTGAGTGTCCCACCTCCCCGCCGACTTCGAATGTTTCCGACTGGTAATTGAGGAAGAGGGTCTCGATCCAACGGCTTCCCCGCAGAACGCTGCGGCTCACCCCGATTTTCGCAAGGCGGGACTCGGCTGTCTCGGTCTCCTCCCGTTGGATGCCGGCCTGGAGATCGACCTTGTCGGTCGCCGGCCGCCGGAGCGGAATTTGATAATCGGCGGTCAGGCTTTGTCGGAGAACGGAGAGCTCCAACTCCGAGCTGAAGCGGTGGCCCCATTCGTTGACCCGGTGGTTATCCCAGCCCAGGATCGCGCGGGGACCGGTGTCGGTGCCGTAGCCGAGCCCGATCGAGAGCGCATATTGTTTCCGCGCGATCGCGGTCACTTCGATAGGCACCGTGTGATCGGCCGCCTCTTCTCGAAGCGGCCGCAGATCGACCCGGGCAAAATAGGCGCTGTTGACCAGAAGGCTGTTGAGGGCGAGGATCTGATCGGCATGGTAGGGCTCTCCCGGCTCGAAGGGGACGAAACGGGCGAGAAAGCGGGGATCGAATGCCGGCTCCTCTTGTTTAAAACGGACCTCGCCGAGCCGGTAGCGCGATCCGGTGTCGAAACCGATCTCCACGGCGGCCTCGTTTTTCACGAGATCGACGGCCGCCCGGTGGGTCATGAAGCGCGCGTCGAAGTAGCCCCGCTCCGCCGCGAGATTTTGGAGCATCTCTTTGGTCCGTTCGTATTCTCCGTGGTGAAAGGTCTCTCCTTCCCGGAGCGGAATCTCCGCCAGAAGCTCGTCGAAGGCGGAATCGCCCCTCCCTTCGCCGGTGACGGTGAGATCGATTCGAGCGACGCGGACCGGCGGGCCGGGATCGATCTTGAACCGGGCGACCCAGCGCTCTTCGGCGCGGGTCAGCTCGGAGTCGATCCGGGGTTGATAGTAGCCGAGCGCCTGAAGCGCTTGATGGATCTCCTCCGGCGCCTGGCGGTAGAAGCGGCGGAGGGTCGATTCGGTGAGGGGGGAAGGGGGTTCTTCAAGGCTCAAATAGGCTTGGACATTCTCAAGTAGCGCCCCTTCAACCCCTTCGATCTCGACCGTGATCTTCTCTTCACCCCATGCAGCCGGGGGAAGCCAGAAGAAAGAAATGAGGAGAATGACGGCGATGCGAAGGCGCCGTTCGGTCTCGACCCGCGCCGGGCGGGGGAGTATAGGGTTCAACGACTGATCCGTCCGAGAGAGAAGGTTAAAGGAAAATGGCGATCATGGGTGAAGCCGGTAGGCTGCAATCGTCTCGTCTCCCAAAGTTCGGTCGCCTCTTTGGAGGACACTCTTATCGTACTATAGTTCGGGTGGTCGGTTCAAAGGGGGAATGTTTAAGGGGTCGCTTTTAAACCGGACGGAACACGGGAACGGTCAAAACGGATTCTTATCAGTACGGAAAATTGATGATTGACATAGTTCTAATTAGAACTATACTGATTAGGACAGTTATTCATCGACGGAGCCGAACATGAGCCCTGCGCCGAAAGATCCCGGAGATGAGCCTTATCTGAAAGTGCTGCGGCCGTTGGTCGAGGCGTTTTACGCCTTTCTCTCGAAGGATGATCGCCATATCCGCTCCCTGGGACTCACCCTTTCCCAGTTCGACGTGATCGCCACATTGGGGGACACCCGAGGCATGACCTGCAAACAGCTGTCGGAGGAGACGCTGGTCACCAAGGGGACGTTGACCGGGGTCTTGGACCGGCTGGAAGAGAAAGGCCTGATCGAGCGGGTTTTCTCCGAAGAAGACCGCCGCGTGACGATAATCCGCCTGACCCGAAAAGGGGAAAAGAAATTCAAAGAGGTCTTTCCAAACCATATTTATTACATCAAACCGTTCTTCGAACGGGCCCTCTCTCCCGCCGAAATGAAGACGCTGCGGGGGCTTCTGCTCCGTCTGAAAGATAGCTTCGAGCGGGATGAGGGAAATACCATCAAAGGAGGAAAAAAATGAAAGGACTCTTTCAAACCGATGATTCTTGGTCGAACTTCATCCTGCGGGTCATGATGGGCCTCATCATGTTTCCGCACGGGGCTCAGAAGCTGCTGGGATGGTACGGCGGATTCGGATTTTCCGGAACGATGGGTTTCTTTACGGAGAAGATGGGGCTTCCGTGGATCATCGCTTTTCTCGTCATCATGGGAGAATCGATCGGCGCCCTGATGTTGATCGGCGGCGTCCTGACCCGCTTTGTGGCGGCGAGCCTCGCGGTGATCATGGTCGGGGCGATTTGGTTGGTTCATTTGCCGACCGGCTTCTTCATGAATTGGTTCGGGAAGCAATCGGGGGAAGGATACGAATTCCATCTCCTCGTCATTACCATCTGCGCCGCGTTGGTCCTCTGCGGCGGGGGAAAGTGGTCGGCGGATAGAGTGATCGCCAAGAAGCTGGCAAGATAAGGACTCTCCGACGGCAGCGCACCGGGTCGGTCCGCTTCTTCTTAGAAGAGGTATCCCAATCCGAACAGTCCATGGAGCGCCATGTTCGCTCCCTCCGCGCTTCCGCCGCGAATCGGGACGTCGAAGTAGGACGCGGTGACTTTTCCCTCGAGTGAGGCGAAGAGTTTTTCGGTCAGCGCGAATCGTCTGGCGACGGCGGCCTGAAGCGCCGGGCCGGCGAGATCGTATCCTTCGTCCAAAAGCCCTCTCTCCTCGGGAAGCCTCCTCCCCCGGACCGTGATCTCCGGATGCGCAATGACCACGCCTGCTCCGATGCGGTAAATCCACTTTGATTTTTCCCAGGCCCGATTCAGCATGAAGAGATTGTACCCATGTGAAATCGAGAAGTTCTCCACCTCGGGCGGTTTATTTGCCAAAAACAGCTTTACATGGATCATCTCCAACTCCCAGGCCCGGTCTTCCTTCCATCGGCCCAGACGGATGGAATAGTAAGGGGGGGCCTCAAAGCCGCGGGTGTGGTATTTTGCGTCGAGGTCGATTTCCGCCTCGCCCTGTTGCTCGATGGTCAGGGGTGTCCGCGCATGGTAAGCCGATCCTCCCAGTACCTCCAGACGCCAGTTCTCCGCAGCGCTTGTCAGAGGAATGAGAAGGAGAACAAGGAGAGGCGGGAGCCAGGGAACCCGCTTCTTTTGAGCGCTATTCGGTTTCACTCCGATTCCCTTCGCCCCCTTCTTTGATACAGACGGTTTTGATGTTGACGAATTCCCGGATTCCGAAGTCGCTCAGCTCCCTTCCATAACCGGACTGCTTCACCCCGCCGAAGGGAAGACGGGGGTCGGAAGCGACCATTGCATTGACAAAGACCATTCCCGCCTCCATCTCTTCGATGAAGCGGGCCCGTTCCTCGCGATCGTTCGTCCAGACGCTGCTGCCGAGGCCGAAGATGGTATTGTTCGCGAGATCAATCGCTTCGTCGATATTCGCGACACGGAAAAGCGAAGCGACCGGACCGAACATTTCTTCGCGATAAGCCGGTGTTTCTTTCGGAATGTCGGTGAGAACCGTCGGCGGATAATAAAATCCGGGACGATCGACCGGTTTCCCTCCAGTCAGAAGCCGGGCGCCCCCGGACACACTTCTTCGTACCTGCTCATCCAATATCTTTACCTGATCGGCCGTGGCGAGCGGACCGATGTCGGTCTTCTCATCCATCGGATCGCCGATCTTTAGATTTTTCATCGCCTCAACAAATTGGCGCTCGAATGGTTCCGCGACCGATTCCGCCACGATGAATCGCTTTGCGGCGATGCACGATTGGCCGTTGTTGATCGTCCTGGCCTGGACGGCCGTCTTGACCGCCACATTTAGGTCGGCGCTCGGCATGATGATGAAGGGATCGCTTCCGCCCAATTCGAGGACCGTTTTCTTAATGCGCCTTCCGGCTTCTCCTCCGATCGCCTTTCCCGCGCCGATGCTCCCTGTCAATGTCGCGGCGCGGACCCTCGGATCATCGATCACATGTTCCACCTCTTCGGATCCGATCAAAAGGGTTTGAAAGACCTCCGCCGGAAATCCGGCGCGCGTGAAGATTTCCTCAATCGCGAGAGCGCATTGCGGCACATTGGAGGCATGTTTGAGGAGGGCAACGTTCCCCGCCATCAGGGCAGGGACGGCAAATCGGAAGACCTGCCAAAAGGGAAAGTTCCACGGCATGACGGCGAGAATCGGACCGAGCGGCTGGAAGTGAACATCGCTCCGTGTCGCATCGGTCTTGATCTCGATGTCGGCTAAAAATCGCTCCCCATTTTCGACATAATAACGGCAGGCCCAGGCGCACTTGAGCGCTTCGGCTTTGGCGGCCTTGATCGGTTTTCCCATCTCGAGGGTCATCATCCGCCCGAACCGATCTTGTTCCTCTTCGAGGATTCGGGCGGCCTGAAGCATCCATTTTCCCCGGTCGGCGAAGGAACTCCAGCGATAGGATCGGAAGGTCTCTTCGGCCTTTCCGATCTTTTCATCGATCTGCGGATCGGTCAGCGGGGCAAAGGTTTTGATGATTTCTCCTGTCGCCGGATTGATCGTTGCGATGGCCATGGTTGACCTCTCTAAATTGTCAAAGCGATTTCTTCTATTCTAAGAAGTAGTAAGGAATGGAAACAATCCGCTGAGAAGATGATGTCGATTCGGGTGATTGGTGTGATAGTCAACAAAGGGGGAGCTTAAAAAAGGGCCGGCTCATGCGGCGCGCCGATGATTTCTTCGTCCGTCTTTCAGCGATTCGAGGAATTCATTGCGTCCGAGGGTATTGAGAATATCGGAGCGCTCGGCCCATCCGCGGCGGGCCATGCCGATTCCGAAGTGAAGGTGAGAGAGGTGGCGGATGTGGTGGGCGTCGGAGTCGATCACCAGCTTCACCCCCGCTTCGACCGCTTTCCGGATATGCTCATCCTTCAAATCCAACCGATCGGGATAGGCGTCGATCTCCAGCACCGTTCCGGTTTCTTTCGCGGTCTGGATCACCGCATCGATGTCGATATCGACCGGCTCGCGCCGCTGAATTCTCCGTCCGGTCGGATGAAAAAGGATATCGGCATGGGGGTTTTTCATGGCGCGGATGACCCGGCGGGTCATCTCCTCCCGCGGCAGGCCGAAATGGGAATGGACGGAAATCCCGACGACGTCGAGCTGGGCGAGGGTCTCATTGGAGATATCGAGGCGGCCGTCTTTCAGGATATTCACCTCAGCTCCTTTCAGGAGTGTGATGCCGCTTCGTTTTTTGTTCAATGCATCGATGGCGGCCATCTGCCGGCGGAGCTTCTCTTCGTCCGCCCCTTTCGTTACGGTGAGGCTCTTCGTGTGATCGGTGATGGCGATATATTCCCGCCCCAAGCGCTTCGCCTCCGCCGCCATCTCTTCGATCGAATGGGCCCCGTCGGTCCAGTTCGTTTGGATCTGAAGATCGCCGCGCAGACTATGATAGTCGATCAACTCCGGGAGGGCCCCCACTAAGGCGGCGCCGATCTCTCCGGCATCTTCCCGAAGCTCGGGTGGGATGAAGGGGAGGCCGAGGGCGGCATAGACCTCCTCTTCGGTTCGTCCCGCAATCGGCCGGTCCTCACGAAAGACGCCATATTCGTTTAATTTGAGCTGCTTCGCAATCGCGATTTCTCGAAGCGCGATGTTGTGGGCCTTGCTGCCGGTGAAATAGCAAAGGGCGGCGCCGAAGCTCTCCTCAGAAACGACGCGCAGATCGACATTCATCCTGTTGCTCAGCTTGATACGCGATTGGGTCGGTCCTTTGGCATGGATATAAATCGCCTCCGGCATGCCGACAAAATAGTCCATCACTCGATCGGGGTCGTTTGAGATCACGAGTAAATCGGCGTTGCCGACCGTCTCCATCCGGCGGCGAATCGATCCGGCGACCGCCACCTGTTTCACCCCCGGCACCATTTCCAGGCGGGCCTGAATGTCGTTGGCCAACGGGAGGACCGCCCCAAGCAGATGCCGGCCTCCGCTTTTGAGGAAGGCGATCCCTTTGAGGATCTTCTGCTCGCTCTTCTCTCCGAAGCGAGGAAGTTCCCGGATCTTTCCGGCCAATGCGGCCCGCTCTAGATCTTCGACCGTTCGAATACCGATCTGTGCGTGGAGGGTGTTGATCGTTTTCGGCCCCAGTCCCTCGATGAGGGAAAGACGGGCGAGATCGACCGGGCTCTTCTCACGCAGCGCCTCGAGGTAAGGGAGTCTCCCAGTTTGGATCAAGGTCGCTATCTTCTCGGCGATGCCGGCTCCGACGCCGGAAATTTCTGTCAATCCCTTGAGGCCGTCCCGCCGGTAGATCTCTTCAACGGAGAGGTCGGTGATTTTGACGGCATGGGCCGCCTTTTCATAGGCGCGCGGCTTGAAAGGAACCCCTTGCATGTCGAGCAGGGAGGCGATTTCCCGAAGGGTCTTGGCGATTTCGGCGTTCGTCATGACTTCACCTGTGATTAAGCTTCCTTTCCTTATAGAAAGCGTAATCCGTTTTCAGGTGAAACTTCAAGAGAGGACTCGGCAAGGACTCTGAAATGCGATAAGAAACGATTTGTGCAAAAGATATCATAAGATGAAAAGTGGGAAGACGGCGCGCACCACCCCATGTCGGATTACTAACCCCGTTCGCCGTCACCCAAGAGGGGCTGTTTTCTTTGCGATGTCTGATCTGACGCGGCGCATTTCCTGTCGCACTCGGCTCACCCGGCGAGTTCGCCGAGAAGGATGAGGGCTGAGAAGCCCGAAGCGGCGAGAACGCCGGAATAGCGGGGTCCATTGTGGAAGGCCTCCGGGATCATCGTTTCAGCCGCCATCGCGATGAGCGCCCCGGCTCCGGATGCCTTGAGGATTGCCGTCACCTGAGGGCCAAGATCGCTCAGGAGGTAGAAGGCAAGCGTCGTCGTCGCCGCAGTCCCGAGCGCAATACCGCTCCATAAGCTCAGCACGTAAGTAGATGAGCGCGAGGCGAGGCGCATCCCGGCCGTCCCGGAAAGCGCCTCCGGCAAGTTCGAGAGCGCGAGCGCCATGACCAGTGCCAGATCGGGTCCATGGGCCCGCAGGGTGACGCCGAGGACCAGCGCCTCCGGCACAGCATCCAGCGCGGTGCCGAGCGCAATCGAGGTGCCGCTGCCCGGCGCCTCGGCTTCCGAGGGCTGCGGCTTGCATTCTCCGCAGCGCTTGCGGTCCTTGGCGGTTGAGAGCGCTGCGTTCGCGATGCTGAACGTGGCGGCACCGGCAATCATTCCGCCGACCGTGGATGCCGCGCCGGCCAGCTTGAGCGCCTCGGCCGCGATCTCGATCGAGGCGACTGAAAGCAGCACCCCCGCGCCGAGCGACATGACGGCGGCGATGGCCCGGTGCGGGAGGCGCGTTATCAGCCCGAGTACTGCCCCTCCAAGGACGCCGGACGCCGCAGCCAACCCCCAACAGAAGGCCCACACTCCTCCCATGCTCCCTTCGGACATTGCATGCTCATCGGACGTGTATGAAGTGAATATCGAGCGCGTGGATGTTGCCGTGTGTGATGTGGGAAAAGCGGCCACGAACTGCGCACCGTCCCCCTGGTTCCAATCAGCGCAGCGGCCTGAACGCCGCTCTCACCTCTTCTGAAAAGAGCTGCGGCTGCTCCCACGCCGCAAAATGCCCGCCTTTGTCGAGCTTGTTGTAATGGATGAGGTTGGGAAACACGCGCGCCGCCCAACTCCGCGGGGCTTGATAGAGCTCGTCCGGAAAGGCGCTCACGGCCACCGGAATTGAAACTCCCATCGGCGCAAAAAAGACCAACTTGTTTTCCCAGTACAGGCGCGCCGAAGAGATCGCCGTGTTCGTCAACCAATAGAGCGTGATGTTGTCGAGGACATCGTCTCGCGTAAGGCCCTCACGCTGACCGTCAAAAACGCGTGCGATGAGCGCGTAACTACGTGCGTCGTGGTCGAGTATCCAGGCGGCGAGGCCGACGGGTGAATCCGCAATCCCGTACAGCGTCTGTGGGCGGTTCTTCATCTCGATGGCGTAACCGAGGCCGTTCTTATAGAAAAAGTCCAGCTGGTCGTACGCGTGTCTTTCGTCGGCGGAGAGACCGGACGGCGGCGGATCGCCGAATTGGAGTGCCCTCGCAACGTCGGGGGGTACGGCGGCAGGCATGTTGGAATGAATGCCGAGCAACTCCGGGGGGGCCTGCACCGCCATCTGCTCCGATACGGGATCCCCCCAATCGCCTCCCTGGGCCACAAATCGCGTGTATCCGAGGCGTTTCATCAGCGCGATCCAGGCGCGTGCGATCCGAATGGGATCCCAACCCGGAGTCGTCGGCTTTCCTGAAAACCCGTAGCCCGGCAGCGACGGGATCACGACGTCAAAAGCGTCCGATTCACTCCCGCCATGGGCCGTGGGATTCGTCAGCGGATCGATGACCTTCAACTGCTCGATGATCGAGCCGGGCCATCCGTGCGTGACGATGAGCGGCAAGGCATTTTTATGTTTCGATCGAACGTGGATGAAATGAATGTCGAGCCCATCGATCTCGGTGATGAATTGCGGCCGGGCGTTCAGCTTCGCCTCGCACTTGCGCCAATCGTATTCGGTCGCCCAATAGCGTGCGAGCTGCTGCATCGTCGCGAGCTGCACCCCTTGCGAGGCATCGGCGACTGTTTCCCGCTCAGGCCACTTTGTCGCTTTGATGCGCTTGCGCAATTCGGCAAGCTCCGTATCCGAAAAAGTCACACGAAACGGGTGAATCGCATCCTTGTCAGCGACTCGCTCGCTGCTCTGTCGTCTCGGACTGGTCTGGGCCATGGTCTCCTCCTTTTGAGTCGGTTTGGATTTTTAGTGTGTGCGTGCCCAGGCGTTGAGTCGGTAGCGCATTGCGCAAAAGGGTTGGCCTTATCCTTCTTTCATTTGAAGGACACTTACACCTCGCATATCGAGCAAGTAGTGACCCCTGATATGCGCGACGCGGATGAGCGCCGCATCACATCTGTTACAGCGGATGATCGTCCCCATCCCGTGCATGTAGGCGCCGGCCGCGCCGATCACATCGTGGGCGCCGCAGCCCGCGCAGGTGGCCTGGGCGAGGGTCATTTCAAAGGGGAAAATCTCTTCCAAGTTGCCCGCGGCGGCGTTGCCGTCGAGTTTATTCTCCATCATGCTTTTCTCCTGTCGGTCCGAATCGTTCCGTCTTGATGCGGGCCGGTTCATGTCCAAGCTCCACGAGAATGGCCGCGGCCGTTTCGACGAAGGGGGTCGGGCCGCAGACAAACGTCAGCGGACGCTGCGCCACCGGCCAGGCGACCTCGCGCAGCATCTGAAGATCGATCCGCCGGGAGTAGCCGGTCCATCCGGGCGGCTGCGCGCGCGTCAGCGTTTGCGCCACCGCCAGCATCGCGCTGCGCTTCACTAACCGGTCGAGTTCGTCCCGGTAGATCACCTCCTCCAGGGAGCGCGACGAGTAGAGCAGGCGGGTCGCCACCGTGCTCTCCGCAGCGGCCCGGTGGCGCAGCATCGCCATCAACGGCACGATCCCCGATCCTCCCGCTACCAGCAGGAGCGGCCCCCCCATCTCGGCCTCCCAGACGAAGTAGCCTCCGATCGGGCCGCGCAGCTCCAATTTGTCGCCGACGCGCAGCTCCTCGGTGAGGTAGGGGGAGACCTCGCCGTCATCGAGCCGTTCGACGGTGAGGGTCACCCGCGGCGCCTCCTCGGGCGGAGAGGCGATGGAGTAGCTGCGCTCGGCCCGGTAGCCGTCTTCCGCCGTGAGCCGCACGTCGACGTGCTGCCCCGCTCGATGCCCCCTCCAGCCGGGGAGATCGAGTGTGATGCTCTTCGTCCTGGCGGTTTCCGGCCGCGTGGCCACCACCTCGCCGAGTTGCCAGCTCAGTCGCCCCAGTAGCGTTCTTCTTTCCATGGGTCACCGTGATTGTTGTAGCCCAACGACTCCCAGAAACCGGGCTCATCCTCGTCGAGCAGACGCAGGCCGCGCACCCACTTGGCGCTCTTCCAAAAGTAGAGGTGGGGAACCAGTAAACGGGCCGGACCGCCATGCTCGGGCGCCAGCGGCTCTCCTTCATAGGTATCGACAATCCAAGCTTTCCCTCCCGTCACTTCTTCCAGCGGCAGATTGGTGGTATAGCCCCCGTCACAGAAGGCGATCACGTAATCGGCCGCCGTGGCGACCTGCGCGAGCAGGGTATCTAGGGAGACCCCTTCCCAGTGGGTATCGAACTTCGACCACTTGGTCACACAGTGAATGTCCCGGGTGATCGTCTCGCGGGGGAGCGTATGAAATTCATCCCAGCTCCAGCGTTTTGGCTGATCGACCTCCCCGACAATGGAGAAATCCCAGTTCGCGAGAGGCGTCTGCGGTGTCGGCCCTGCCGAAAGGACGGGAAAGTCCCGCTCAAGATATTGTCCCGGCGGGAGTCTTTCGCTGAGCTCACTCTTCCGGCGGCGACCGCGAAACCCGCGTGAGAAGAACTCTCCACTCATCTCTTCACCTCCTGTTCTTTCTCGCGTCCACTATAGGGGGCGGATCGTGAGCAAGCCGATGACCTTGAGAAGCTCGAAGACCGAGCCCGGCCTGCTGTACATCATCCCTTCTTCGTTGATCGGTCAACCAGTGCCGCTTCCGGAACGTTGATGTGATAGGGACGCAACGCAAATCGAATGCCAATCGTAAGTTATTGGAAATTATTAAGGGCGCAAATAATAACGTCGTGAGCCTTCGAGATTGATGATAACGATTCGTCAAAAAAGTATCAGAGTGTATCGTAAGCAGAGAAAACCCCGTCTGCCGATCAGGACAGATTACATCCATTCTGGAGCTTCAGTCTAGAAAGATTCAAAATCCGAATCCTTCTCCTTTAATCTTAATTCGACCAGTATTTCAGAAGAGAAAATCTAAGAGGTAGACATGTAGGTGTCGCGCCGGCTCTTTCCGGAGGAGGCCAGAGGAATCGGCCTGACCTGATAGAAGGCGGATCGCATCGCGCCCGATTTTATTCTTTCGCAATCCCCGCGGCGACCAGGTCGATCGACGGTTCCCCGGCGTGGCGGACGATCTCGGCTTTGGCAAGATCCCTCAGTCGGACGATCTGCCGCCAGTCCTTTCCCTCGGGATGGATCGGCTTGCCGATGGTCACCCGGATCGGTCCGCGGCGGGGGATCCAACGGCCGGGCCAAAGAACTTCGCGGGCGCCCCGGATGGCGACCGGGCAGATCGGCCGTCCGGTTTCCGCGGCGACTTTGAACGCCCCCAATCGGAACGGACGGATCCCCCGGAATCGCGAGAAGGTCCCTTCCGGAAAGATCAAAATGGAGTGGCCCTGCCGGAGCGCCTCCTCGATTCGGCGGGTGGTCGTGACGCTTTCGGTAAAGTCGAGCCGATCGACCGTCAAATGGTCCGCCTTTTTAATGACGGTCCGAATGATCGGCGCCTGCATCAATTCCCGCTTGGCCACAAAGCGAAAACCGGGGGGAAGCGCCGCCATCAAGACGACCGCATCGAGGTAGCCGGAGTGATTGGCGACCAGAACGGACGGGCCGGCCTGCGAGAGATGCGCGCTTCCCTCCACCGTCACGGGACAACCGATCCAGGAGAAGAATCGGCGCGACCAGGCATGAGAAAGCCGCGCCGGCATCTTCCCCTCCGGGAGAAGGAGCATCGCCGCCCAGACGGGGGGAATGGTCAGAAGCGCGATCGATCCGACATAAACGGTATAGACCAGACGGCCGAACGAGGAGAAAGCCTGCTTCAAACGGGCGCCGAGACCGGAGAACCATATCCGGGCGATCTGAAACGCGGCGGGACGGCGCGGCGGACCCATCTCTCCTTTCAGGTAGGCGCTCCGCAATGCGGCGCGGCGAAGTTTGCCGCTGGAGGTCTTCGGGATCGTGTCCGGGGGAACCAGCGAGACAATATCGGGACGGATATCGGTGACGGCGGCCACCTTCTCCATGACCTCGCCAATCAACCGGCGCCGCGCTTCTTCTTTCTCCACCCTTGTCTCCGCAACGACGACCAGCTTTTCCGTTCCGATTTCCGGATCGGTGATGCCGAAGGCGGCCACCCGTCCGCGGCGGATTCCGGGAATCTCTCCTACCGTTTCTTCCACCTCTTGGGGGTAAAGATTGCGGCCCGCCTTGATAATCATGTCTTTGCGGCGGCCGGTCACGAAGAGCTCTCCCTCCGCGAGATAGGCGAAATCACCCGAGTCGCACCAGCCGTCTTGGAAGGTTTTCTCGGTCGCTTCCGGATCACGATAATATTCTCTCATTGTCGACGGTCCGCGAAATTGCAGCGCCCCTTCGGTCCGTTCCCCCACCTCATGACCCGACGCATCGACAATGCGAACCGCATGGCCCGGAAGGGGAGCGCCGCAGGAGACGAATCGAAGCGGAGACGGCTCGGTGGGAGTGGCCGCTACCGCTTTTCGTTCTCGCTCGAAGGTTTCGCGGGTGATCAGATCGATCCGCGGCGGCCGGCCGACGGGGGGGAAGGTCAGCGCGACCGACGACTCGGCCAGCCCGTAAACCGGAAAAAAAGTTTCCTTCCGGAAGCCGTATGGAGCAAACCGCTTCGTAAATCGCTCGAGTGTCTCGGGGCTGACCGGCTCGGCCCCGTTGAAGGCGACCCGCCAGGAGCTCAGATCGAGTCCTTCGATCGCGCGCTCGTCGATCTTACGGACGCAAAGTTCATAGGCAAAATTCGGCGCGGCGGAGTGGGTCCCCCGATGATAGTGGATCGCCCAGAGCCATCGCTCCGGCCGGGTCAGAAAGGTCAGCGGCGAGAGGATCGTGATCGGGATGCCGAAGTAGAGGGCGCCGAGCCAGGAGCCGATCAGACCCATGTCGTGATAGAGCGGAAGCCAGCTGACCCCGACATCGCCCGGTCCAATCTGGGCGGCCTGCCCGATGGCGCGGATGTTGGCGAGGATATTCTCGTGGGCGAGCAGCACCCCTTTGGGAAGGCCGGTGCTTCCGGAGGTGAATTGAATCAACGCCGGATCCTCCGCCCGGAGATCGACTTTCGGCCGCTCCGAAGCGGCGCGGCGCAACGCTTCAAACGTCGTCACATCGGTTAAACCCGGAACCATCGGCTGGAGAAGATGCCCCAATCCCTCCACCCGGCCGGAGGCGATCAGGAATCGGGCACCGGCCTTCTGCAGGATGGCGATCTGACGGCGGGCATACTCCTCGATCTGGTCCATCCGAACGGGAGGATAAAGCGGAACGGGGATCCCTCCGGCGAAGAGGACGCCGAAGAAGGTGAAGAAGAAGTCGGAGCCGGTCGGGAGCATCAGCGCCACCGTCTCATGGCGGCGGAGCCCTTGCTCCAAAAGTCCCTGCGCCACGGCGCCGGCGGCGTCGACGAGCTGGCCGTAGGTGATCTTCTGTTCGGTTCCGTCTTCCTGCGGAAGGTAGATATGGGGGCGATCGGCCTCTCTCTCCGCCCGGCTCAGAAGGACTTCCGGAAGCGAGGCGGCGGAGGCGGGGGGGGGCGTGGCGGCGCCGATCGTTTGGATCCTTTCCAAGGAGAGGGGGCGGCCGGGGGCCTCGGAACGGAGAACGGCGCCAGCCAGATCGCGCGGGCTCCTCGCCTCCGCAACCAGATGCTCCGGAATCCGGACCGAGAACGCTTTTTCGATCCGAAGAATGAGCTCGACCCGCTCCAAACTTCCCAGACCGAGATCCCGATCGAGGGAGGCGTCTAACGAAACAGCGTGAGCGGCCTGTTCCATCCCAAGCTCGGCGACAAACGCGCGGAGGATTGAAAGGACTTTTTGTCTGACGGTCTCACTTGGATCGGGATGGCGCTCAGTGGCCATGTGAATAACTCCATTGCGGAACAAGCTTCAATGGTCGGATCATCTAAAGCAATAAAGGGTTCCCCTCCTTATATAAGGAAAGATCGCCCCTATCATGAGACAATTCTAAAAAAAGGACAATAGCTCGAAGGGAGTAGGGTCAAGAGAGCGCTTTCACGCCGATTCCCTCTTTTTCCAACCTCCCGCGAAGCGCAAGCAGGATCGATGCGGCCTGCGGGGTATCGCTGTGAACGGAGAGGGTCTTCGCATCGACCGGCACCTCGACCCCTTCCGTGGAGAGGACGAAGCGTTGCCGGACGATCCGAAGGGCTTGCCGGCAGGCCTGCGCCGGATCGGTGATGAGGGCGTTTTCCTTTTTCCGGGAGCGGAGGGTTCCGTCCGATTCATACGCTCGATCGGCGAAGGCCTCTCCGGCGGTTCGAAATCCCATCTCGGTCCAGACCGTCAACATCAACGATCCGGCCAGACCGACCAGCGTGAGATCGTCCCGCCATCGCGCCGCCCCTTTCGCGATCGCTTCCGCCGTCGCGCGATCATGCGCCGCGGTATTGTAGAGGGCGCCGTGCGGTTTGACATGGCGCACCCCGGTTCCGAGGGAGGCCGCCTTCTCTCCCAGTGTTTTAACCTGTTCGAAGACAAAGGCTTGAATCGCTTCGGGCGACGACGACAAGCGTTCCCGGCCGAAGCGGGCGCGGTCCGGATAGCCGGGATGGGCGCCGACCGCCACGCCGTATTTCATGCAGAGCCGGATCACCTGCGCCATCGTCTCGGCATCACCCGCATGGCCGCCGCAGGCGATGTTGGCGCTCGAAACCAACCGGAGGATCGCCTCTTCGCTCCCATCCGCAAGGGCTTCCGGCCGCTCGCCCACATCCGCATTCAGATCGATTGTCCGGGCCATCAGAAATTCAGCTCCCTTTGAAGAGGGGTGTCGGTTAAGAGGCGATCTTGTTTTCGGTAAAGCCGGATCGCTTCGTCAACGTCGACAAATTGAAAGTGGACTTCATCCCGCGGCTTCAGCTGTCCCACTTTGCAGAGATCGGCGGAGATGACATTCGCGATTTTCGGATACCCTCCGGCGGTCGGATGCTCCACGAACAGGAGGATCGGCTGACCGTCGGCCGGAACCTGGATCGCCCCGAGCGAAATTCCCTCTGTGATCAACTCCTCTTTCTTTTCCCGGTCGATCGGTTTTCCCGTAAGACGCAGGCCGACGCGGTTCGACGATTCGGAGACGACATAGGATGCGGTCGTCAGGACCTTCAACGATGAGTCAGGAAAAAGATCGGTCTGCGGGGCCCGTGTGATTTTGATCTTTGTCCTTTCTTGCAAATATCGTTGCAGTGTGTTCGGAACCGATTGAAGACGAAACGCGCTCGGATGGAATGACCCGTCCAGGGGAAGCCGCTCTCCTTTTTGAATCGCCCGGCCGTGCCATCCGCCGAGGCCGGTCTGGAGATGCGTCGCTGCGCTCTCCATGACCTTCTGAACGGAAATTCCTCCCTGGATAGAAAGATACGTTCGGGCCCCCTCTTGCATCGCGCGGCATTCTAATCTCTGTCCGGCGCGGATCGGGATCGTGGTCCACATCGGGATCGACTGTTGACCGAGCGTCGGACCGCAATCGGCGCCGGTGAGGGCGATGAGACGATCCTCTTCGAATTCGAACGTTCCTCCGAGGAGGGTCATCTCCAGTGAAGGGGTATTTTCCTGATTTTCGACCAACCGATTTCCGAGCCGAAAGGCGACCGGATCGGCCGCCCCGGACTGGGAGACCCCCAGGTGGGCGAAGTGAAACCGGCCGGCGTCTTGAACGGAGGTTTGAAATCCGGGTGAAATCACTCTCAGCATCGATCTCTTTTCAAGGTGGGTGGATCTCATCGAATTCCGCGCGGGAGATTCTCCTGAACCGGACCTCCCTTCCGAGCGCGAGCAGGGAGGGAGGGTCTCTGTCGGGAACAAAAAGTCGAAGCGGGGTCCTCCCGATGATCCGCCACCCGCCGGGGGTGGCGGTCGGGTAAATTCCCGTTTGATTCCCCCCGATCGCCACGCTTCCGGCCGGCACGCGTCTCCGCGGCGTCGCCAGGCGCGGCGCTGCGATTCGTGGCGACATCCCGCCGAGATAACCGAATCCGGGTGTGAACCCGATGAAGGAGACGTAATACTCTCCGGAGAGGTGAATGCGAATCACTTCCTCCGTCGATAGTCCGTTCAGTGAGGCCACATCGGAGAGATCGGGTCCGAATGCTTCGTCATAGCAGACGGGGATTTCAATCCGGCGGGGGGAAGCCGGCGGCTCCGCCGTCGTATCGATCAGGAAATTCCGGACGGACGACTCGATCTCTTGAAATGTGGCGCGGAGCGGATCGAAAGTGATGAGGAGGGAGCTGTAGGCCGGATGAATGTTGAGGATGGCGTCAGGGGGCTGCCTCAGCAAGCGTTCGGTGAGCGCCCGCACACGTTGATGAAACGCCAAAGAGATCTCCTCTCCAAAAGAGATCAAAAGAGAGCGATCGCTCGCTGGGATGGTACGGTAGAGGAGGGGATCACGCTCCACGGTTCGGCTCCTTCTCATTGGGGATCGATCGTGCCGACATTATAATCCATCTCGTCGTTTCATTCCAGAGAGGGGTCGAACCGGAGATTGATTTGACTCGGAGACCGGTTCAATGGCAGAATGGGGACCATGTCGCATCTACAAGATCAAGTCGCCATCATTACCGGGGGAAGCAGCGGAATCGGTTACGCCGTCGCCCAAGCGGCGTTGTCCGAAGGAATGCGGGTGACGATTTCCGCCCGGAACAAAAACAAACTTTCCCGCGCTCTGACGGAGTTGAAGAAAGAAGTGAAAGGGGAGGATCGCCTGATCGCCGTCCCGGCCGACGTCTCGGTGGCGGCTCAGGTCGATGAGATGGTCCGGGAGACGATCGATAAATGGGGCCAGGTCGATCTCCTGGTGAACAACGCCGGCGTCGGCCAATGGGGCGCCATCGAAGAGATCAGTGAAGAAGATTGGGATCGGGTTCAGGCGATCAATCTGAAGGGGACCTTCCTCTGCACGAAGGCGGTCCTGCCGGTGATGAAGCGGCAACGCTCCGGTTATATCGTCAATATCTCCTCGTTGGCCGGGAAGCAGGGGATGGGAGGGGCATCCGCCTACTCCGCGTCCAAATTTGGCGTCATCGGATTTACCGAGAGTCTCTTGGAAGAGGGGATCGCGCATCAAATCCGGGCGACGGCGATCTGCCCCGGTTTTGTGGCGACGCCGATGGTGGCCAGCGCCTCGGTGCCGCCGGAAGAGATGATCCCGCCGGCCGACATCGGGAAGATCATCATTGATCTCCTCCATCTCGCGCCGGTGACCGTGATCAAAGAGATCGTCGTCCAACGCCGCGGCGCAATCGATTAAAATGGCCAACGTCTACCATCTCGATCTTTCCCGGAGCATGTTGAAGGGGGCGGCGCTGGCCCTCCTTCCGGGAGATCCGTTTCGCGTCCCCAAAATCGCCGCGCAGATTGAAGCGCGGAGCGGGGAGAAAGCGGTGGAGCTCGCCTGGAAGCGGGAGTATCGAAGCTTCTTGGGAACGCTGGCCGGGGAAAAGGTTCTCGTCACCTCCACCGGGATTGGCGGGCCGTCGACCTCTATCGCCGTCGAAGAGCTGGCCAAGCTCGGCGTTCGAATTTTTCTCCGCGTCGGGACCGCCGGCGCGATCCAGCCCGGCATGAACATCGGCGATCTCGTCGTCACCACCGCGTCGGTTCGCCTCGACGGCGCCTCCACCCATTATGCCCCGATCGAGTATCCGGCGGTCTCTCACCCGGAAGTTCTCATCGCCCTGATCGATGCGGCGCGGCGACACGAACGGGAGGGGATCTCCACCCATGTCGGGATCACCGCCTCTTCAGATACCTTTTATGCCGGGGAGGAGCGGACTGACGGCTTTTCCCATTACCTGCTGCGGCGGCTGCGGGGGTTGACCGAGGAGATGAAGCGGCTGCACGTTCTCAACTTCGAAATGGAGTCGGCGACGCTGCTGACGATGTGCGCCGCGCTCGGCCTGAAGGGGGGGGTGATCACGGGGGTGGTGAATCGAAGGAGGAAGAAAGAAGAAAAGATCACGCCGGAGCGGCTGCGGGCGGGCGAAGAGAATGTCATCCGGGTGGCGCTCACCGCCGCCGAACGGCTTTTGGCGCTTCGAAAAAAAGAGTGACGATCACCCCGGTTCTAAGAAAGGGGGGGTGAGTTCATCTCTTCATGATGCTTGATGTACTCAAGCAGTCTCGGATTTTCCTTCCCGATCCGATCAAAGCGGATGTGGATCGCATAGGTGATTCCATTTTGCAAAGGGCTTGTCCAAGCCACCTCTCCCACGATCGATTCGGTTGTTGTCTTTCCTCGATCGGTTCCAAAAATGACCTCGACACGGACGAACTCCCCTTTTTGGAATTTCTCCGGACAAAGGATTCCGATCCCGTGGGTACAGATGTCCTGGACCAAAATGTCGCTCGTCGGATGTATCCCGAGCCGGGTGAGGCTCGAAATCGAAATCATTGGGATTCGGAAGCGGCTCCTTCGATTGTACAAAGCGCTTTCGATCGATGGGATTCTGGAGCGATCGAGCTTTTTCTTGCTGTCGATGGCTTGAGCGATTTCGACCATCAATTGTGGAACATTGAACGGCTTGGTGTAATAGCTTCTTGCTCCGAGCCGGACCAAATCGGCGGCGCTCCCCTGATTTCCGGCGCCGTACCCGGTGATAATCATGACCTCGATATGAGGGTTATACTCTTTGATCGACTTCAATACGGCGACCCCGTCCATCCCCGGCATCCTTAAGTCCAGCGTGACCAGATCGACCGTCCTCTTTCGAATGATTTGCATCGCCCGAAGACCGCCGTCCGCTTCCTCCACTCTGTAGTGGGACTTGAGAAGCAACTTCAGCGACTCACGCGGGCCGGTTTCATCATCGACGATTAAAACGGTACTCTTGGAATTCATCCCAGGTCTCCTTTTTCTTGGTCGTTACTTCAAGGTTTGTTGTTGCATGTTTTCACACTGGAAGAGGCTTTCCCGTTCGTGATTTCCCTAGGTGGAAAGGTATCAGAGATTCGTAATTCGTCAATAAAGAATACTCGGTATAGGGTCAAATCGATGTGATCCATCCGTCCCTTTTTATAGGGATTGAGAGCTCCAAAAGGGTTCTGTTATGTTAAGTAAGGTGAATGCAGCGCCGCGATAGGGAAAGGAGAATGAGATGAAGTTTTCATTTTTGGTGATATGGACCTTCCTGCTCTTGAGCGTTGACCCCCCTGCAACGCATGCCCAAGGCAACCCAATTCAACAGTACGACGGAAACATCATTCTTCCGAGCACCTTTGAAGATCTCATCTGTTTGGGAAATTGGAATGCGGAGCTGGAGCGGTGTGAGGGGTCTGCCGTGAGTTCCGGCGCTTTGGCCGCGATTTCCGCCGCGAAATCGGCCGACCGGCTGGAGCAGATCCGCCTGCTTCTGAATTCCATCAACAACAAACTTTCGGAGAACACGCAAGCGTTGATCGATCTTCGGAACGCGTTCGATCTGCAAGGCGCTCCGACGACGCAGTCGCTGCGCGAAGCGATCATTACCCGATTCGAGGCGGTTCCCTCGGGGATCTTGACCGAGGATTCAGTTAAAGAAGAGCTTGATCGGTTGAGGAATGACATCCTCGGAGAGGTGGAGCGGAGAAATTTGACGCCGCCTCGATCCTCCGGAGAGTGAGGGGCCGGGAGAGCATAAAAGCGGCGCTTTCCGTAGACCCCAGTTTTAATCGAGTAGAAGCGTAATCCCCGCTCCAGACAGCCCTTCCAGAGTTCCCCCTTGTATACGATAAAAACAATTCTGTAGAATAGAAAAAGTCTTTAATCGAGAGAGAATGCCACAGGTGAAAGAGGGAATGAATATATTATTGGTCGATGATCATCCGGAGAATCTTCTGGCTCTGGAAGCGGTCCTGGATGTTCCTGAATATCGCCTGGTCCGGGCACAGTCAGGGATGGAAGCGCTCAGACTTCTCCTTAAAGAGTCATTCTCCCTCATTCTGCTCGATGTCCATATGCCGGGGCTGAATGGCTATGAGACGGCCGCCCTCATCCGCGAGCGCCCAAAGACGCGCGACATTCCGATTATCTTCATTACGGCCGTCAATAAATCCGAAGAAGATGTGGAGAAAGGGTATTCGGTCGGGGCAGTCGATTACATCATCAAGCCGTTTGATCCGGAATCCCTCAAGGCGAAAGTGGCAATCCTAACAGGATTGCACAAAAAAGAGGAACTCTCCCGACCCGCTGAGAACCTTCCTTTAGAGAATACAGCGCTCTCCCCCCAGCCTTACCGAAATCTAACCCACGCCATCCCACAGATTGTCTGGATCGCCCAGCCGGACGGGGCCGTGGATTTCTTCAATCAGCCTTGGTTTAACTATACCGGTCTGAGTTTTGAACAGAGCGAAGGGTGGGGATGGACCAAGGTGATCCATCCGGAAGATCATCCGTCGGCGATCGATCAGTGGACGGAAGCCCTCAGAGGAGAAAAAGAGTATCAGATGGAGTGCCGGCTCAAGCGGGCCGACGGCGCCTATCGCTGGCATCTCTATCGCGCTTCTCCGGAGCGAGATTCCCAAGGGCGGGTTCTTGCCTGGTTAGGGACGGCAACCGATGTCAACGATCAGAAGCAGGGACAGGAGAAATTACAGGGAATCATTGAGGAGTTGGAACAAAAAAAGAAAGAGGCGGAGGCGGCAACCCGTCTGAAATCAGAATTCGTCTCCAACGTCTCCCATGAGCTGCGAACCCCGCTGAATGCCATCCTCGGCTACGCTTCTCTCGTATTGGAAGGGACTTACGGCGAAGTCCCCGAGTCTCTGAAGGGTCCGGTGGACGGAATCCAACGAAACGCCTTCGAGTTGCTTGAGTTGATCAATAACCTCCTCGATCTCTCTAAAATGGAATCGGGCCAGATGCCGATCGCGATCGCGCCAGTGGACTTAAGACGCCTTCTTCCGGAAGCGGCTCAGAAGGTGGCGCCGCTGTTAAGCGGAAAGAAGGTTGCGGTGAAGTGGAGAATCGCGGACAACCTAAAGAATATTCAAAGTGATCCGCTGAAGATCCGGCAGATTTTCATGAATCTTCTCAGCAATGCGATTAAGTTCACAGAGGAAGGATCGATTGCCATCTCTGCGGTCGATTCAGATGGAGGAATTCTTTTGTCAATTGAGGATACCGGTATCGGAATCAGAGAAGAAGACCTTCCGGTCATTTTCGATGCCTTCCGGCAAATCGATGGCTCCGCGACACGAGAAGCAGGCGGGAGCGGCTTAGGATTGACCATCGTCAAAAAAATACTTGAAGTGCTTCAGGGAAGAATCGAAGTTCGAAGTAAGCCCGGGAAGGGATCGACCTTTACGATTTTTCTGCCCGAGGATCTGCCCAATCTTCCCAAACCGATCAGTACCCCAAGTGGGGCTCCATCGGCGAATCCTGATCCGGCTTCGTTAGAGAAATCTAACTCCGCGTCAGAAGAGACGGTTTGAAGCGTACCTCCTCCCCACCATCGATACCGGTTATTCTTCATCAACGAGCTTGTAACCCAAAGACGGGACTGTCTCGATGGCATCGGTCAACAATGGAATCTTCTCCCTCAGCCTTCGGACATGCACATCGACCGTCCGTGTGGTCCCGAAGTAGTCGTACCCCCAGACGGTGTTCAACAGATGGTCGCGCGTCAGGACCTTCCCTTTATTCTTCAGCAGATGTTCGAGCAGGGCAAATTCCTTGGCAGTGAGGGTCACCCGGTTCTCCGAGGCGCTCACCTCATGGCGGGGGACATCCATCACCAGATCGCGATACGCGTAGCTTGAGGCGCTCTCCTTGCGCTCGGTTCTCCGGAGCAGCGCTTTCACACGCGCCATCAGCTCTTTGGGGGAGAAGGGCTTGGTGACATAATCGTCGGCCCCCAGCTCCAGCCCCACGACTTTATCACTTTCCTCATCTTTGGCGGTGAGGAAGAGAATCGGAATCGAGGCGGTCTCCTCTTTGTTCCGCAGCTTCCGGCAAACCTGGAGCCCGTCTTCCCCCGGCATCATGATATCGAGGATCACCAACGAGAAAGGCTGCTTGGCCAGCGCCTTGAGCGCGTCCGAGCCGTTGGAGACGCAAAGCGGCTCGAACCCTTCTTTCTGCAAATGGTGCGCGACCAGCTTGCTTAAATCGGCCTCATCGTCCACCATCAATATTTTCTGCGACATCGGTTCTCCTTCATAACGGCGAAGTGATTTTTAAACTTTCAAGTAAACCTTGAACTTTCTGCTCGATCCTGTTTCGTACCTCTCGGAACTGATCGATGGGCCAATGTTTCGGATCGGGGATCGCCCAATCCTCGCGGTGTTTCGCCTTCACCATCGGGCACTCGTCTCCGCAGCCCATCGTGATAACCGCGTCGTATTCAATATCCGGGATCTCACGGAGCGATTTGGAGGTATGCTTCGTCAGGTCGTAACCGACTTCCCACATCGCTTCAACCGTTTTCGGATCGATCTTTCCCGACGGGCGCGATCCGGCGCTGTAAACCGCGACCGCTTCTCTTCCATAGCGCCGCGCGAATGCTTCGGCCATTTGGCTGCGGCATGCGTTTTCGATGCAGACAAAGAGAATCCGTTTCATCATCAGCCGGTCTCCTCCGGCGGACGGAATTTATAACCGATGCCCCGAACCGTCAAAATGAATTGAGGATGAGAGGGGTCGGGCTCCAGGTGTTGCCGGATGGAGTGAATATGAACGTCGAGGTTATGCTCTTCGACGAACTGGTTTTCTCCCCACAAGGTCGTGATCAATTCATCCCGCTTGAACACCTTTCCGGGGTTCTGCGCCAGGAACTTTAAAAGTCCGAATTCGGTGCGGGTCAGCCGAATCAATCGCCCGGCCATCCTAATTTCGTGACGCTCGGTGTCGATTACCAGCGCGCCGGCGCGGTACGCGCCGCCCGGTTTCTGCTCGGCGGCCATCCGCTTGCGACGGAGGAGCGCCTTGATCCGGGCGATCAGCTCCCGAAGGCTCACCGGTTTGGGGAGGTAATCGTCCGCCCCCGACTCCAGACCGAGAATGCGGTTGGCTTCTTCTCCCAGCGCAGTAAGAATAAGAAGGGGAATCGCCTTGGTTTTTAAGTTTTTTCTAAGCAACCGGCAGACCTCCCAGCCGCTTAAGCCGGGGAGCATCAAATCGAGGATAATCAGATCAGGCGGCCGGCGCTGCGCTTCGGAGAGCCCCGTTTCCCCTTCGGCGGCGACCCGGACGTGATAATGATGTCGGGTCAGCTCTTTTTTGAGGATATCGATCATGTCCGGATGATCCTCGATAATGAGGATCTCTTCAGGCTTTGGAGACGTGACGCGAAGACGACTTTGCACCATGTAACCGATGTTACCCGAGCGGTGTTTTATGAGGATTACGCCGATGTTAAATTTCTGTTTCTTGACCGGGCGTTGAAAGCATCGGGTCCGGGATCACCAGGCTTCTCTCTTGACCCCGTTTTTCGTTCCTCTGAGCGCTTGATGAAGCCGGCCTGCGGCGGCGAAAATCTGTTCTCGAACGGAAAGGGGAAGCAGCGGGGTCCAGAGAAGAAACACCCCATAGACGGTCCAGTAAAAGAGGGTGTCAAAGATTAAAGCCGTGAAGGGAGCGATCGAAAGTGTTTGACGGAGAAATACGGCGGGGAGGAAAACGGAAACAGCCAGGAAAAGCGTTCCGGCGAGTTTCCCCCAGGGGAGGAATTTTCTCCAGGAGGTGTCCATTATTCTTCGTATCTTCCAGAGCATCATCCCTTTTCCGAGATACATCACCAAAACGGTGGTGAGGACCGCTCCGGTGAGGCCGGCGATGTGGATGAGGGGGATGATCAGGAGGAGGGTCAGAACGATTTTTGCGGAGGTCGTTAAAAGAATAAATGGGATTCGGGCGTAACATCGGAGCATCCCGTCGGTTAGAAAGACCGCCGGCAGAATTCCGAGCGCGGAAATCTGAAAAAGAGGGATACTTTCCCGATAGGCGTCCGTAAAGAGAAGCGCGATCATGTCGGGGGCGATCAAGACGAAGAAAATTCCGACCGGGAAGAAAAAAAGGGCGAGGCGGGCGGTGACATCATGCCACAGGGCGAGCCGTTCTTGATTCGAGCCGTTCTTCAGAAGCGACGACATTCGTACCATCAGAACCTGGGTGGTCGGCGTGTAGATGAAATCGATGATCGGAATTTGCATGATGCCGACCGAGTAGACGGCAAAGGTCGCGACATCGAACAGGGAAGCGACGGCATACTGGTGAAGATTCTGTTGAAGGACATCAACCACCACGGCGGCGCCGAAAGGGAGGGCATAGGCGAGCTGTGTTTTAAGACCCTCCGTCCGGATCAACGACATTCGATTTTTACCACGAAGGAGGATTCGGACCGTATAGGCCGCCGTCATCGCCAGCCGCAACGCCGCAAAAGAAAGCAATCCGATGATGACGGCTGAGAGGGAGCGGCCGATCAGAAGGGGGAGAATAATAAAGAGGGCGCGGATCATTTCCGATAGAAAAAGGACCGTTGAACCGGCTGCGATCCGCTCCTGAGCAACCAGCATCGTCTCCAGATGACATGAGGCGAGCATCAAGACGAGAAAGAGGGCCAACTTGGGAAGATAGGGAACAAGGGATGGGTTGGAAAACCAGTCGGCGAGCGGTTCTCCCCCCAAGAGAAGGCCGACGCCGGCAAGCACGCCTGCGGCGGTCACAAAAAAAATCGCCTGAAAGATCCAGGACGTTCTGCGGTTTGGATCGTGGGGAATAAAGTAATAAAGGCTCTGAACCATCCCTCCCTGTAAGATCAGATAGAGGGTTGTAAAGATTAAAAAGATCTGCTTGAAAGTTCCATATTCGGCCGGGTCCAACCCGCGTGCCAAAAAAATAGGGATAAAAAAGGTGAGGGTAAAGGAAGCGATCCGTCCGATGATCAGAATGAGCGCCTGCGAGTGAACCGACTTGGGTTTGACTTCGGATGCGATCTCCATCGAGCCATTTCTCCTGCCAATTCAGAAAGTGAAGGGAACACCCGGTTTATTGTCACTTCACCAGAGGTCTTTTTTCAGGTTAAGGAGCTCCGGGGAGATGTCGGGCGAGGTGAGCGCATTTTCTCTTTTCATTTCACTCGGCCTCCGTTTTGCTTTGCCCGACCGGTTCCATCCTTTTAGAAAGGAATCGTTGTAGATGCGAGCCAGGTAAAAGAGAATCATGAAGGTGCCTCCTAAATAGAGGGTCCACTCTGCGATGTTTAGCTGATTGCGCCATCCGATGAGAGCGGGAATGGTCTGCACAAGAAAATATTGGACGACATAAGTGAATAACGATGTTTTACCGAAGAGGGCGAGCGCCTTTTCGAACCGCCCGAAGTTCTTTTCCATTTCGATCTTCCGAACAAAATAAGCCAGAATCAGAAAGAGAACGCCGATATAAAACGGAAGCAGAGAGGAGAGTTTTTCAGGGTAGAAGAGCGTTTTCAGCGTGTTTCCAAAGAAGCCCTCCGAGAAGAATTTTCCCGCTCCCCAGAGTCCGACGAGGAATCCGGATAAAAGAATCAACGGGACGATGCTTCTTCGGAGTGTTCCGACGAATTGACCGAGTGTTGCACCGACAATCGACCGGGCGAAGCTGTTTCCGAGGACCGTTCCGATCATAAAGAGGCCGGCCAGAGGAACAATCGGGTAGGTATCTCCCAGAAGAGGGTTGTCGCGGAGGGAGACCCCGAAAGTGAACTCTTTGACAACGAGCAAGATCGGCGAAGAGATCGAAGGGAAGAACGAGAAGAGCTTCCATGAAAGGAGACAGGTTATCCCGAGGACGATCCGAGCGGGTCGGTCCAACCGTGGAACCAAGGTCGGGAGAAGCATGAAAAGGACCGCCAGCGCGTCGGTGATGTACCAGTAGCGGAGGCAGGCCTCGATCAATGAGGTTTCCTGACGGAGCGGATAGGTCGCCAAGGAAATGAGCAGATGGGCAAGGGTGAGAAGCTGGATGCCCCGGATGAAGTATTTCCATCGAATGCGTTGAAAGTGTGAATAAGTCGACTCGAAATAACCGAGCAACATGCCGCTGATCATTGTGAAGCCGGGGGTTCCGAGGTTGGTGACTTTCGTGATCAGAAGGCCCAACCATTTATTCGATTCCGAGTCGTTTAAGAGAATGAGGCCGTGACCGACGGTGATCACACACATCAGCAGGCCGCGAACGACATCGACGGCATCGACACGGTTTCGAGGCGACGGGGTCGGAGGGTTGAGAAGATCTTGATGGGGCGAGTCGGGGAGCGCTAATACAGCCATCGTGCCAATTTATCAGGATGAACGCCGGGAATCCGCGGATCGAGCGAGCGTCTATACAGACCAGAGAACCGTGCGACGGACGTACGATTTTTTCTTAGACGGAGAAAAGTTCGCGCGATTGATCAGGATGATCGGATCGATGATATCGCCGCAGAGGATACAGCGCCAGATAAAATGCTCCGCGCGTCCGATCTCATCCAGGGCTCGATCTTTTATCATCATCCCGCTACAACGTCTGCAAGGCATCATCCCATCCTTATTTTAATTTTTTTATCGGAGCGCCGTTTCTTTTATCTTCTTTCATCATAAAGGAAGGATATTTCTTCGCGATCAAAGAGATGTTAACGGGTTGTTAAATGTGACGGGGCCGGAGGAGCGAGAGAGAAAGACGGGGTCGTTCTCCCATAAGGAGGCAGGGTTTCGTCTCTACTTGTTTTAACCGATTGCTTTTTGCGGCTCGCGGCGCATCTTTCCCGATCGGTAAACCGTCGGCGTCGACATCAACGCGCGATAGAGGGGACACCAGCGATGCAAGCGGGTCGTACAATATTGGTCCAGCTCGAGAGAGCTCGGTTCGAAGACCCACTCCCGCGCGCGGCACTCCGCTTCCCCTTCCGTGCTTTCGGCTTTTCCGAGACAAGGACAATGCATCGTCATTCTCCTTTGTTTTGATCTTCCTCTCCGTATTTTGGGATCGATTATCCCTGTATATCTGAATCGCATCCTACCCTCTGCTTGTTCATGATGAGTTATATTTCTGTTAAAAGGGTGTTAATTCCACCGTCGGATAGACGGGGATCTCGATCAAGAAAGATTCGGGGAGCTTTAATCCAGCATTCATCCGCTTTAACCGCTCCGCCCAAGAAAGCGGAGACCTGGTATACTATATCGAAATATCAGCATGGATGGATCTTTCAAAGCGGCAGTGCCGCATTTAAACGGAGAAGAAAAATGATTCCGAGAGTGCCCGTCGAAAGAGTCATGTGCGAGAAGCTCCTCACCCTCGATCAGACGGAATCGGCCCTGCGGGCCGCCGGGGTGATGACGGAGCACGGGATCGGCTCCGTCCTGGTCTCTCGTGACGGAGAGATCATCGGCATCGTCACAGAAAGCGATCTGGTACGAAAGGTCCTTGGACAAGGGATCGATCCGAAAGGGGTCAAACTCGAAACGATTATGAGCTATCCGCCGATTACGATCGATGTAAAGGGGATGCTGGAGCAGGCGTACAAATTGATGGGGGAGAATCAGATCCGCCATTTTGTGGTCACGCGGGAGGGAGCGCCCTGCGGCATCGTTTCCGCCCGCAGCTTCATGGAGTCGATCTATCCGTGACGGCATTCCATTTATCGTACCGCCGGTATTCCTTGCAGCTTCATTGAAAAATCCCTCCGACCTTCGAAAAACCCGCCTTTAAAATGTAAAAGGGCTGTCCTGAACAGCCCTTCGGAAAAACATCGGTTCCGTCCTCCGTCATTTTTATCGCTTGCCGCGTCCGAGATCCTTCATCGTCTTCTCATAGGCGAGCTCGTGATTAAAACCTTCCTTAAGGTACTTCCAAAGGAGCGTAATTTTCTGGAGATCTTCCTGGGTAAAGAGCCGCAATTCTACGTTGCCGATCGGTTTCAGGCGGGGAGTGATATATCCCATTTCCTCCAGGTAATAAAGCTTGTGGCGCGGAATGCCGACCTTTCGCAAAATATCCGCTGTCGTGAGTGGAAGCCGCTTCATCTGCACCGCTGAAGAAGGTTTCTATCTGATTTCTAAAGGTAATGGCAGACTTAAGATTACCAGAACAACGGAAGCTGTCAAGAAACGCATTTATCTCAAACGTGGCGGAGATCCTTTCTCCAATCGAATGCGAAAGCCTGTACAACATTTTTTTGTCGTGCCGATGGAGCGGATAGAAAATTAAAGGAAAAGTTTATCTCTTTCCGAAGAGACTCAATCGATCGGGATTGGAGCTCTCCCTTCATCGGTCTTATGCGGCATCAGTTTCTCCTCTTGCCTCCGACGGAATCAGAGAGAGTGATTCGATCGCCTTTAAAAAATCCTCTTCCTTGATGGCCGAGAGGTGGCTCCGGAGGCGGACCGTTCCGGACCGGTCGAAGAGGAGGAGATTGTAGAGGGGGCAGGCCCCTTGTGGGTGGGGGAATCCGAGGATGGTGCCGACCCAGTCGTTGGGATCGAGGAGGAGGGGAAAGTCGATCTGGTGCGTTTGAAGAATCCGCTCCGGCGTCGTGCGATCTTCTCCCAGTGTTGAGACGGCAAAGATCTCAAGATGATCGTGACGGGTTTGATAAACCTCTTGAAGCAGGGCGATCCGCTCCTCGCAGGTCGGGCAGAGATTGGTGAGCCAGAGGACCGCCCCTTTTTTGGGGAAGGTCTTAGAGAGGGTGAACGGCCGGCCGGAGAGATCGCGCAGGGTAAAATCGGGTATCCTCCCTCCAATGACATCCCTTTCTCTGCGCCCCCGAGGGAGACGCCAGCGGGTCTTGATTACAATCTTCCAGAAGAGTCCCTTCATTTGAGAAAGGATATTCCGCGTGGATCTCCTCATGGCTCATGCTCCATTTCGACCCAAATTTCCTCTCCCCGCACTTCAACCGGATAGGTCCGCACCTCCTCCTCCGGATTGGCGAGGCAGCGCCCGGTGGCGACGTCGAACGTATTCCCATGCCAGGGGCAGAGCAATTGTCCGTCGATCACCTCTCCCTGTACGAGCGGGGCGGCCCGGTGAGCGCAGAAACGATCGAGGGCATAGAAGCGGCCGTCGATATTCATCAGGAGGATCTGTCGCCGCCCCACCTTCACCACCTTTCCCTTCCCCTCGGGGAGATCGGCGGTTTTTGCAATCGGTTGATACGCGGTCATGTCGTCTCGTTTTCAATGCGCGATGCCAGATATTCGATCGCGCCGTTCAACGTCGTCAGCTGGGGATAATCCGCCTCAGGAATTTCCACTTCGAATGTCTGATGCAGCGCGATCATGATGTTGAGGAGATCCATCGAATCGATGTCGAGCTGCTCCCGGAAATTGAGATCGGGCTTCAGCTGCGTCAGATCGGCCTCCGGCGCAATTCCGCCGAGCGCTTTGAGAATGATTTCCTTGATTTCTTCTCTCGTTCGTTTCGCAGTCATAACCGTCTCGGCCCCTGTAGCAGGCGATCGACGGCGGCAAGGAAGAGGCCGCCGCGATGGCCGTCGGTGACCCGGTGGTCCCCCGCGAGGCTGGCGGTGATCACCGGCCGCGGGATCACTTTTCCCTCGACCACCCAGGGGCGCTCGACGATCTTCCCGAATCCGACGATCGCGACCTGCGGGGGGTAGATGATCGGATAGATCCCTTCCACCCCTTGCTCGCCGAGACTGGTGATCGTGATCGTCGGATCGGAGAACTCGGAGCTTCGGAGCGACCCGGCCCTCGCCCGTTGAACGAGGTCGCGAAACTGCCGCATCAGGGTATCGAGGTCGAGGCGGTCGGCATTGTGAAGGGCCGGGGCGACGAGCCCGCCTTGTCGCAGAGAGATTGCGACACCGATATGGATCGCCTCGCTTTGAACGACCTTTCCCTCCTTCCAGACGGCGTTCAACTCGGGGACCTCGCGCAGGGCGACCGCCACCGCCTTGATCAGCAGGACGCCGTAGAGGAGCCGGTCGGGGACCGAGCGCTTTTGGTTCTCTTCGGTCAGCCAAGTCATCGCCCGGTGCAGGTCGACCGTGGTCTGAAGATAGTAGTGGGGGATTTCCCGCTTGGAGCGGGCCATCGCCGCCGCGATCGCTTGGCGCATCCGGGCGGTCCGATCAAGAGGCGGCAGGCCGAACGTCCGATCGAGAGGCGGCAAGCCGAACGTCCCATCGACGGGGGCTTTCTCCACGGCCGGTTTGCCGGCCGCCGCTTGTTCAACGTCTTCCCGGGTAATCGCGCCGCCGGGTCCGGTCCCTTTCACC
Source organism: Candidatus Manganitrophus noduliformans (assembly GCF_012184425.1). NCBI lineage: Bacteria > Pseudomonadati > Nitrospirota > Nitrospiria > Candidatus Troglogloeales > Candidatus Manganitrophaceae > Candidatus Manganitrophus > Candidatus Manganitrophus noduliformans. Next base: position 280,375 of record NZ_VTOW01000005.1, read on the forward strand.
TTCGTCAGATCAACACCGAGCGACTCGGCCCGCTTTCGCGCGAGAGGGGAGATCCGAATCCGGCCCGTTTCGGACAATCGGATCGTCGGCGGTATCACGGGGGAGATGATCTTGGGTCGGGGAGGGACCGGTCGGGGGATCTCCGTCGAGATCGGCGCCGCAGGCGCACCCGCTTCTCGAATGATCGCCAGCGGTGTGCCGACCGGGACCTCGGTTCCGGTATCGACCAAAATCTTTTCGAGGACGCCGTCGGTGAAATTCTCAACTTCGATCACCCCTTTGTCGGTCTCCACCTCGGCGAGGATCTCCCCCTTCTCCACTGGATCGCCCGGTTTCTTCTTCCACTCCACCAGCGTGGCGGAGAGCATGTCGGCGCCGAGGATCGGCATCAGAAATTCAGCCATGGCGTTGAACCATCTCCTGAGCGGTTTTTACGATCGTATTGACCTGCGGCAGCGCCGCCTCTTCCAGATGTTTCGCATAGGGAATCGGGACCTCCGCGCTGCAGACGCGTGCCACCGGACGGTCGAGATCGTAGAAGGCCCCCTCCATGATCTGGGCGCTGATCTCGGCGGCGAAGCTTCCGGTCCGCCACATTTCATCCACGATGACGGCCCGGTGGGTTTTTGCCACCGAGGCGAAGATCGTCTCTGTATCGAGGGGGCGCAGCACGCGCAGGTCGAGGACCTCCGCGTCGATCCCGATCGAGGCGAGCCGGCCGGCCGCTTCGATGCACTTCCAAAGTGAGCCGCCGTAGGTGATGAGGGAGAGGTCGCTTCCCCGCCTTCGGACGGCGGCCTTCTCCAGATCGACCGGGTCGATCGTCTCGTCGAGCTCCCCCTCCATCGGATAAAGGAAGGCGTGCTCGAAAATGATCACCGGGTCGGGCTCGCGAAACGCGGCGGAGAGAAGCATCCCTTTGGCATCGGTCACCGTCGCGGGGGCGAGGACACGGATGCCGGGGACGTGCGCGTACCATCCCTCCAGACTGTGCGAGTGCTGCGCCGCCACTTGACGCCCCGCCCCGGTCGCCATCCGGATGACGAGGGGAACGCTGAACTGTCCCCCCGACATGTGGCGCAGCGTCGCCGCGTTGTTCACGATCTGATCGAGCGCCAGGAGGTTGAAGTTGACCGTCATTACCTCGACAATCGGCCGCATTCCGCCGAGGGCGGCGCCGATTCCCGCGCCGACGAAGGTCCCCTCCGAGAGGGGGGTGTCGCGGACCCGCTCCGGGCCGAACTCTTCCAACAATCCCTTGCTGCACGCGTAGGCGCCGCCGTATCGGCCGACATCTTCTCCCATCAGGAAGACCCGCCGATCTTTCTGCATCGCTTCCCGGAGGCCCTCACGGACCGCTTCACGATAGGTTATTTTTTTCATCTTTACCTCGGTGAGGTGACATCCTTCGTCAAATCTTCAACCGGCTCCCATGGACCGGCTTCGGCAAAGGCGACCGCCTCGGCCACTTCAGTGTCTACGACGGTTTCCATCTTCGCAAGATCCCCCTCGGCGAGCAGCCCCTCTTTTTGGAGACGCGCGGTGAATGTGACGATCGGGTCTTTTTGTTTCCAAGCCTCGACCTCTCCCTTGTCGCGATAGAGCTCCGGGTCGTACATCGAGTGGGCGCGGAACCGGTAGGTCCGCGCCTCCAGAAGAAAGGGCCCCCCTCCGACACGGATAAACTCCACCGCGCGCCGCGTCGCCTCTTTGACCGCGAGCAGGTCCATTCCATCGACCGCGGTATTGGCAATGCCGTACCCTTCCGCTTTCCGGGCGATGTCGGTCTGGGACTGATGCCGATGGAGCGCCGTCCCCATTGCATAAAGATTGTTCTCGCATATAAAAAGGACCGGCAATCTCCAAAGGGCGGCGAGGTTGAGCGATTCGTGAAACTCCCCCTCGGCGACCGCTCCGTCGCCAAAGAAACAGGCAGTGATTGCGGATCGTTTCCGCATTTGATCGGCGAGCGCGAGGCCGACGGCGACCGGGAGTCCCTCGCCGACAATGGCATAGCCGCCGTAGAACCGCCGGCCGGCGTCGTAGAAATGCATCGAGCCGCCCCGCCCCCGGCTACAGCCGTTTGCTTTCCCGTAGAGTTCCGCCATCAGCGGCCCCATCGTCATCCCGCGCGCCAGGGCATGGCCATGCTCCCGGTAGGTCGCGACGACGGCGTCTTCCGCCGTCAGCGCCTGCATGGCGCCGACGGCGACCGCCTCTTCGCCGATGTAGAGGTGGAGGAAGCCGCGGATCTTCCCCTTTGTATAAAGCTCGGCCGATTTTTCTTCGAACCGGCGAATCCGAAGCATCTGGTGCAACAGCGCCACCGCATGGTCTCGACCGCTATTCATGACTCCATTCCCTCCAATGTCGATGTATCCCCGATCGGGAGACCCAGCTCCTGTGCCTTCAGTAAGCGCCGCATGATTTTCCCGCTGCGGGTTCTTGGGAGCGACGGACGGAAGTCGATCTCCTTCGGCGCCACCGCCGCCCCGAGGCGGGTCCGGGCGAAGGCGAGCAGATCGCGCCGGAGCGCCTCGGACGGCTCATGTCCGGATTTCAACGAGACAAACGCCTTCACCACCTCCATCGCGACCGGATCGGGTTTTCCGATCACGCCGGCTTCGGCGACCGCCGGATGCTCCATCAGAACGCTCTCCACCTCAAACGGCCCGATCAGATGTCCCGAGGTCTTGATGACATCGTCGGCCCGGCCGACGAACCAGAAGGTGCCGTTTTTCTCCCGCTTCGCCAAATCGCCGGTGAGGTACCATCCGCCTGCGAAACATTTTCGATACCGCTCCGGCTCGTTCCAGTAGCCTCGAAACATCGACGGCCATCCGGGCCGAAGCGCCAGCTCCCCCTGCACCCCCGGCGCTTCGATGACTGCGATCTCTCCCGTTTCGGTTTTTCCGACGATCGCCGCCTCGATTCCCGGAAGGGGACGCCCCATCGCGCCGGGATGGATCTCCAGTGCGGCGAAGTTCGCGATCATGATCCCGCCGGTTTCGGTCTGCCACCAGTTGTCATGGAAGGGGAGGCCGAAAGCCCGCTCTCCCCAGACGACCGCCTCGGGATTGAGCGGCTCGCCGACGCTGGCGAGAAAGCGCAGCGCGCTGAAGTCATATTTGCTGAGCGGTTCCAAACCGATCTTCATCATCATCCGGATCGCCGTCGGCGCGGTGTACCAAACCGTCACCTTTTGGTCTTGTAGAATCCCGTACCATCGCTCGGCGTCGAACTCCGCCTCGTCGATAATGCTCGTCACCCCGTTCGTCAGCGGCGCGATGATTCCGTAGGAGGTTCCGGTCACCCAGCCGGGATCGGCGGTGCACCAGAAGATGTCGTCGGGATGAAGATCGAGCGCCAGCTTCCCGGTGATGTGATGGGCGACGACCGCCTCGTGGACATGGACGGCCCCCTTCGGCGTTCCGGTCGTTCCGCTGGTGAAGTGAAGCAAGGCGGGATCTTCCGGTTCGGTCGGGCCGATGGTGAAGTCCTCACCCGCCTCCTGCATCAACTGATGAAAATCGTGGGTGTCGTGAACGTCGGTCGGTTTTCCCTCCTCTCCGACGAGGAGAACCTGTTCGAGTTTGGGGAGCAAGGGGCGAAGACCGGCCACTTTTTTCCGATAGAGCGCTTCGGTGGTGACGAGAAGCTTTGCCTCGCCGATCGCCATCCGCGCCCGGATCGGCTCGGGGCCGAATGCCGAAAAGAGGGGACAAAAGACAGAGCGATTTTTAAAAATTCCGAGCGCGGCGACGTAGAGCTCCGGAATCCGGCCGGCCAGAAGATAGACCCGGTCGCCCGGACCGATGCCGAGCCGCTTGAGGACATTTGCGAACCGATTGGAAAGGTTTTTAAGGTCGGCGTAGGTGAACTCGCGAACCTCTCCCTTCTTTCCGAGCCAACGAAGGGCGGTCTGATTCCGTCTCGGTCCATCGGCATGACGATCGACCGCCTCGTGGGCGATGTTCAGTCCCTTCCCCTCGGGCAGGCCGTCCAACTCGCGCCGGGCCGCCTCCCAGGTGAAAGCGGACTTCGCCGTTTCATAGTCGATGAGATTCGGGGGCGAGCCCGGCCGAGGTCTCTTCAGAATCGGTTCGAGTCTTCCCTCCATCGGTCTCTTCCTTCTCAGTGAATTGTTCCGATCGGCGCCGGCGGCTTTGTGAACTTGATTTTATTTTGAGCCGATTTAACCGGAGAGACAACCCCACGAAAGAGGGGTTTTTTAGAAACGTGCGGCCATCGCTTGGAGTATTCCCCACTAGTAACAAATGATTGACAAGCCGTTTTGCCTATAGGAAAATACAAACACACGAGGGCGATCCACACACCAAGATGAGACCGTTTCTATCCATTTCCACCCCCAGCCCATACCCTCTTTTCTGCAGAAATCAATCTGTCTATCAGGCATATTTTTTAAAAGTACAAGCAAGCTTCAGGAGATGCCCCGAAAACAAAAGAGAGAGTGAACAGCGATGAGATCCTATGATGCGATGACCAAATCGGAACTGATCAAGGCCATCCGATCGCTCGAAAAAAAGCAGGGAAAGACGGCGGAGCAGCAGAAGAAAGCAACGCGGCGCAAGGGGACGGAGGAGGCGTTCGAAGTCCGCGTGCAAGAGCGGACCGCGGAGCTTGAGACGATCAACCAAGCGCTGCGAAAAGAGATGACGGCGCGCCAGCGGGCGGAGGAGCAGTTTCGCGAGATGATCGAGTCGGCTCCCGATGCGATTGTGATCGTCAACGATCAAGGGCGGATTCTGCGTGTGAATAGTGAAATGGTAAAAATGTTCGGATATCGACGCGAGGAAATACTTCAACAGCCGGTTGAGGTATTGCTTCCGGAGCGCTTTCGAAGGGGGCATATCGGCCATCGGGAGGCCTATGTCATGCATCCGCAAACCCGGCCGATGGGGGTGGGGCCCGATCTCTTCGGTTTGCGCAAGGGTGGGAGCGAATTTCCGGTTGAGATCCGCTTGAGCCCGATGAAAACCGACGAAGGCATTCTGGTCATCAGCGTGATTCGGGACATCACCGAGCGTAGAGCGGTGGAAGATTCCCTTCGTCTTCAGAAAAAGCTTCTGGAAGAAAAGGTCCGGGAGATGGATGATTTTGTCCATGTCGTCTCTCATGATCTGAAGGAGCCGCTTCGCGGGATCGACGCCTACGCCGGGTTCATCCTCGAAGATTATGCGGACCGTCTGGATGACGAGGGAAAGCGCTATTTAAATGCGCTTCGGGCTTCCGCATTGCGGATGAATTACCTCATCCGCGACCTGCTCACCCTCGCCTCCATTTCCCGGAAGGGCTCCACCCGTGCGAGTGTTGACCTTAAGAAAGTCGTCGCCGATGTGCAGCATGATCTGGACTTTGCGATCCAACAGAAGGGAGCCGAAATCCGGGTCGGTTCAAACTTACCGACCGTCTACTGCGATCCGACGCAGATCCGCGAGGTGTTCAAGAACCTCCTGTCGAACGCCATCAAGTTCAATGACAAGACTCCCAGTGTGGAAATCTCCTCCCGAGAGGAGGGAGACTTTCATCACCTCTCGATCAAAGACAACGGGATCGGAATTGAGTCCCGCTACACGGAGCAGATCTTCGGTCTCTTTGAGCGGCTCCACAATCAGGAAGACTTTGAGGGGACCGGCGCGGGATTGGCGATTTGCAAAAAGATGGTCGAGGGCAACGGCGGGACGATCTGGGTGGAGTCGCAGCCGGGAGAGGGGAGCACCTTCTTTTTTACTCTTCCGAAGAGAGAGGGGTAGCACTCAGCCGGCCGTTTTGGGTCTAAATGGAAAATCAGAACCTTACTTTTCAGACATTGTAGGATCAATTCTTCCTTCCTGAAATCAAAAGCATCGAGTATCCACACAGAATAGCGGTTTTATCATTGGAAATCGTTCGCCCATTCTCGCTATAATCGTCCCAGTATTGAGTCCGCCAAATGTCTGCCTCATCATTAGGCAATGGTGAATCCTGGATGAACTCTCCCATTACGGAGAATAAGGATCATTCCTCTCTTCACCCTGCAGGAGGAATGGAAGGCCTTCATTTGATTCGCCTTGCGATCGACCTCGTTGCAGAAGGAGATCGGCTGCGCCAAGAGAGGCCTCGCTATCTGCCAACTCATTGCAGGGAATCAGCCAGAAAAAAAGAGGAGGACTGACATGTCTGAAAAGAAGGTGTCTGATACGAAGAAAGCGACTGCGAGCGTCAGCGAAAGCGAGAACCCGGCCATTCCCTCTCCGACGCCCAAGCGGCATCGGCCCAGGACGAACAAGGACTGGTGGCCGAATCAGTTGGACCTCTCGATTCTCCACGCGCACTCTCCCCTGGCGGATCCGATGGGCAGGGACTTTAACTACGCGGAGGAATTCAAGACCCTCGACGTCGAAGCGCTGAAGCGGGACCTCATCCAGGTCATGACGACCTCGCAGGAGTGGTGGCCGGCCGACTACGGCCACTACGGACCGTTCTTTATCCGGATGACGTGGCACGCCGCCGGCACGTACCGCATCGCCGACGGCCGAGGCGGCGCCGGCAACGGCATGCAGCGCTTTGCCCCCCTCAACAGTTGGCCCGACAACGCGAGCCTCGACAAGGCGCGCCGGTTGCTCTGGCCGATCAAGCAGAGGTATGGCCGGAAGATCTCCTGGGCCGATCTGATCACCTTGGCCGGCAACGTGGCCTATGAATCGATGGGGTTCAGGACGTTCGGCTTCGGCTTCGGGCGAGAGGACCGCTGGCAGCCCGACGAGATCTTCTGGGGGCCCGAGGACACCTGGCTGGGAGACGAGCGTCATGCCGGCGAAGGGGACCTCCGGGAGGCGCTCGGCGCCGATCACATGGGCCTGATCTACGTGAATCCCGAGGGGCCGGGCGGCAACCCGGATCGGGCCCTCGCAGCGAAGTACATTCGACAAACGTTCGCCCGCATGGCGATGAATGACGAGGAGACCGTGGCGCTCATCGTCGGCGGCCATACGGTCGGCAAGGCCCACGGCGCGGCCCCCGCCACCCGGTACGTCGGTCCGGAACCCGAAGGGGCTCCCCTGGAGGAGCAAGGCTTTGGCTGGAGAAACAGCTACCGCAGCGGGAAGGGACCCGACACGATCACCAGCGGGCTGGAGGGCGCCTGGACCAACGAGCCGACGAAGTGGGACAACGGGTTCTTGGACAACGTGTTCAAGTACGAATGGGAGCTGACGACGAGCCCGGCGGGTGCGAAGCAGTGGACGCCCAAGAATCCCGAGGCCCAGGGGACGGTGCCGGATGCGCATGACCCGTCGAAGCGGCACCCCCCCATGATGCTGACGACCGACCTTGCGCTAAAGGCCGATCCGATCTACGCGCCGATCGCGAAGCGCTTCCACGAGAACCCGGACCAGCTCGACGCCGCGTTCGCCAAGGCGTGGTACAAACTGTTGCATCGCGACATGGGCCCCCTCTCCCGCTACCTCGGCCCGTGGGTTCCCGAGCCGCAGCTGTGGCAAGACCCCGTCCCCGCGGTCGATCATGCGCTGATTGGGGAGCAGGACATCGCGGCCCTCAAGGGCAAGCTCCTCGATTCGGGACTGTCCATCTCCCAACTGGTCTCCACCGCCTGGGCGTCGGCCGCCACCTTCCGCGGCACCGACAAGCGCGGGGGGGCCAACGGGGCGCGGATTCGCCTCGCACCGCAAAAGGACTGGGAGGTCAACAACCCGGCCGAGCTCATCAAAATATTGCAGACCCTCGAGCAGATCCGGCAGGACTTCAACCGCTCACAGTCCGGGGGAAAGAAGGTCTCGCTCGCCGACCTGATCGTCCTGGGCGGGTGCGCGGCCGTCGAGCAGGCGGCGAAGAACGCCGGACACGACGTCACGGTGCCGTTCGCGCCGGGGCGCACGGACGCCTCGCAGGAGCAGACCGACGCGGCGTCGTTCGCCGTGCTCGAACCGCGCTACGACGGGTTCCGCAACTACCTCCACGCCGGAGAGGCGCTGCCGCCGGAGGAGCTGCTGGTGGAGCGGGCATTCATGCTGAATTTGACCGCTCCCCAGATGACCGTTCTGGTCGGCGGAATGCGCGCCCTGAACGCCAACGTCGGGCAATCCAAGCACGGCGTTTTGACCGACCGGCCCGAGACGCTGACCAATGACTTCTTTGTGAACCTGCTCGACATGCGAACGCAGTGGAAGGCATCCGCCTCGGATGCGAACCTGTACGAGGGGCGCGATCGCGCGACGGGCAAGGTCAAGTGGACCGGCACCGCCGTCGACCTCGTCTTCGGTTACAATTCCCAACTCCGGGCCTTCGCGGAGGTCTACGCGCAGGACGACTCGAAGGAGAAATTCGTGCGTGACTTTGTGGCTGCGTGGAACAAAGTGATGAATCTCGACCGCTTCGACCTCGCCTAATCATTGCATCAATGTCTTCGAGGTCTTCTAACGGGGTGGCGAAAAAACAGCTACCTTTCAGACATTCTAAGGCTAAACTGTTCTTCCTGAAACTTACTTTTTGGTATACTAAACGTAGCTGAAGAATCCAACCGGAAATTATTTATGTGATCTGAGAATGAAATCAAAATGTCCACGCTGTAAAGGTGTTTTTCGTTACCGAGATTTCTATTGGATCCTTCCTCCTGTTTACCTTCTAAAGTGTCACAAATGTGGCTTGATTACCCATGTTAGATGGTATCAGCATCTACTTACTCAAATAATTGGGACATTGGCTGGAATAATGATTTGGCTCAGTTTAGTCCAAATATTTTTCTCGTTCCACTGGCCGGAATATTTGAGAATCATTTTTCTGACAGCTGGAGTGTTTTTGGGAACTGCGATCGGGTTTTTTACTCACTGTGAATTGTTTTCTTTGGTTAAGGAAAAGTCTCTCTGAAGAGGCTGAGAACAATATACTGTAATTTCGGTGTAGTTATCTCTAATACCTATTTTTTTTACTTCTTGCTGACTTGTAGGTGTAGACATCCCGCTGAGATATTCTTCCTGAAATCGAGTTTCATGAACGTTGCCCATTCACAGCGTATTTTAAGCGGTAATCACTAAACACAAGACGCCCTGATTCTCCGCCCTCGATCCTGGCCGGCATTCGGAAGAATGCCGGCCAGGATCCGTGCGCTGTTATGCGCCGCAGCAGGATCGACCGGCAACCCGGCTGCTTAAAGAATTCTCTCGGGGTCCTGGCTGTACCGATATGGCAGGATAATCCGCCCCGGTGAGGACCTCCTTCATACGCTCAACCGTAATGCGTGTATCGTCGTAGTCGACCTCTGCCTGCTTCGACGGAATATCGACGGTGACCTTTCGCACTCCGTCCAGCGGTTGGAGCGCTTTGATGATCGTCTGCTCGCAATGTCCGCAGGAGATATCTGGAATATTGAAGGTTACTTTCGCCATGTTGTTTCTCCTTTCGTTTTTAATCGACACGGGCCCATTGCCCGACGTCTGTCTCTTTTTCAGAGGCCTGGGTGAATCGTGTGATCTGCCGGGGCGAAATAGAAGGCCGCCGCGCCGATCAGCAGGGCCGCCAGGATGAGGCCCGCAAGAAAGGCATATTCACCGAGCGAATCCCTAAGAGAGGGATGAAGAATCTCCTCTGCGGTTTGAGGCGGCCGGAAACGGCGCAGCCTCAAAGCATTGGCGACCACGCTCACGCTGCTCATTGCCATTGCCGCCGCGGCCAATACCGGATTGAGCAAGACACCCAAGAGAGGATAGATCGCCCCCATGGCGACCGGGATGAGCGCGATGTTGTACGCGAATGCCCAGAAAAGCCCCTGTTTGATCTTGCCGACCGTTTTTCGGGAGAGCGCGATTGCCGTTACGATATTTCTCAGATCTCCCCCTATCAGCGTAATGTCCGAGGCCGCCATCGCCACGTCGGTGCCGGTGCCGACTGCGATGCCAAGATCGGCCTGGGCCAGCGCCGGCGCGTCGTTGATGCCGTCCCCCACCATCGCAACGATTTTTCCCTGAGCCTGAAGGGCTTTCACTTTCGCTGCTTTCTCTTCCGGCCGAACCTCTGCAAGGACATGCTCGATTCCGACCTGTCGTGCGATAGCCCCCGCGGTCGCCCGGTGATCACCGGTCAGCATCCAGACATTCAGACCCAGCGCCTTGAGCTGAGCAACGGCCTCCTGAGATTCGGGTTTCAAGGTATCGGCTACAGCTAACAGACCCGCCGCCTCACCGTCGACCGCAACATAGACCGGTGTGGCTCCTCTTCCAGCAAGCTCTTCGGCCTTTAGGTCGAGGTCCTCTGTGAATATGGTCCGTTCTCTCATCCATGCACGGTTTCCGAGAAGAATCTGTCGTCCTTGCACTTCCGCCCGGATTCCTTTGCCTGGAGCGGCTTCAAACGCATCGACTGAAGGAAGGTTGAGTCCTTCTTCCTCGGCTTTGTTGACAACGGCCTCTCCGAGCGGGTGTTCCGAGCCGACCTCTGCGGCCGCTGCGAGGCGGAGCAGCGCTTCCTTCGTCATCCCATTTCGGACCACGATCTCGGTCACCGTCGGTCTTCCGTGGGTGAGCGTACCGGTCTTATCGAGCACAAGTGTATCGATCCTCCGCGCCTGTTCTAAAGCCTCACCCCCTTTCACCAGAATGCCGTGTTCCGCCGCCTTTCCGATGCCGACCATCATGGCCGTCGGAGTTGCCAGTCCGAGCGCGCAGGGGCAGGCGATAATTAAGACTGCAATTGCAGCTGTCAGCGCAAAGATCAATGATGGCCCAAAAGCGAGCCAGATGACGAACGTCAGCGCCGCCAGAACGAGAACGATTGGAACAAAGTATCCGGAAATCGTATCAGCGAGTCGCTGGATCGGTGCCTTGGAGCCCTGCGCTTCCTCCACGAGTCGGATGATGTGAGCCAGCGCCGTCTCCTGGCCAACCTGCGTTGCCTTAAAGAGAAAACTTCCCGTCTTATTCAGCGTGGCCCCGATCACAGGGTCCTTCGGCCCTTTCTCCACCGGCAGGCTCTCGCCAGTCAGCATGCTTTCATCTAACGTGGAGCGGCCTTCGATGATGACTCCATCAACTGGAACTTTCTCACCGGGGCGGACCCGAATGAGATCTCCGACCTGAACCTGCTCGATTGGAACATCCTGTTCTATTCCGTCCCGAAGGCGTCTGGCCGTTTTCGCCCGGAGTCCCATTAACGCCTGGATTGCGGCCCCTGTTCGACTTTTTGCCCTTGCCTCCAGCCAACGCCCTAACAAGATCAAGGCAACAATGAGAACAGCCGTCTCGTAATAGAGATGAAAGGGGAGCCCCCAACGCGCGGCAAGGTCTGGCCAAAGGGTGACGAAGGCGCTGTAGCCGTAGGCGGCGCTGGTGCCGACTGCTACTAACGTATTCATGTTGGTGGTGCCATGTTTGGCCGCGGCCCAAGCAGCCCGATAGAAATCTCCCCCCGCCCAAAACTGGACGACTGAGGCTGCGATTAGAAACAGCGGGGCCAAGAGGCGAATATCGAGTAGCAGAGGAAGATACATCAACGCCATCATCAGAATACCGATCGGAAGACTGATCTGCCACTTCCGCCGCAGATCGTCTATTTGCTGCTGACGCTCCCGGTCCTGGGACCTGCCTCTCTCATGATCCAAGTCCGTAGGATTGATCGCGGGAGTCTGTTTAGAGGGTGCATCCGGCCCGTCCCGAACTTCGTAGCCCGCTTTCTCCACCGCCGCGCGAAGTTGATCCGTTTCGGCTTCGGTGGCGTCATAAAAGACGTGCGCCTTTTCGGTCACCAGGTTCACAGTGGCCTCTTTTACTCCGGGGACCTTCATGAGTGCCTTTTCAATCCGCCGAACGCAGCTCGCACAGGTCATGCCGCTGATACGGAGCGTCTGTTCTTGGCGGTTCGGTTCAGTCGTTGTTGCCAGGTTCGATTTTTCCATTTGTCGAGTCTCCCTGATCCTTTGCGATGAGATTGTTCTGTCGTTTATCGTTGCTAATTCATGCAGCCTTGGTATGGTGATGGGCATGATGTCCTGCAGCACCGGGTTGTTTCTGAGCAGCCGCAAGGATTCTTCCCTTCTCCGCTTCATTTTGATCCGAGGAGATCTTGGCTCGTCGCAACAGTTGAGCGTTCATCGCCACCACGATCGTGCTCAACGACATCAGGAGGGCGCCGACCGCCGGCGAGAGGACGATGCCGTAGGGTGCCAAGATCCCCGCCGCCAGCGGCAGGGCAACAATGTTGTAACCGGCCGCCCACCAGAGGTTTTGATACATTTTGCGGTAGCTCGCCCGGCTGAGCCGGATGATCTTCACGATATCGAGCGGGTTGCTCCTCACCAAAATGATCCCAGCCGATTCAATCGCCACATCGGTGCCGCTTCCGATCGCGATCCCGACCTCCGCTCGGGTCAGCGCCGGCGCATCGTTCACTCCATCGCCGACCATCGCGACCCTCTTCCCCTGGCGCTGTAGCTCGGCGATCTTCTGATCTTTGTGCTCGGGGAGTACCTCCGCAAAATAGCGGTCGATCTTGAGTTCCTCGGCCACTGTTCTGGCCACCGCATTGCTGTCGCCGGTGAGCATCGCGACCTCCACTCCCATTGCATGGAGTTCCTCGACGGCGCGTTTACTCTCCGGTCGGATGACATCCGCCAGAGACACTCCGCCGATGACCTGCTTGTTTTCGATGACGTAGACCGCTGTCTCTCCTTTTTGGTTTGCCTCCCGCTGAAAGGTCATCAACTCCTCCGGGAGATCAAGCCGGATCATCTCCAACAATCGGGGCCCCCCCAGGAAGATCGCTTTGCCGTCATGATTCGCCCTCACACCCCGCCCCTTGATCGCCTCAAAATCAACGACCTCTGGTACGATAAGGTTTCGATTCTCAGCGGCCTTCCGAATCCCTTGGGCGATGGGGTGCTCTGAATCTCTTTCCAATGCCGCAGCAAGGGTGAGGATTTCCGCGTCACTCCTTCCGGCAACAGCGGCGATCGTTACGACGCCGAAGGCTCCTTCGGTGAGGGTTCCCGTTTTATCAAACACCACCATGTTTATTTCGCGGGCTTTCTCCAACGCCATCCGATCCCGCACGAGAATGCCGTTTCGAGCGCCCATCGCTGTGGTGATCGCCACCACCAATGGAACAGCCAGGCCTAACGCGTGGGGGCAGGCGATGACTAAAACCGTGGCGACCCGAGCGATGACGTCCACATTGAGCCCCACCGCAATCGTCCAAAGGAGGGCGGTCAATGCCGCAACACCAAGCGCTACATAGAAAAGAAGATTCGCCGCTTTATCAGCGAGAACCTGGCTCTTTGACTTGCTCTCCTGGGCCTGCTTTACCAGCCGCATAATCCCCGCAAGCGCCGTCTCTTGCCCGGTGGCGGTGACCCGAATACGAAGGCTGCCGTCGGCATTGATTGTGCCTGCGATGACGCGATCTCCAGGACGCTTGAAGACCGGCTTTGACTCTCCGGTGATCATCGATTCATTGACTTCCGATTCTCCCTGTTCCACCTCGCCGTCGGCGGGAATGCCGGTTCCGGGGCGAATCAGGAGGCGATCCCCGCCCCGCAGATCAGTCGCCGGGATCTGAGCGATACTTCCGTCTTCCTCGATCCGCTCTGCCGTATCGGGCAATAGCCGGGCGAGTTCATCCAGAGCGCCGGATGCCTGACGGACACTTCTCATTTCGATCCAATGGCCCAGCAGCATCATGTCAATTAAAGTAACCAGTTCCCAGAAGAAGCCCATCTGCCCCGGCATGAACAACGCTGCCACGCTGTAGCCGAAAGCGACCGTGATGGCGAGCGAGATGAGCATCATCATCCCAGGCCGACGCCGGCGCCATTCGGGAATCGCCATCCTGAGAAATGGAAGACCGCCATAGAAGAAGATGAAGACGGCCAAAAGGGGAGTCATCCATCGGCTTCCAGGAAAATAAGGCATTGTAAATCCGAGCCACTCTTGGATCATCGGATCGTACAGAACGGTTGGGATAGAGAGAAGCAATGAAATCCAGAACCGTTTTCTGAAAGTCTCCTCGTGACCGGTGTGATCGATGTGAGTTGCGTGGTTCTCCTCCGTTTTTCCATGGGACATATTCATATCGCTTCCGTGTTGATGAGATTCATGATGGTGTGCGTGCTCTTTCATCGCCTTCTCCTTTGTGGATAAAATGTACTGATTTGTTCCCGCCGTCTCTATAGACGTGCAACTGATATTTCGGTTACATCATTTTGATCAAGTCCTGTTGTCTCCATAGACGGAAGAGGTGCCTCGCGGTTACACCTTGGGAGGCTGTATTGTAAGTTTCTGAGATTAAAAGGAAATCAGCAAGGCGCTCAAAGTGCTTACGACAAAAGGATAGTAATAAGGGGCATCCGGAATCAAAAAATGGAAGGCGAGAAAAATTATCCTCAGCGGCAAATCTGCTGAATTTGGTAGGAAGTTGGACGACCTCTTAATTGTGCTTGCAGGTGCAGTCGAGGCAGCCGTGCTTCGCACACGAGCGGCAGGTCTCCTCCAAGCGTTCGCGTAACGCTTGGCGGGCCCGGTGTCGGCGAACCTTCAGATTATTGAGGGTGATTCCGAGCCCTTCGGCTACTTTCTTTGGATCCCGCTCGTTCAGATCGAGTGCTTCAATCAGTTCGCCATATTCTGGCTTCAATGTAGGGATGAGCTCTCGAAAACAGTTACAGAGGTTCTCCTCATCCTCAGGGGTAATGGCAAGATCCTTCTCTTCAGAATAGGGCTCAAGATGTTCTGTTTCAATGTGTTTCCGTCGGTAAACGTCGATGATTGCATTGTTCAGGATTCGGTAAAACCATGGAAGGAGCTTCTCCTCATCTCGTAAATCTGGCGCTGCTCGGAGCGCCTTGATTAGGCTCTCCTGGAGCACATCTTCCGCTAACTCGGGGCTTGAGAGTCGCTTCCTTACGTAGCCGAGCAGCTTTTCCCGATGGTTAAGCAGTTTAGAAACGACTTCGTCGTTCATCCGAAAATCCTACAGGTTCCGCTTACTGCTATATAACACTGGCATTGAGACAGAGAGCGAGGTGATCTTAACATATGACTATGTTTTAGATCTATTAGATCTGTTAGATCTGTCGGGAGCAAGCTTAAAGATCAGTCACAACATAATTTTTCTTCTTTCAAAGCCTCGTATCCCTCTTTAGCGGCAAAAAAGACGATGATCAAACCATCCACCGGGTCCGCCCACCTTTTTCGGGGAAAGGTCAAGGTGTAGCCGCGGTTGCCTTTGACATCGCTTGAAAGTTCAAGTTCTGTTTTCAATGGCAAATTGAATCTCCCATTCGTCGCAAAGTGAAGGGCTGCTGCCCATTCCTGCTTATTAACCCGGTTTCACCTTCACCCCCTCCTTCACCGCATCACTCGGATAGACAATCACCTGTTCTCCAACTGAAAGCCCCCCCTCGATCATCGCCTCGGCCCCGCTTCGCCGTTCCACTTCGACCGTCCGTTTCCGCGCCCGTCCATCCGAGAGGGTAAAGGCGGCCCAGCGATCTCCTTCCCTGAAGAGCGCGCCGGAAGGAACCTTTAGAGCGTCCTCTTTGGTAAAGACGAAAATCTGCGCCTCCACCCGGTATCCGTCTCCCAACGTCTCCCATCGCTCCCGGGGGGAGGTCAGGTCGATCACCACGTTGACCCGTTGCTCTTCCACACCGAGGGCCGAGATCTTCGTGAAGGCGGAGGGCTCCACCCGGCGGACGCGCCCTTCCAGCGGGGCTTCCCCGCCGTACCGGACGATCCGCGCCGGCATTCCGGGCCGGATGTCGACGGCATCGGTCGTGAGAACATCGACGACGACTTCCAGATCGGACGGATCGGCGATTTCCAGCAACGGGGTTCCGAGGGGGACGACCCGCTCGCTTTCTTGCAGAATGCGCAGCACCTTTCCATTCACCGGCGAACGAATTTCCAAGCGCTCCCCCGCGCCGGCCCCTTGTTTGGCGCGGATCAGCGCCGCGCGCGCCAGGTCGACCTGATGCTCGGCGACTTGAGATTCGAATTGCGCCGCCTCCAACTCCCGCGTCCGGAGGGTGACCGTCAGCTCTCTCTGCTCTCGTTCGGCGGCCGAAACCAGTCCTTCCTCCGCCAACTGGCGGGCCCGTTCAAGATCGCTTTGCGCTTGCGCGAGGGCCGCTTTCGCCCGCTCGACGGAGGCGCGCGCCCGCATCCGCTCCGCCTCCGCCGCGCCGAGCCGCTCCTGCAGTTCCCGTTCCGTCCGGACATCGAGCAGGGGAGGGGCCGCCGGAATCATCGCCGCCAGGACATCGCCTCGTTTCACCGAATCGCCCGCTTCAAGTTGAATCCGCAGGAGCTGTCCCGCCAGCGGTGCGGAGATCAGATAGCGCTCCCGGACGCGTGTCATTCCCTCCTCTTCCACCGACTGCGCAAAGGGGCCTTGAGCCACCGGGGCGGTCTCCACCTCCACCGGCTTCGGCAAGAAGGCGACGATCAGGAGAGCAAGGAGGCCGAAGAAGATCGCCGCCGAGATTCCTCTTTTGATCCATCTTCGCATCATTCCCTCGTTTTCAAAACCCCGACCAGATCGAGATGATCAATCCGATTCCGCACGATCAGCGCGCTGACGACCCCGGCGATCAGAATCGCTAGAACCGCATAGGCGTAGGTTCGCGGGGCAATTACCATCGGAATGATAAAGTTCTCGGAGTGGGCCGACCGAACCAGTCCCAGGGCGAGGAGATACCCAAGCCAGAGGCCGAATGGGATTGCCAGAATCAGCTCCGCCGCCAGCTCGCCGAGTAAAAGGGCCGAGACCTCTCCTCGCGTGAAGCCGAGGATCCTCAGACTGGCGAGCTCCCACGCCCGCTCCGCCAGCGCGATCCGGGCGCTGTTGTAGACGACCCCCACCGCAATCGCGCCGGCGAAGATCGTCACGATTGTCGTGAAGAAAAAGATGTTCCGGGCCGATTCCTTCTCAAACGTCTCCAGCGCGGTTCGCTTCATCCCCACCGTCGCGACGGCGGGAATCTCCTTCAGGCGGGCGTTGAATGCATCGACCCCGGCGCGATCGACCCGGACCGCGACCGAAGAGATCAAGTTTCCTTCTCCCATTGCCCGATTCAACGCGCCGATTTCCATATAACCGACCATGCCGACGAGGTCATTCACCAGGCCGGCAACGAGAAGCGTCCGCCGGGTCCGCTTCCCCTCCAGCGATTCCACCTCGATCCGGTCGCCCGGTTTTACGCCGAGACGCGCCGCCAGGCGATCGGTCAAGAGCAGCCCGTCGTGGGGGAGCGGGATGGGGTTTCGATCGGCATCGAGGAGCTGCCTCAGCTTCCCCTTTTCGGGAAGTCCCATGACGGCGGTTCGATAGCTCCGGTGTCCGGCGCGCAGTTGGACCGGAACGCTGCGCGAGGGCTCCGCGTAGAGAACGCCGGGAATTTCGTCGATCTCATAGCGGACCGCTTCGGAGAGCGGCTCGATGAAGTTGATGTCGGCGTCTTCCCGCTGAATTTCGTCGAACTGGACTCGGATCAAATAGTCCACGGCGTCGCCCCAGAAGGTCCCGCCGATGATGATGGCGATCGACGAAGCGATCCCGAACGTCGTCAAGGCGGCTCGCAAGGGGCGGCGCTCCAGTGTCCGGACGACCATGCGGGTTTGTGAAGAGAGAAGATGCGCCCATCCGAGCCGTTCCAGAATCATTCTCCGGAAAGTCGCCGGCGCCGGCGGGCGCATCGCCTCGGCCGGAGGGAGGGACGCGACGCGCCGGACCGTCTGAAGCGCCGCCGCGACCCCGGCCGTGAGGCTGATCGCGGCGGCCAAAAGCGGAATCCAAGGTTGAATCCGGTAGGTCAGCTGAGGAAAATGAAAGAAGCGGGTGTACATTCCGGTCATGTAATATCCGAGCCAAGCGCCGATCCCGATCCCCCCCGCGATTCCGGCCGAGACGATCACCAGAACGAACTTCAGGTAGTGAAGCGCAATCGTCCGGTCGGCATAGCCGAGCGCTTTGAGAGCGGCGATCTGCTCCCGCTGCGTGCTGATCTGGCGGGCCAAGACGACGTTCAGCAGAAAGGCGGCGACCCCGAGGAAGATCGTCGGAAAGACGGTGGCGTTCACCTTCAACTGATTGAGCTCCTGGTCCAGAATCCGATGCGAGATCTGATCCTCGCGGCCATAGGCGCCGAGCCCGCCGTAAGGGGCCAGCAGCCGGTCGAGAGCGCTGATCACGGCGGGGGCGTGGGCATGCGGCGCCAGCCGCAGCGTCACGAAATTAAAGGCCCCCTCCATATTGAAGGCCGCCTCGACTCCGTCCCGCTCCATCCAGAAGATGCCGAATCCCTTGTCGTCCGGGAAAGCGCCTCCCCGGTTCGCGTAGATATACTCCGGGGAGAGAGCCACCCCGACGATGCGAAGTTCCTCTCTTTTTCCGTTCAAGAGCGCCGCCAGGCGATCCCCCGGCTGAAGCCCCCGGGCGATCGCAAAGCCTTCGGAGACGAGGACTTCGTTCCGCTCCCCCGGCTCGATCCATCTTCCTCTTCGGAGGGTCAGCCGGTTCAAACGGGGCGGGCGGCCGTCGGTGAGACCGATCATCCGTCCGGTCACCGGTTCGGCGACATTCGGAATGTCGAGGGTGACATCGAAGAGGGTCGTTGTCTCGGCGTCCGAAACGCCGGGAAGCTGCACGATCGGGTCGGCGAGCGATTCGGGGGCCCGTTTCACGCCGGAGAAGAGGTCGGCGAAGCGGGTGCTTTCATAGTAGGATTGGCGCGACCCGTTGAGCGAATCGTAGGCGGTCAGCATCCCGATGAATCCGCCGATGCCGGAAGCGACCACCAGCGCGATCGTCACCGCCTGGCCCTTCATCCGGGAGAGGTCCCGGAGCAGCTTGACGTTGAGCATCTTCACCAGCGAAGCTCCCCCGGGGTGAGTTTGCGCGCGTTTTTCTCGATCGACGCGATCTGGCCGTCGGCGAGATGCATCACCCGGTCGGCCATCCCGGCGATCGCGGCGTTGTGGGTGATCACGACGGCGGTCGTTCCGAATTCCTGATTGATCCGCGCGATCACCTCCAGCACGACCTTCCCGGTTTCATAATCGAGCGCCCCCGTCGGCTCGTCGCAGAGAAGGACTTCCGGGCGCTTGGCGATGGCGCGGGCGATCGCGACCCGCTGTTGCTCTCCTCCCGAGAGCTGGGAGGGGAAATGGTCGAGCCGATGCTCCAGCCCCACCCGCCGCAGCGCCTCCTCCGGTTTCAACGGGCGCTCGGCGATTTCGGTCACCAAGGTCACGTTCTCCCGCACCGTCAGGCTGGGGATCAGGTTGTAGAACTGGAAGACAAAGCCGACATGCTCCCGGCGATATTGGGTGAGGCCCCGCTCGTCGGCCCGCCCGAGGTCGTGGTTGCGCCAACGGGCTTCTCCGCTCGTCGGCGTGTCGAGACCGCCGAGAATGTTCAAGAGGGTCGACTTGCCGCTTCCGGAGGGGCCGAGCAGGACGATGAATTCACCTTCGTAAATATCGAGATCGACCCCGCGAAGCGCATGAACCTCCACCTCACCCATCCGGTAGATTTTTGCGAGTCCCCGGGCATAAAAAACGGTTGTCTGTGTCAGCTCATTCAATGGCGTTCCTAATGGAGGGACCGAGGCCGCCGCGCGGACGGCGGAAAATGGCCTTGTCGATTCTATTTTGAGGGAGGACTGAAATAGGGGCAATCCCCCGAAGGGGGTGTTCGATGCGCCGATGGGATTAGAGAGAATTCGTTGATAGGAGGTTTATCGCTTCGGCTAAAGTTTTTCCCGAGAACCTTTGAATTCTCCGTTCGTTTCGACAAAAAGAGGGGGTGTTGGAAGATCCGCCGGGTGTTCCCTGCCGGCGATGATACGCATTCTCTCCTCCATCTCATGCAGACGCTTCATCACCGCCGCATTTAGCGTCCCCTCCGGATAGGTTCCGTCCGGCTGCAGGGTCCCGGCCGGTTGTCCCGTCAGAATTTCGATCGCCTCATCGACGTTCGAAACCGCATAGATATGAAACCGTCCGGCCGCGGCCGCTTCGACCACTTCCTCTTTGAGCATCAAATGTTTTATATTTTGTCGCGGGATGATCACCCCTTGCTCCCCCGTCAGGCCCAAGATCGTGCAGGTGTCGTAGAAGCCTTCGATCTTTTCATTCACCCCGCCGATCGCCTGGATCTCTCCGCGCTGGTTCATCGAGCCGGTCATCGCGATTCCCTGCCGGAGGGGGATCTCCGTCAGCGCCGAAAGAAGGACGGCCAGCTCTGCGGCCGAGGCGCTGTCTCCTTCCACTTCAGCATAACTCTGCTCAAAGCAGAGGGTGGCCGAAAGCGAGATCGGGTTGTCGCGACCGTAGCGCCCGCCGAGGTAGCCGGAGAGGATCATCACCCCTTTGTTGTGTGTCTTCCCGCTCAGATGCGCCTCCCGCTCGATGTTGACGATGCCCGATTCTCCCATGAACACCCGGGCGGTGATTCGAGAGGGACGGCCGAATGAGAAATCTCCCAGATCGATCACCGAGAGCCCATTGACTTGACCCACCGCGGTCCCGCCGACATCAATCATCAAGGTTCCCTCCGCAATCCACTCTTGGATTTTTTCTTCATAGAGATTGGACCGGTAGGTTTGCTCTTTCACCGCCCTGCGCACGTCGCTGCAAGAGACCGTCGCTTTTCCCTCTTTGTGCGCCCAGTGGCTCGCCTCCCGGATCAGGTCGGCGATCGGGCTGAATTGCAGGGAGAGTTTTTTCTGATGTCCGACCATTCGGGCGGCCTGCTCCAAGAGGGCGGCGACGGCGGTTCGATCGAGGTGGAGAAGTCCTTCCTTCCGGCAGAGCCATGCGGCGAAGCGGCCATATTGGAGGGGGGCTTCGTCGGTCCACTCCTGCTCCAGATCAAAATCGACTTTGACCTTAAAGAGCTTCGCGAAGTCTTCATCGAACGTTCGCAACAGGTGGTAGATCAAAGGGCTTCCCACCAGAATCACACGGAGACGGACCGGGATCGGGTCGGGCTTGAGCACCGTGGTGGCGCTGATGCCGTAGAGGTCTCCGAGATCTTCGATCTTCACCTCCCGGTTTTTGATGGCCCGTTTGAGCGCCTCCCAGGAAAAGGGATTGCGCAGAAGGTCGACAATGTTCAACAGCAGATAGCCGCCGTTGGCCTGAAGGAGAGAGCCTGCTTTGATGAATGTGAAATGGGTGAAGAGGGTTCCGAAGCGCCCCCTTTTCTCGATCCGGCCGATCAGGTTGTTATAGGTCGGATTAACCTCTTCGACCCAGGGGGCTCCTTGGGCGCCGCTGTTATCGACCACCACGTTGACGGCATAGCGGGTCATCAACGCCTGGGCCGGCGCGGCGTCGATTCCGGTGAACGGGAGAGGGGTCTCCGGTTGGGGAAGAAAATCGGCGAAGTTCGCCACGATATTTTGCTGCAATGAAGCGATATATTCCGCCACATGGGGGAGGTCGTGATATTTTTCTTGGAGGCGCTCGAAGGCGTCCTCCGAGGCGTAGCGGACCACCCGGCGATTGAGCTCATCCAGCTTCCGGTTCACCTCTTCCCGAATCACACGGACTTGTTGGACGAAGCGGTGGACCCGCTCATGAACCTCCTTCTCCTTTTTCTCGATTTCCACGCGGGTCTCGGGGTCTAAATTTTTGATCTCCTCCGGCTCCAACGGTTTTCCTTTGAGGAGGGGGGTCATCATCACCCCCAGAACCGAGAAGTTGATTGCAAAACCTTCTTCTTCGGCCTGTCTGTTCAACTCCTCCGCCGCCTTCGAAAACGCTTCCTCGATCAGGCGGCGCTGATCTTCATACTCTTTGCTTTGGAACGCCTTCTGAAACGCTCCTTTCAGAACGCCGATCAGTTGGTCGACATCTCTCTGAAAGAGTCGTCCCCGGCCGGCGGGGAGGTTCAGCGCCTTTGGGCGATCTGGGTCGTGGAAGTTGTTGACGAAACACCAATCGTCGGGGGTCGGCTGCGTCATTGCCAGGCGAGCGATCATCGACTTGATGATCGTGCTCTTCCCCGTTCCGGGCGTTCCCGAGAGATAGATATTGTAACCCTGATCCTGAATGGAGAGACCAAAGTCGATCGCCCTGAGGGCGCGCTTCTGGCCGATAATGGTCTCCTCGGGAGGAAGCTCCTCCGTGGTTTCGAAAGGAATTTGCAGGGGGTCAAAACGATGCGTGAGCTCTTTCTCCGCCACCTTCCAGCGATGATCAGCCATGGATTCACCCTCCCGTTCGATCACATTCGCATCTATCCCGCACAACATTAAACACGCCACGCTAGTATCAATATGAAGAGATGAGGGGAAGATCACAATACCCCCTTTGGGGGGTTGCTCCTTTCTCGGGTTCTGCGTGAGAATGAGACAGAAATTCCGATCATCTCAACGTTGAGATAAGGCAGCCGATGTCGATGGAAAGCAAACAGCAGACCTTCTCATTCTGGTATTTCATCATCGCCATGATTGCCCTTTTGGCGGTGGAGAGCTATTTCGTTTCACCCCACGCGGAGACCCTTTCCTACAGCGAATTCAAGGTCCTTCTGAAAGCGGGGAAAGTGTCGAACCTGACACTGGGTGAACGCGACATTTCCGGTCAGTTTCATTCGGAGGGGGTGCAAGGGCTTTTCCCCGAAGAGAGGGGAAAGGAGCTGGAAGAGCTCGAAGGGAGCGAACATCGTTTTATAACGACACGCGTTGACGATCCGTCTTTGATCGAGGAGCTGGACCGGATGAAGGTGCAATACGCCGGCAAGGTGGAGACGACCTGGATCGTGACCCTTCTCTCCTGGATCATCCCGGCCTTGCTTTTCTTCGGTCTCTGGGCGTTTTTCTTCCGAAGGATGGGAGCCGCCGGCGGGATGATGGAGATCGGCAAGAGCAAGGCGAAGGTCTACATGGAAAAGGAGACAAAAGTCACCTTCGACGATGTCGCCGGCATCGACGAGGCCAAAGCGGAGCTAATGGAAGTCGTTGAATTTCTCAGAAGCCCCGAAAAGTATCGCCGGTTGGGTGGGAAGATCCCGAAGGGGGTGCTGATCGTCGGGGCCCCCGGCACCGGCAAGACGCTGCTCGCCAAAGCGGTGGCGGGGGAGGCGAAGGTCCCTTTTTTCTCGATGAGCGGGTCGGAGTTCGTCGAGATGTTCGTCGGGGTCGGCGCCGCGCGGGTGCGCGATCTCTTCGCCCAGGCGCAGGAGAAGGCCCCCTGCATCATCTTCATCGACGAGCTCGATGCCTTGGGCAAGGCCCGCGGGATCAGCCCGATGATCAGCCATGACGAACGGGAGCAGACCCTCAACCAGCTTCTGGTGGAGATGGACGGCTTCGACACCGCCAAAGGGGTCATTATCATGGCGGCGACGAACCGGCCGGAGATTCTCGACCCTGCGCTGCTTCGTCCGGGACGGTTCGACCGGCATGTCGCCCTCGACCGGCCCGATCTCAACGGCCGGGAGAAGATCCTCAACGTCCATGCGAAGCAGATCACCCTGGCGCCGGAGGTTGATCTTCGCGCCATCGCCGCCAAAGTCCCCGGATTCGTCGGGGCCGATCTGGCGAACCTGGTCAACGAGGCGGCGCTGCTGGCGGCCCGGAAGGGAAAAGAAGCGGTGGAGACGGCCGACTTTGACGAAGCGATCGACCGGATCGTCGCCGGCCTTGAGAAGAAAAACCGGGTGATGAATGCGAAGGAGAAAGAGACGGTCGCCTACCATGAGGCCGGGCACGCTTTGATCGCAGAGTGCCGTCCCCATGCCGATCGGGTTTCCAAGATCTCGATCATTCCGCGGGGGGTGGCCGCCCTCGGGTATACGCAGCAGCAGCCGACCGAAGACCGGTATCTGCTCAAGAAAACCGAACTGCTCGATCGGCTCGATGTGCTTCTCGGGGGACGGGTGGCGGAGGAGATCATCTTCGGCGATATCTCGACCGGGGCGCAGGATGACCTGCAGCGGGCGACCGATCTGGCCCGTCACATGGTCACCCGGTTCGGAATGAGCGAACGGCTCGG
Organism: Candidatus Manganitrophus noduliformans; assembly: GCF_012184425.1. NCBI lineage: Bacteria > Pseudomonadati > Nitrospirota > Nitrospiria > Candidatus Troglogloeales > Candidatus Manganitrophaceae > Candidatus Manganitrophus > Candidatus Manganitrophus noduliformans. The sequence goes on from NZ_VTOW01000005.1 coordinate 304,380, forward strand.
CCTGGCCGCTTTTGCGTCGCCCGCCGGAAATTCTTTTCTCCGCCTTCCAACCTTTTCGGAGGGGAGAGAATACAGCGAGCGGACCGCCCAGGCGATCGACGAAGAGATCGGAAGGCTCCTGGAGGAGGCGCATGCCAGGGTCAAAGAAACGCTCGTCATGCAGCGGGGGAAGCTTGAAGCGTTGGCGAAACTTCTCCTTGAAAAGGAGGTCATCGATCGACCGACCCTGGAACAGGCGCTCGAGATCGGGGAAGAAACGGTCGGCGCGGCGGTGACGGAGGGCAGGCCATCCAACGAAGAGGGAGGGAATCATCATGCCGCTTTATGAATACAAATGTCTTAACTGCGATAAGGAGTTCATAGTCGCCCTTACCCTTTCGGAAAGGCAGCGGGGCGTGATCGTCCAGTGTCCCGGCTGCGACAGCAAGAAGGTGAGGCAGATGATCAGCCCCTTTATCGCGAAGACCGCCAGCAAGACGGCTTAAGAGGAAAAGGGTGTCCCTGTCCACCTTTACGGAGGTGGCATTATCCAAGGAGGATCATATGAAGCTGACTCCGAACACAAAATGGGACGGGTTAAAAAAGTGGTTTTTTAATCTGTTCGAGAAGGAAAAATACCCCGCCGTGATGGTACGCGTTGAGGCGTTCTTACGCGAGAACGAAATCCCATACCGAATTCTGCAACATCCGGAGGCATCGAGCGCTTCGGAACTGGCCGAGTCGCTCCATGTTTCCGGAAAACGGGTGGCGAAAGTGGTCATTGTCCGCGCCAAGGGGCGTTACGCGATGGTGGTATTGCCTTCGCATCTGCAGATCAATCTTCAACGTTTGGCGCGTTTGCTGAAGGTAAATCATCTGCGTCTGGCCGCCGAAGGGGAGTTAAAAGCGCTCTTCCCGGACTGCGAGGTCGGGGCGATGCCCCCTTTCGGCAATTTGTACGGGATTCCCGTCTATGTCGACGTCTCGATGAGGCTCGATCCCCTTTTTGTTTTTGCGGTCGGGACGCGCCATGACGCCATCGAAATCTTCTATCGGGATTTCGAGAAATCGGTCAAGCCGAAGGTTGGAATTTTCGCGGCGGTTCCGATCGAGCGGCTTGCGGTTTGATCGTCTCACAGGAGAAAAGAATGAAGCAAAACAAAAGAGGGAAGAGCGACGTCTCCCGGATTTTGGTCCCGACCGATTTCTCCGAGTGCTCATCCGATGCGCTTGATTATGCAATGGCCCTGGCCAAGCCGCTTAACGCGGAACTTATTTTGGCCCATGTGATCGAGCCGTTCCCGTATACGGCGGTGAATGCGATCGCTTTCATCAATTATGAGGAGCGCCTGATTCCTGAAGCCCGGTCGCTGCTCGATGAGCTGTCGAAGCGGCCTCTCAGAGAAAAGCTTTCGGTGGAAACACACCTGAGCACCGGGATCGCTTCTCGGGAGATCATCAGACTGGCTGAACGTGAAGAGGCCGACCTGATCGTGATGGGAACCCACGGCCGCACCGGAATCGATCATCTCTTCACCGGAAGCGTCGCGGAAAAGGTGGTCCGTCTTTCGCCCTGTCCCGTCCTGACCGTTCACTTCCGGTCGTCGGGCTCCAAGCGAAAGACGGCCGCACCGAAACGAAAGAGCGCAACGAAGTTATAAATCGCCCCCTGCGAAAGCAATGGGTTATCTTGATGAAAAAAAGCGATCGTTTCATCCTGAAATTTTCGAAACGCCGGCTGGCGATGACGGCCGGGGCGCTCTTTGCCGTTTTTGTATTGTCGGAGGCGCTCCCCCAGGAGCGCGACCCGATCACCGGCCGAGACTATACGGGGGTTTGCGCCAGCTGCCATGGATCGAAGGGGATCAGCACCAACCCGATGGTTCCCAGTTTGGCGGGTCAAGACCGCTCCTATCTGATCGGGCAGCTTCAGGCCTTGCGGGATAAGCGCCGTCGGCATGCGGCGATGGAAGGAATCATCGCGGAGATGGCCGACGGAGACATCGCGTATATGGCGACTTACTATTCGAAACGGATTCCGATGACCGGCAAGAAGCAGCTTATTTTTAAAAAGCGGGAGAAAGGGGAGCCCTTTTACAAGAAATGCCGGGGGTGCCATGGCGATCGCGCCGAAGGTCGTGACGGGATTCCTCGCCTGGCCGGTCAGCAAGCGGTTTATCTTGAAAAGACGCTGTTGGCCTATCGGGCAGGAGAGCGGTCAGCAGCCGGAATGAATGAGTCGGTTTTTGCCCTAAGCCCTGAAGAGATCAAATCGCTCTCACGCTTTCTTTCAACCCTGAGATAAAAGGCCGGACTGATCATCAAAACACCACGTTCGAGGGATTGAGATGAGGAAGGGATCTCTGCAAGATAGAAACAAGGATACAGTTTTAAACCAAGGAGGGAGCCGTGATGATAAGGCGCAATAATCGATGGATCGGCATGGGTTTGATCCTTATTTTTCTCGTCGCGGGGTCGGCTTCGGCTTTGGTCGAGATCTCCAAGAAGGCGGAGGTGCGGGCCGATCAGGACGACATCGATGCGATCCTGGATACCTTCGATCAGGCGGAGGAGTCACTGCAAGCGGAGAATCTTTCCGTGATCATGTCGGTCTATTCCGACGGCTACCTCAATCGGGGTCTCCGAAAAGAGGAGACCTCTCGAATCTGGCAGGATATCTTCAAGCGATATGATCGGCTCTCTTCCCGTCATCTCTTTTCTCGGATCGTCGTAGACCCGAACGGCAAGACGGCGAAAGTGACCTGCACCGGATCGCTGTTCGGCGTCTCGGTCTTCAAAGGTGGAGCCCGTTCGGAGGCGGTCCAAATCGACACCTGGTTCGAAGCGATCCATCATCTGGCGTTCGAAGAGGGAGAGTGGCGGATTATCGGCCATGACCCTTCAGAAAAAGAACGGGATCTCTTCGGGTCGGCGATTCACCTATTGTTCTGAAAGGAGGGAGAGAATGCAGCTTCCATTAAAAATCACGGATCGGAGCATGGATCTTTCAGAGGCAGCGAGAGAGGAAATTCGGGAGAAATCGGAGCTGCTCAATAAATATTATGACCGGATCATCCGGTGTGAAGTGATTGTTGATGCGCCACATCGTCATCATTCGAAAGGGCTGCTTTATGAGGTGCGGATCAATATTACCGCCCCCGACGCGGAAATGATCATCAAACGTGAGACCGATGAAGATATTTATGTCGCCATCCGAGATGCTTTCGATGCGGCGCGACGCCGCTTGGAGGATCTTGCACAGCGGCAGAGGGGAGACGTCAAGAGACATGAGCCTCCTCCCTATGGTCGGGTTGTTCAGCTTTTTCCCGAAGAAGGGTACGGTTTTCTGGAAACGCCGGACGGCCGGGAGATCTACTTTCACCGAAACAGCGTATTAAACGGCGGCTTCAAGCAGCTGACGATCGGATCGGAGGTCCGCTTTGCCGAGGAGGAGGGAGAGAAGGGACCCCAGGCGAGCACCGTGGTAAGCATATAAAATTCCGGAAGAGGAGAACGATGATGTATTTTAGAAATCGCCGGCATGCGGCGGCACTTCTCGCTGAAAAGTTAGCCCGATACAAAGGGCAACGTCCATTGGTGCTCGCCATCCCGCGCGGTGCGGTCCCGATGGCAAAGATCATTGCCGAGCAGCTTGAGGGGGAGATGGATGTGGTGCTGGTTCACAAACTGGGAATGCCGGGCAATCCGGAGTTGGCCATCGGGTCGGTTGATGAATCAGGTCACGTTTATCTTCTTGAATACGCTCACACCATCGACTTTCCCGATCGCTATATTTCAGCCGAGCGAGAGCGCCAGGTAAAGACGCTGCGGGAGCGGCGCGCCCGCTACACCCCGGTCCACCCGCCGATCGATCCGGCCGGACGGATCGTGATTGTGGTGGACGACGGAATCGCGACGGGAGCGAGCATGATGGCGGCCCTTCTTTCAATCCGCACAAAGCGGCCGAAGAAGATCATCGTTGCCACGGCGGTGGCGCCGTATGACAGTCTCCAAAAGATTCAAGGGCTGACAGACGAGGTCGTCTGCCTGGACGTGCCCCGTAATTTTTATGCGGTGGGAGATTTCTTTCAGGAGTTTTCTCAGGTGACCGACGAGGAGGTGATCGACCTTCTCCGGCAAGGCCGATCCGAATCGGAGAAGACAAAATCGATGAGCGAGGTGTCGCCATGACAACAAAAACAAGAGGGAGCGGAATTCGAAAACCGGGCGGAGAGCGGATTACCCACTGGCTGGGGCTGCAGAAAGAATATCTGCACGATACTTACAAGGCACGCGGCAAACCGGCGTCGCCGACCGTTTGCCCCGAGTGCGGGGCGATCTTCCGCAGGGGCCGCTGGAGCTGGGGGGTGCGACCCGCCGGTGCTAATGAAGAGAGCTGCCCCGCCTGCCATCGGATCCGGGATCGTTATCCCGCCGGGATCCTTCATCTGAGCGGGCCGTTTTTCAAGGCTCACAAGGAAGAAATATTAAACCTGGTCCGCCATAAGGAAGCCGAAGCGAAGCGGGAGCATCCTCTTTGCCGGATCATGACAGTGGCGGAAGATGAATTCGGCGTGATTGTCACGACGACCGACACCCATCTTCCCCGCCGGATCGGCGAGGCGCTCTGGCATGCCTATCATGGGGAGCTCGATCTCCATTATGGGCAGGATCCGAGGTTGATCCGGATGAATTGGAAGGCTTAGACGATCGCGGTCCTATTCGTCAGCAGATCCGTGGGAGTTGATTGCCGGCCAACATGTCGACCCTTCGGTCGGTCCCGATCGTGCTTTTCATGACGACGGAGACGCCGCCGTCCTCGGTGACGCGGCCGATGAGGGAGGCGTGGATCCCTAAAGGATCGGCGCGCAGAATCGATAAGGCGCGCTCGGCATCGCGCGGCGCGACAAAGGCGACAAACCTCCCCTCATTCGCGACGTAGAGCGGATCGAGGCCCAATATTTCACACGCCCCCCGGACCGCTTCTTGGATCGGAATTCGATCCTCCTCGATTCGGATCGTCACCCCTGCCGCTTCCGCAATTTCGTTCAAGGCGCTCGCCAAGCCCCCGCGGGTGAGATCGCGCAGGCAGTGAAGCTCGATCCCCCGGGAGAGGAGCGCTTCAATCAAATCGGCCAGCGGGGCCGAGTCGCTCTCAATCGCCGTCTCGAACGCCAAGCCCTCTCGGGCCGCCATGATGGCGATGCCGTGCCGTCCGAGATCGCCGTTGACGAGGAGAAGATCTCCCGGCCGCACTTCTCCAGGCCCGATCTTTTGAGAATGCCGCTTGATCCCGATCCCGGCGGTGTTGATGAAGATCCCGTCCCCTTTTCCGCGATCGACGACTTTGGTGTCTCCGGTGACGATCCGGACGCCCGATTGCTCGGCCGCCCGCTGTATCGAGACGACCACCCGCCAGAGTGTTTCCATCGGAAGCCCTTCTTCCAGAATAAACCCGACGCTGAGATAAAGCGGCTTCGCCCCGGCCATCGCCAGGTCGTTGACCGTTCCATGGACTGCGAGCGATCCGATATCTCCCCCCGGGAAGAAGAGGGGGTGAACAACGTAAGAGTCGGTGGTAAAGGCGGTCTCGCCGTTTAAGGAGAGCAAGGCGGCATCATGAAGAAGAGAGGGGGAGGCCGGACCGAAGACCGGTAGGAACATCTTCTCGATCAGCTGCTTCATCAATCGCCCTCCCCCGCCGTGGGCGAGGAGGATCTGCGGGTACTCTTGGATCGGAATGGGGCAGAAGGGGGATTCCATTTGCCATTTTCCATTGATCATTTTTCATTTTCCATGAACTTACGGACAAGATCGGGGCGGGGCAATTTTATGCGGTCGGCTCCGGCGACGGGTCTGGGTTGGCATCGAGTTCGGCAACCCTCTTGGACAGCTTATCGATCAAAGATCGGCCCCCTGTCTGACCGGCTAACGATGAAGCTAACACACCGCGCAATTATTCTAGATTTTCAATCTGAAAAGTTAAGCTTTTTTTGCCAGTCTAAGAAAAATGGGATTTTAGTTTCCCAAATATTGCCTTGTGACTCAACCTCGATCGTTTGTAACTTCAATTTGTCTTTAACTTTTCCCAGAAATTCTTCCGATAAGGTGATCATACAGTCACCACTAAATGTTACAAACCATCCACTAACTTGAGTTAAATCTTGAAAAACATCAAACATGGCGTCCTGAAGAGTTGTATCTTTACTTTTGACCTGATTTAGCATGAGATTCGAGATGACTTCTTCCGACATATAGTAATTTGTATTTGCATTGCACTCACCAAGGAAAAACTGGAAATTTGTATCATTTGGAATTGCTTTCAATTGTTTATTTATTTCGTCAAAAGATGGATAGTGGAAAGAAAAATTATTACGAATTGATTTTATAAGATTCTTTTTGCCGAAGTACTTTTTCAGATTTCTCAAAGCTTGTTGCCCATCGTTTGTAAGTTTTGACTCATATTGCTTAGATAATTTAGATTTAAAAAAGTTCATTTCTAGAAGGACCCAACTCTCGTATAACTTTCCAATAATAATCCTGGCTATTATTGATGCTTGCATTGAGTATGCTTTTCTTACAACTTCGGTCTCTGATCTATTTTCAGAAAGGATCATCAATTTTGTAAGAACACTTATTTCATTTGCGAGATGGCCCAAGAGTATGAAGAAAACTCTCTCTTTTTCAGGAAATAGACTAAGGTGATCTTTGGTCAGATAAAGTTTTTGAATAATCATTTAGTCTCGTAGTAATAATCAGTCGGGGCCAGGTCTACAGAGGCCGAAAAGGGGACAGGCTAGTTTTCTCTCAGTCATTCTTAAGATTCACTGCCAGTGATTTCAGAAAAATCAGCCTGTCCCCTTTTCTCTTTTCTAGCCGTGCGTAGCTTTGTCAGCTTCATCTTGGTGTTGGGCGTCGTTCTGCGGCTCGCATCGCACACCCGCGAGCTCATATCGAGTCCACGGTTTTTCCGCGTTCCCCTCCTTCGGAAGAAGCCGGTGCTCCGCCTCGGTAACCACTACCCCAATGTTCAGTTCCTGCAAGCGGCCTTGAACGACTTCCACTGAAGGATTACTGAGCGCGAACAACGCAGCGATCTGCGATGCCCGTGGGTACAGGTGCTCGTGGCGTAGCGCCTCCCCCTCATATTTAAGCTTGCTGGTTACGATGCGACCGTGTTTCTTCTTGCTTGCGAGGGCGCCCACGCTCCAGTAGCGGCACCCCTGGTACTTACCGGACGCCTCCGAATACTTCCACAACAAGAGAGAGCACAGTTCACGGAAGTGGCGATCCATCGTGGGCGTCAGCGCATCCGCCGCTTCTCGCCGCTTTCGTTCCTGTAGGAGCACTACCAGGAGATCGGCTGCTGACGAGCGTTCCTGGTCAGGTATCCGATGCATCGTTCACCGAGGCTCTTTCCTACGCATGCCCAACCAATGATTAGACAGTTAGGGAACGGTAGCAAAAAGTTTTTGCCGCGTCAATATCCCGGAAGGAATTATTGACATATCTCTTCAATATCATCATTATGCTTTGCAACCGACCAATACGCGATTTTGGATATTCCATCTAGGCAGATATCGATGCTTCCTATCCCTGACGATATTTTGAAATATGAAACCGTTCTTAAAAACGGGCGATTCCCGTTTCTCGCTAGGCCGATTGCCAACTGAGGGATTCCATTTGCCATTTTCCATTGATCATTTTTCATTTTCCATTTTTAGCGAACCGTTGGTTTATCGATTTTGGGTCTACCAGAGCGGATTGTTTTTATTGAGGCGGTGATGATTCGACACAATTCGTTATTCTCATTCATCAATTCGAGAACATTTTCAGAAGAAATGAGATTACTTTTATCGATCATTCGAAGCCAGATTGAGGTTTCATTCAACTCTTTTAAAACAATACTTAACTTGTGGATGAAATCTGACCGGCTTTCAGCTCCTCTGGCTTCGCCATAGTTCGGGGCAGGAGAAGTTCCGGATCGTAGGATCTGTCCGGCAATATGTTTGCCGGACGGTGTATTCGGTAGTTTGTTAGAAAGCCGTATGATACTGACCGCAAACTCAATCAACCTTTCCTCAAGCCCATCGGCCCTTTCCTGAGTTTGCTCTGGTTGATTTGCCATTTGCCATTTTCCATTTGTTATTTTCCATTTTTCAAATGGCAGATGATAAATGGCAAATGAAAAATGGAAAATTTCTTTTATGATCGGTATCGATAATACGCCGCGCACGCTCCTTCGGACGAAACCATTGTCGCGCCGAGCGGGTGCTCCGGGGTGCAACGGAGACCGAAGGCGGGGCACTCATTCGGCTTCTTCAGTCCTTGGAGAATCAAACCGCTGAGGCATTCCGAGGATGTTTCGGCGGCGCTTTCCTTCAGCCCGAATCTCCGCACGGCGTCGAAGGCTTCATACCGTCCGCTCAATCCGAGCCCGCTCTGCGGGATCTCGCCGACCCCGCGCCATCGGCGGGGAACGATCTGGAAGACCTCCCGGATTAACTGTTGCGCCGGCTGGTTTCCCTCGCGCAGGACGGAGCGGGTGTATTGGTTCTCGACCTCACAGCGTCCTTCCTCCAGCTGTTTGATGCAGAGGTAAATTCCTTGCAGAATGTCGATCGGCTCGAATCCGGTGACCACGATCGGAACCCGGTAGCGCGCAGCGATCGGCTCATATTCGGCATATCCCATCACCGTGCAGACATGCCCCGCGGCGAGAAAACCTTGGACGAGACGGTCCGGGGAGGAGAGGATCGCCTCCATCGCCGGCGGAACCAGGACGTGGGAGACGAGCATGGAGAAATTTTTAATCCCTTGTCGATCGGCTTGATAAACCGCCATCGCCGTGGCGGGGGCGGTCGTTTCGAATCCAACGGCAAAGAAGACGACCTCCCGTGCCGGGTTCGCCCTCGCGATCTCAACGGCATCGAGCGGGGAGTAGACGATCCGGATCTCTCCGCCGCGCGCCTTCGCCGCGAGCAGATCTCCCGACGTCCCGGGAACCCGGAGCATGTCGCCGAAAGAGCAGAGGATCACATCGGACCGGGAGGTCAGCGCGATGGCCAGGTCGATCAATTCGACCGGGGTCACACAGACGGGGCACCCCGGCCCGTGCAAAAGGGTGATCTCTTTCGGCAGCAGCGCATCGATCCCGAACTTCACGATGGCATGCGTCTGGCCGCCGCAAATCTCCATGACGGTCCAGGGCCGCGTCACGATCCGGGCGATGGCGTCCGCATATTTGCTGGCCGTTTCGGCTTCGCGGTACTCGTCAATGAAACGCATCTAATTTCTCCGGATGATTATTTTCCATTTGTCATTTACCATTTTTCATTTTCCATTTTTTAAATGATCAATGACAAATGGTAAATGGAAAATGGCAAATCATCCCCCCTTCTCCATTTCGTCCATCTCTTTAAGATACTCGAAGACACGCGTCGCCTCTTTCTCATCGACGATGCTGATGGCGAACCCGACGTGGACGATCACGTAATCACCGACCTTCGCCTCGGGGAGATAGGCGAGATGGACCTCCTTCACGATTCCGCCGAATTGAACTTTGCCGGTCCGGAGGATCGGCTCCGCGTCCTCAATCGTCAAAATTTTTCCGGGGACGGCGAGGCACATCCTTCATCTCTCCTTCTGCGAGCGAAGGGCGGCGAGGATCTGCCCCACCGCCAAGCCGCCGTCGTTCGGCGGAATCTGCTGATGCCGGTAAGGCTGGAAGCCTTCGGCGTAGAGCCGTGCAACCGCTCTCTCGGTGAGAACCTTGTTTTGAAAACAGCCCCCGGTCAGGACCACCTTCTCTTCGCCGATCCGTCGGGCGACCGACACCATGATTTCGGAGAGGGTGTTGTGGAAGAGGGCGGCGATCTCTCCGATGGGACGGGATTGTTCGAGCTCTCCGAGAATCGCCTCGATGAGCGGCGCCCAGTCGATGATGAGTGGGGACTTCGGCGTCCCGCGCTCCAGAATCCGAAATGGATAAGCCTCTTCCGTCTCGATTCCTTCGCAGGAAAACTCCAGCGCCATCGCCGCCTCTCCTTCGAACCGGCTCGTCTGTTTCAGGCCGAGGAGGGAGGCGACTGCATCGAAGAGGCGTCCGGCGCTGGAGGTCAATGGCGCATTGAATCCGGCTTCCAGCATCTTTTTCAGAATACGGCGCTCTTCCGCGTTGAATGCGGAAAGAGCGGCCCGTCCCTCAAAGGCGCGCTCCCCGAACGTTTCATAGAGAAGACCGAGCGCGGATCGTCGCGGCTCCCGCATCGCCCGCTCGCCCCCCGGAAGGCGGAAGGTTCGGAAGTGGGCGGCCCGTTGAAACGAGCGCTCGTCGATTTTCAAAAATTCCCCGCCCCAGAGGGTCCCGTCGGGACCGAGGCCGCTTCCATCCCAAGCGATCCCTAAAAGAGGTCCTTCCAATCGATGCTCCGCCATGCAGGAGAGGAGATGGGCATAGTGGTGCTGAACGGGCCAGAGCGGCAATCCGGTTTCTCGGGTGAATTGGGTCGAACGATAATCGGGGTGGAGATCGCAGACGACGGCGTCGGGGGAATGATGATACAGTTTTTTCAGGTCGGCGATCGCCTGCCGGAAGGTTCGGTCGGTTTCGGCATTCGCAAGATCGCCAAGATGTTGGCTGAGCGTGATCTTCCCTCCGGCGGAAATCGCGACGGTATTCTTCAGATGTCCTCCGACGGCAAGAAGGGATCGGTTCGACTCGATCTGAAACGAGAGAGGGGCATACCCGCGTGCCCGTCGCAAGATGAGCGGACGTACTGCAATCACCCGGACAACCGAGTCGTCGAGAGGCCGGACGATCGGCCGGTTATGGACCAAGAAGAGATCGGCGATTCCGGCGAGCCGCCGAAGGGCGTCGTTTTCATCGGTGCAGATCGGTTCCTCGGACCGATTGCCGCTGGTGGCGACGACCGGAAAGCCGAGCTCCGACATCAGGAGATGATGAAGCGGGGTGTAGGGGAGGAGGACGCCGAGGTAAGGATTATCGGGAGCCACGGAAAGGGCGATTTCGGATTGCGGATTGCGGATTGCGGAGTGGGACGCCGACAACTTTTTCAGAAGGACGATCGGCGCTTCCGAGGAATGGAGGAGGGCGGCTTCCAGCTCGGAGACGTGACACGCACGCTGAATCGATTCCAATGTCGGGAACATTAGTGCGAGCGGCTTCGCCTCGCGTTCTTTGCGCGCACGCAGGCGGCGAACAGCGTCTTCAATTGCGGCATCGACCATCAGGTGAAATCCGCCGAGCCCTTTGACCGCAATGATTTTCCCCTGACGCAGCGCGTCGGCGGCCGCGCCGAGCGCCGGACCATGCGACGCGATGACCCTGCCATCCGGCTCCCATAATTCAAGATGCGGTCCGCAGGCGGGGCAGGCGTTCGGCTCGGCGTGGAATCGCCGGTCGGATGGATTTTCGTATTCCATGCGACAAGCGTCGCACATCGGGAAGTGCCGCATGGTCGTATTGGACCGATCATATGGAAGCGACTCGATCATGCTGAAGCGGGGGCCGCAATCGGTGCAGTTCGTGAAGGGATAGCGGTAGCGGCGGTTCGCAGGATCGAGGGTCTCTCGGAGGCAGTCGGCGCAGGTCGCAAGATCGGGAGGAACCGAAGTCTCCCTCGCGCCGGCGCAGTCGCTCTCGCGGATTTCGAAGCGCGCTTCCCCGATCGGGTCGAGGGGGGTGCTGTCGATTCGGTCGATCACCGCATGGATCGGCCGCTCCTGTTCGATTCGAAGGAGAAAGGTTTCCAGGTTCGGTCGAGCCCCTTCGATTTCGATCGTCACCCCTTCCGGTCCATTCCAGACCGCGCCGGAAAGCCCCAGATCGGTCGCCAGCCGAAAGACAAACGGACGGAATCCGACCCCCTGGAGAAGTCCCTTCAGTTGAATCCGCCGTCGTTCGATCGGTTCGACCCTCACTCCTCCACCTCGATGCTCCTGAGAATGACCGACGCGGCATTCGGGTCTGCGGGATCGTCTATTGTCTCGACCTTCAGTTCCGCTCCCTCTGCGATCGTTCCCTTCGCGGCAAGAAGAAAATGATCTCGAAGATGGTCCGGATTGGTGGCGCAGAGCGGACCGATCCGAAGGGTCACCCCGACCACTTTACGGACCGGTGGAGGGTGAACAATCGATTCGATTTGCCGTATCAGTCCGGAGATAAGCGACGATTCATGCATGGGCCGTTACCATTTGTCATTTTCCATTTTCCAATTTTCATTTTCCATTTGTTTTAATGACAAATGATAAATGGTAAATGAAAAATTATCCCTTCTTAATGATCTCTTCTCGAAGCCGTGCTTCCACCTCGGCGACCGCTTTCTCGACTGCAGGTGAGAGACCCACGCCTGCATCGAACCGCTCTCCCTCAATTCCGTAGATAATCAGCCGGGGAGGAAGCTGATGAAGCACCCGGGCCAGCTCGACCGCTTCGGCGATCCCGAAGGCATGCGTCGAATGACGGAAGAGAGAGGCCGGAAGCGGCTGTGTCGACACGTCGATCCGATGAACGGTCCCCGGCGGCGCGCCCGACTGAACGGCATCGATCAAGAAAACATCTTCGGCCCCCCGCCAGGCCTCCAGAAGGGACGTCCCCTCGCCGGTCTCCTCAAAAATTTCGGTGCTGAGAGGGGCCCCCGTTTTGAGCCTCCGTGCGACGATCCGTCCGGCGGCGTCGTCCCAACGGTAGTCGTTTCCGATCCCGACGACAAAGATCTTTGAAAGACGATTTTCCATTTGCCATTTTCCATTGGTCATTTGTCATTTCCAAAAATGGAAAATAAAAAATGGTAAATGGCAAATGGAAAATTATCCCCTCCTGATCTCCAGCCGAAGAAAGTGGGTCGAACAGGAGATACAGGGGTCGTAGTTTCGAATTGTCTGCTCGCATCGCCAGGTCAGCTTCTCCTGGGGGAGATCGATCTCTTTCTCAACCACCCGGCGCAGATCGTCCTCCATCACCTTTTGATTCTGGGAGGTCGGCGGGACAATCTTCGCATCGAGGATCGTCCCCTGTTCGTCGATCCGGTAGCGATGGTAGAGGGTCCCGCGCGGCGCCTCGGTGGCGGCATAGCCGACCGCCGGACGAGGCAAAACCGGAACGGCCGGATGTTCCGGCGCTTCATAGGCGGCAATGATCCGCAACGCTTCATCGAAGGCGTAGACCACTTCGACTCCCCGGATCAGGATCCCCTTAAACGGATTCCGGCAGGCCGGTCCCAAACCGGCGGCGCGGGCCGCCTCCTGCGCGAGCGGGGAGAGGCGATCGAAATTGAGATTGTATCTTGCCATCGGGCCGACAAAGTAACCGCCGCGGCCGCGGATTTTCGAGTGGAGGGCGTTGGAGTGGGGGACCTGCTCCTCCTCAAAATGTTCGTCGTACTCCCGGACCGAGAGATCCAATCCTTTGTTCGAAACCAACCGGCCCTCATTGAATGGGTATTCGTCCGGGTGGCGCAGCGCCACGAACTCATAGTCCCGCTCGTAATCGGGGAAAGGGAGGGTGGCCGCCCACCGAACGGTTTCAACGGCGGCATCGCGCGCCCATAACAGACGATCGGTCAGCGAGGCGAGCTCGCGCTTCGTCGGTGTTTTGAAAAAACCGCCGAGCCGGACATTGATCGGGTGGATCGATCGGCCTCCCATCAGGCTGATGATCGCATTCCCGGCCTTCTTGATCTGGAGCCCGCGTTGAACGATGCCGGCATGGTCCTTCGCCATTTCGATCGCCCCGGCATAACCGAGGAAGTCGGGAGCATGGAGCATATAGATGTGGAGGACATGGCTTTCGATCCACTCGCCGCAGTAGATCAGCCGCCGCAGTGCGCGGAGCGAACCGTCGACTTTGACCCCGCAGGCATCTTCCATTGCGTGTACGGCGCTCATCTGATAGGCGACGGGGCAGATGCCGCAGATCCGCGAGGTGATGTCGGCCGCCTCGGTGAAGCTGCGGCCCCGCAGGAACGCTTCGAAGAAGCGGGGGGGCTCGAAGATCCGAAGCTGCGCATCGACGACCTGACCGTCTTTGATCGTGACGGTGAGCGCCCCTTCCCCTTCGACCCGGGCGAGGTGATCAACCCGGATGGTCTTTTTCTTCATGGCGCAGGCTCTCCTTGCGAAACGCTTCGGCATCGGCGTTGAAATTTCGAAAGACGCGGAGAAGATCGGCCTCGTTCGTCCCGAGCCGGCGCCACCCTTCGCTGAGCGAGCCGGTGTTCGGCGTCTCCATCGGTCCGAAGCAGCCGTAGCAGCCGCGGTTGTAGCTGGGACAAAGGACGCCGCAGCCGGTGTGGGTGACCGGTCCGAGACAGGGGGTGCCGTGCGCGACCATCACGCAGATGTTTCCCTTCCGCTTGCAGTCGATGCAGACGGAATGGGAAGGGATCACCGGTTTTCGTCCCTGCAAATAGGCGCGGATCACCTCGATCAATTGGTTCTTGTTGATCGGGCAGCCGCGCAGCTCGTAATCGACCGGAACATGCGCCGCGATCGGGGTCGATTTCTCCAGCGTGTTGATGTAGGCGGGGGTGGCGTAGACCATCGAGACGAACTCCTTCACATCCCGGAAGTTCCGAAGCGCTTGAATTCCTCCGGCCGTCGCGCAAGCGCCGATCGAGACGAGATACTTCGACCTCTTCCGGATCTCCTGAATCGCCGCCGCATCCCGCGGGGTGGTGATGGAGCCGTCGACCAGAGAGAGGTCATAAGGGCCTTTTCCGTCGGCGCGGGTCGCCTCCCGAAAGTAGACGATCTCGACCTCGCCGGCAATCGGAAGGAGCTCGTCCTCGCAGTTCAGCAGGGTGAGCTGGCAGCCGTCGCAGGAGGCGAACTTCCAGACGGCCATTTTTGGTTTGAGGTTCAAAGGATTATTTTCCATTGTTCATTTGTCATTTATCATTTGTCATTTAAAAAATGGAAAATGAAAATTGGTAAATGGCAAATGGCAAATTTACTCTCCCTAAATCTCTCTCATCTCGAACCACGGCTGAATCCGGTCATATCGGTAAACCGGTCCCTCCCGGCAGACGAACGTCGGGCCGATCTGGCAGTGTCCGCAAAAAGCGATGGCGCACTTCATGTTCCGCTCCAACGAGACGTAGATCCGATCGGCGGCGACCCCGCGGGAGAGGAGGCTTCGGGCGGTGGCGCGCATCATGATCTCCGGCCCGCACATCATGACAATGGAATGTCGGGGATCGATCTCGACCTGATCGAAAAGATTCGTCACCACGCCGACGTTGTACTTCCACGCTTTGTCGGGATGATCGACGGTCAGGTACACCTCCGTGTTCGGATGGCGCTCCCAGGCCCGGAACCGCTCCCGGTAAAGAAGGTCTTTCGGTGTCTTCACCCCATGAAGGATTTTTAATTTACCGTATCGCTCCCGCCGTTGGGCGATGTAGTTGATCACCGAGACGACCGGCGCGCAGCCGAGACCGCCGGTTACGACGATGACCTCTTTCCCTTCGGCCTCTTTCAGCGGCCAGGCGCTTCCGTAAGGACCTCGAAGTCCGATCGTATCCCCCTCCTTCAGCCGCTCCAGCGCGCCGGTGACATTTCCAACGATCCGGATCGTGTGGTCGAGCAACTCGGGATCATCCGGATCGGAGACGATCGAGATCGCCACCTCTCCCACGCCGAAAACATAGACCATGTTGAACTGGCCGGGGAGAAAACGGTAGCCCCGTCTCAGCGCTTCGTCTCGAAAGCGGAGACGATAGGTGTAGACCCCCGGCGTTTCCCGGCGGACTTCGGCGATCTCGGCGGGATGAGGGAGAAAGGGATCATTTACCATTTGTCATTTTCCATTTTGAATTTTCCATTTTTTAAATGACAAATGAACAATGACAAATGGAAAATGGTAAATATCTCCTCCTCATCCTTTTTCTCCTCGGATCGCCCGGACCTCTTCGGTGATGTCGATGGCGACGGGGCACCAGGTGATGCAGCGGCCGCAGCCGACGCAGCCGGATGTTCCGAACTGATCCCACCAGGTGGCGAGCTTATGGGTCATCCATTGACGGTAGCGGCCCTTGTGGGTCGATCGAACGCTTCCGGCGCCGTGAATGTAAGAGAAGTCCATCGTAAAGCAGGAGTCGAGCTTTCTCCACCGCTCGGTTTGGTTTCCGGTCAGATCGGTGACATCTTCGACCGTCGTGCAGAAACAGGTGGGGCAGACAAGGGTGCAGTTGCCGCAGGCGAGACAGCGGGCGGCGACATCGTCCCAACGGGGATGCTCCAGATTGTTGTAGAGCAGTTCCTTCACGTCGTCTGTTTTCATGGATCGCCCCATCTGTTGGGC
Organism: Candidatus Manganitrophus noduliformans; assembly: GCF_012184425.1. Classification (NCBI taxonomy): domain Bacteria; kingdom Pseudomonadati; phylum Nitrospirota; class Nitrospiria; order Candidatus Troglogloeales; family Candidatus Manganitrophaceae; genus Candidatus Manganitrophus; species Candidatus Manganitrophus noduliformans. The sequence goes on from NZ_VTOW01000005.1 coordinate 320,683, forward strand.
GGTGCGAGAGATGACCCGATCGGCCGCCGCCGCTTCTTCCTCGCGCGCTTTTTCGTGGGGGATTTCTCGAAGGAGGGCTTCCCCCCGCTCCGAGCCGGCCTCGACGACGAAGTAGTGCCGATCTTTTTCCAGGACCTCCGTCAGAGCAAGGTCGAACCCGAACGTCGCCTTCGGGCCGCTCTTCATCGAGACGCAAAAACAGGTTCCGCCGGCGACACTACAGTTGAGGGCGACGATGAAGACGTTCTCCCGCTGGGCCTTGTAGTAGGGATCGACGTAAGCCCCTTCCAGGAAAACCTTGTCTTGAATGGCGATGGCGTGCAGCTCGCAGGCGCGGACACCGATCAAGGCAAGCTTGGGAATTTCCTCTTTTTCAGGAATAATCTGAAAACCACCGTCTGTTCGCTCGGCGCGCCAGAGGCGTCTCGTGGAGGGGAGGAAATATTTTTTCCAGGAATGGGGGCCGACGGCATAGCCGAAGAAGGCGGCATCGTCTCTTTTTTTCAGACGATAGGTGGCCCCTTCTTGTGCATCGGTCCAGCCGATCGGGAGGTCGTTGATGGAGGTTAATTCGTCGTAGACGATCGCGCCGTCCTGAAGGGTCGGCCCGACGAGCCGGTATCCCGATTGCTTCAGCGAATCGAAGCAGCGTTGAAGGTGGCCGGCTTCGAGAATTTCTTTTCGGTTTGGGATCGGTTCCGATGTTTCCATCCTGCTCCATGATGATGGGAATGGTCCGCCGCCGGAAATGCAAGCCAGGAAAGGATCGGTTTCGAGGTCAGTCTATTCTTTTCCTGCTAAAACAGTCAAGCAGGTATGCCATCCTTGGCGCCTCATGAGTCGTCACCCTTTGTTTTACACCGAGACGCTAATACCGCTCGATCAGAACGAGACAATATTGGAGGGCGTCGATCTCCGTGAAGATCCCGACCAGTTTGTTGTCGATATCAACGACCGGAAGCGCCCCGATCTTATGTTCAACCATCAGCTTAATGGCGTCGTGGATCGAGGTTTCTTCCCTGACGGAAATCGGATGACGGGACATCAGATCGGAGACGATCTGTTGATCGACATCGCCGAATTCCTTCATCTCTCCTCCGGTGATTCTCCAGTTCTGCCGAATGTCGCGATCCGAAATCATTCCGACCAATCGGTCCCCCTCCACGACGGGCAGATGCCGGATTTCGTGATCCAACATCAACCCAAGCGCCTTGACCGTCGAATCTTCCGGGTGGATTGAGAGCGGTTTGAAAGTCATCCGATCGTTCATCGTTGGAATTTCATACGGTTTCATACCTCCTCCTTGCCGTCGGGTGAATGGGGGTCACCCCATTGTCGAACATTGTTTCATCTGTTCCAACGCCGCTTCCCGCTCCTCCTTGCCGAGAGAAACATCGATCCAGGGATAAAGAATCCTTTCTTCCTCCCGGCTGTGAAGGGCCAGCAGACCGGTCAACTCTTTGAGCACCTCCTCGGTTCCACCTTCTTTATCGATTTGGGCCGAGATCTTCTCAAAGAGGGCTTTGATCTGCCGATGTTGGGATTGGACGAGCACCGTGGGGCCGGGGAGGTGCATCCCGGTCCGGCGCTCGATCGCCGGGAAGAGAATCTCTTCCTCCCAGGCCATATGCTTTTCGACGCCGGATTTAAACGCATTAAACAACTCCCGGGCGCGGACGCCGTCTTGATCCCTCGCTTTTAAAAAATCTCTCAGGATCTGTTCAAGCCGTTCATGATCGTGCGTCATGAAATCTTTTATTTTCATCGATCGTCTTCCCTCTCCATCGGAACCCTCATTCATCTTGAAGCAATCACATGGGAAAGACAACCCCCCGAAAGGGGTGGCTTCAACGTGACATCGCGGCATCAACATAGATAAACACCCCCTTCGGGGGATTGTCTCTTCGATTGAATCATTTCAAAATGAGAATCAATCGGATGATTCACTCGCGGGTCATCCAACCTTCCTTTCGGGAAGGGGTGCGGAAAAGGACAGGTCAGCCGGATGATTCAGGGCGAAGTGGGCGGGGGCTTCGTCTCCAGAAAAAAAAGACCCGCGTCAAAAAGGAGGTGCAAAATGGACGTGGCACGCTGGGAACCGTTTAAAAAGATCAAACGCTGGGACCCGTTTCGAGAGATGGAAGAGATGTCGGCGCGTCTGAGGGATCTGATGGGGAAGGGATCGATGACCCGGATCAACGGGGAGGAAGCGCTGACCTCGATCGACTGGGTGCCGGAGGTCGATATCATCGAAAGCGAAAAGGAGTATCTGATCAAAGCCGAGCTTCCTGAGATCAAGAAAGAAGATGTAAAGGTTTCGGTGGAAAAGGGGGTCCTCACGATTCAGGGAGAACGCAAACAGGAAAAAGAAGAGAAGGGAAAGAAATTCCATCGAATCGAGCGCTCTTACGGCGCCTTCGAGCGAAGCTTCACCCTTCCCGATGACGCCGACCAGGGAAAAGTCTCCGCCGAATTTAAGGACGGAATCTTGAGCGTCCATCTGGCGAAATCGGAAAAAGCGGCCCCGAAGCCGATCGAAGTAAAAGCAGCATAAACTTGTCCGGGTTAATCCGGGAAGACGGATGCAGACGATTCCTCCAGGGGCGGGGCCGATGTCTCCCACGGCCCCCCCTGGAGGGGATTCTTATCCACCTTGGGCCGTTGGATTAAGGAGAGGGCGGTCTTGAAGGATCAAAACGGCATACATCAAAGAATCATCTCAGCACCCGTCTTTCGTCGTGAGCTCACAAAACGAGAGATCGAAGTCCTAACGTTGGTGGCGCAAGGTTATAAGAACAGAGAAATCGCTAAGAAACTCGGGGTGGCGGTCAAGACCTTGGAGAACCATCGGGTCAACATCATGAACAAGCTCGGTCTTCGAAACACCGTTCAGATGATCCGCTACGCGATCGAAAAGGGTATCGTTCCGATTGAGGATAGATAAAAAGGCTTAAAGCTCAAGGTCTCACGCGGGATGTTTTTTCTCTGAAAGAAGTGAGGGTAATAGTGGAGAGAAAGGGGATGAATCAACGGAGCGGATCAAGGTGGATCGGCGGAAGCGTCGGCGTATTGGGACTGCTTCTGCTTCTGGCCTGGATGCAGGGGTGGCTGAGCGGGGAGCGGGTTTCTCCGGGGCGTGAGATTCCCGCCCCGGTCTCCGCGGCGGGCCTGAAAACGGTCCCGGCGCAAGAAAGGGCCGATCCGGTCGTCACCGGTTGGCCGGGTACCGTCGTAGCCAAAACCAAAGCCGTTCTGTCGGCGCAGATTCCGGCGCGCGTTGTGGAGGTGACGGTTCGGCAGGGTGATCTTGTGAAGAGAGGAACGGTCCTGGTCCGCCTCGATTCGGAAGAGTCCCTTGCGCGTTTCAAGCAGGCCGAGGCGGCGTGGTCGGGAGCAACAGCCCGCCGCAAGCAGGCGGAAGCGACTTACCGAAGGATGAAGACGCTGATCGTGGAGGAGGTCGTCGCCCCCCAGCAGTTCGAGGCGGCCGAGGCGGCTTTTCAGACGGCCCAAGCGGAGGAAGAGGCGGCCCGTCGCCAGCGGGAGGCGGCGGAGGTGGTCTTGGACTTTACGACGGTGACCGCCCCCTTCGACGGCCGGGTGACGCGGAGGGAGGTCGAACCGGGAGAGTTCGCCGCGCCGGGGCGTCCGCTGCTGGCGCTCGATGCGACCGATCTCTTTCAGCTGGAGACGCCCCTTCCGCTCGCTGAAGAAGGAGCTCTTCAAATCGGCCAGCGCCATCCGGTCGAGATCGCCGGCCTGCCGGCGATGCAGGGGACGATCGATGAGATCATTCCGGCCGCCGATCCGGAGACCCGGACGGTAACGGTGAAGGTCCTCCTCCCGAGGGGCGCCGCGGTTCGCTCCGGGCTGTTCGGACGGTTGCTCCTCTCCGGCGTTGCGACGAAGGGGGTCTTTGTTCCGAAGCGCGCCGTCCGTGAGATCGGTCAGCTTGAAACGGTCCGGGTGCTTGAATCGGGAAGGGTGATCACCCGACATGTCCAGACCGGGCGGGAGGCGGGGGAGGAGATCGAAATTCTCTCCGGGCTTCGGCCGAACGAGCAGGTTGTTGTGGAAGGGGGCGCTTAAGAATGGAAGAGACCCCTCACGGTTGGACATCGAAAATCGTCCGGACCTTTTTGACCTCGAAATTATCGGTCCTCTTTATCATCGCTTCGTTTTTGGCCGGCGCCGTCGCGTTGATCGCGACCCCGCGGGAGGAGGAGCCGCAAATCGTCGTCCCGATGGCCGATCTTTTGGTGGAGTGGCCGGGGGCGTCGTCCCAAGAGATCGAGCATTTGGTGACCACGCCGGTGGAGTCGCTTCTTTGGGAGATCGACGGCGTCGAAAATGTCTACTCCATCTCGAGGCCGGGACGCTCCCTCTCGACGGTTCGGTTTTATGTCGGCGAAGACCGCGAGCGGAGCATGGTGAAGGTTTACAACAAGCTCTCCGCGAACACCGATCGACTCCCTCCGGGCGCGCGGGGGATCGTCCTCAAGCCGCGGGAGATGGACGACATCCCATTTCTCACCCTCGCCCTTCACAGCAACGCCCTGGACGATCATCAGCTTCGGCGAATCGCCGAGGAGCTGGCGGTCCGCCTTCGAGAGGTGCCGCAATCGGGACCGGTCTCTGTCATCGGCGGACGCGCCCGGCAGGTCCAGATCAATATCAATCCGGTCGCACTGGCGGCGCACGGCCTCACCCTTTCCGACCTCTTCCGCGCCCTTCAGGGGGCGAATCTCTCTCTCCCGTTGGGAGATCTCACAAAAGAAGGGCATCAGTTCCTGTTGGAAGGGGGAAGCACCCTTCGCTCGGCGGCGGACGTTTCGGCCACCGTGATCCGTGCCGAGAAAGACAAGGCGGTCCGGGTCGGCGACATCGCCGAGGTCGTCGACGGTCCTCAGGAGGTGACCCATTACACCCGCATCGGCTTCGGTCCTGGGGAGGAAAAGGAACCGGTTGACACGCAACCGGCGGTGATGGTGGCGGTCGCAAAGCAGAAGGGATCGAATGCCGTTTCGGTCGCGGAGGCCCTTCTGCATAAGGCCGACGCGTTGAAAGGGACGGTGATTCCGGAAGAGGTTCAGGTCACCGTCGTGAGAAACAATGGGGAGACCGCCGATGAGAAGGTCAACGACCTGGTCAAGCATCTCCTCTTGGCGATCGCGACGATCCTGGTTTTGATCGCACTCGCCCTCGGTCCCCGGGAGGCGTTGATCGTCGCGCTGGCCGTCCCGATGACCCTGGCGATCACACTCCTGGCCGATTACGCCCTGGGATACACGATCAACCGGGTGACCCTCTTCGCGTTGATCCTTTCGCTCGGTCTGCTGGTCGATGACCCGATCGTCGATGTCGAGAACATCCATCGCCACTTCAAGCTCAAGCGGCTTCCGCCGCTTCAGGCGACGCTGGCGGCGGTGGAGGAGGTCCGGCCGCCGACGATCCTGGCGACCTTCACCGTCATCCTCTCTTTCCTCTCGATGTATTTCATCACCGGGATGATGGGGCCGTACATGCGGCCGATGCCGTTCAATATCACGGTAGTCATGCTGATGTCGCTTGTCGTCGCCTTTACGGTCACCCCCTGGGCCACCTATCACCTTCTCAAGGGGGAGTACGGGAAAAAGGAGGCGGCGCCCCCGCCGCTGGAAGAGAGCCGGACCTATCGGCTCTACCGGCGGATCATGATGCCGCTGCTTCATCGGAAAAAATGGCGGCGTCTCTTTTGGGCGGCCCTGATCGCAATGCTCGCCCTCTCCTTTCTCCTGGCCGGAATGCGTTGGGTGCCGATGAAGATGCTCCCGTTCGACAATAAAAACGAGCTGCAACTGCTGATCGATCTGCCGGAGGGAAGCCCGCTGGAGGAGACCGACCGGGCGGCCGCCGCCTTCACCGACTATTTGCGGACCGTCTCGGAGGTGGAGAACGTTCAGATCTACGTCGGGACCGCCTCTCCCGTCGATTTCAACGGGTTCGTCCGCCACTACGATCTGCGACAGCAAGCCAATCAGGCCGATCTTCGGATCAACCTCCTCCCGAAAGAGCGGCGGGTGGCCCAGAGCCACGCGATCGCCCTTCGACTCCGACCCGACCTGGAAAAGATCGCCCAAGACCATCAGGCCCGGATCAAAATCGTGGAGGTGCCGCCCGGCCCGCCGGTCCTCGCCGGGGTGGTCGCGGAGGTGACCGTTCCGGTCGATGCGACCCTTGCGGAGCAGATCTCCGTTGTAGAAGAGGTCCGGCAGGCTTTTTCCGAAACAGCCGGGGTGGTCGACGTCGATGACGGGATCGAGGCCGACCAGGGGAAGATTCACTTCGACGTTGACGCCGAAAAGGCGGCGCTCCATCGGATCTCGGTTGAGGAGATCGCCCGAACCCTGCAGGCGGCGATCGGCGGGGCCCCGGCGGGGATCGTCCACCGCCCGGCCGAGCGAAATCCTCTCCCGATCGTTATTCGCCTCCCGCGGGAGGGGCGGGTCCGGCCCGAAGACTTTCGCGGAATATTTATGAGAAACCCAAACGGAAGGAATATCCCACTCGCCGAATTGGTCTCCGTTCGAACCGCGATCGAAGACAAAACGATTTATCACAAAGATTTAAAGCGGGTCCATTTCGTCACCGGCGAGATGGCGGGGCGCAGTCCGGTGGAGGCGATCATCGACCTGACCCGCCGCTTCAAGGAGCGGCCGCTGCCGCGGGGATACGCGCTGACGTTTACCGGGGAAGGGGAGTGGCAGATCACCGTCGATGTGTTTCGCGATCTGGGAATCGCCTTCTTCGCCGCCCTGGCGGCGATCTACATCCTTCTGGTTGCGTGGACCGGCTCCATGGTGATTCCGCTCGTGATGATGGCGGCGATTCCGTTGACGATGATCGGCATTATGCCCGGCTTTTATTTATTGAATCTTCTTTTTGCGAATCCCGTCGGCCCCTATGAGAACCCGATCTTTTTTACCGCGACGGCGATGATCGGAATGATCGCCCTGGCGGGGATCGTCATCCGGAACTCGATTATTCTGATCGACTTCATCCAGATGGCGGAGTTAGAAGGCCGGTCGCCGGACGAGGCCATCGTCGAAGCCGGCGCCGTCCGCCTTCGGCCGATCTTGTTGACGGCGGGGGCGGCGATGCTCGGATCGTGGGTCATCACCTTGGACCCGATCTTTTCCGGGCTCGCCTGGTCGTTTATCTTCGGGATTTTTGCTTCGACCCTCTTTACCCTCCTGGTCATTCCGCTTCTCTACTTCACGATTTATGGGGGAAAGGGGAAGGAGACCGTCCAGGAAAAATCAGCGGCGCCTCCCGAATCGATCGAGCCCGACATGCGGGCCCTTCGGGACATCGCCGAAGAAGTCAGGAGGTGAATCATGGATGTGAATGCGTCGATTCGATTGATTGCCGGCACGTTTGTTCTCGTCAGCGTGGCGCTCGGTTATTGGGTGAGCCCATATTGGTTTCTCTTCACCGCGTTTGTCGGAGCGAACCTGGTCCAGTCGGCTTTTTCCGGAACCTGCCCGATGATGTTCTTCTTGAGGAAGTGCGGCGTTCGGGGATAACGGAACAGGGTATCGAGCGGGGAACCTGCAAAGTAAAACGGATCTCAGGAAACACCTCCTTCGGGGGATTGTCCTTTTTTACAGGTTATTTGATGATGGAAAACAGCGGAGCGGTGATCCTCTCCGGGATTGCCTCGCTTCCCGGCTCGAGCCGATCGGTATCGGACGCAAAGCAATCATCGGTTGCTTGAAACCAAAAAAGGAGAAATCAAGATGAGACGATTCATCCTCTTTCAGTTTAGCTCGGTTTGGGTTTTGGTCTTTCTGATAACCGCGCCGGCTTTTGGACAGGAGGCCGACCTGATCCGGCAGGCCGGCAATTTCTTCAAGCCGCTTCCGGAGAAACTCTCGGCGCCGGAGAATAACCCGGCCACCCCCGAGAAGGTGCTCCTGGGGCAGATGCTTTTTTTCGAGCCGCGCCTCTCGAAGAGCGGCGCGATCAGCTGCAACAGCTGCCATAACCTGATCACCGGCGGGGTTGATAATCTCCCCACCTCGCCCGGACACATGGGCCAGCTGGGGGGAAGAAACTCCCCGACGGTCCTGAATGCGGGGGTGCAGTTCGCCCAATTCTGGGACGGGCGCGCCGCCTCGCTGGAAGATCAAGCGAAAGGGCCGATCCTCAATCCGGTGGAGATGGCGATGCCCGATGAATCGTCGGTCCTGGCGCGACTGCGCTCCATTCCGGAATATGTCGCCCTCTTCAAAAAAGCCTTTCCGGGGGAGAAAGAGCCGCTCACGTACGACAACGTCGCCAAGGCGATTGCCGCCTTCGAGCGGACCCTCTTGACCCCTTCGCGGTTCGACGATTTTTTGAAGGGAAACGCAAAGGCCCTGACCGACGCGGAAAAGAAGGGGCTCCAACTGGTCATCCAGAAGGGGTGTATCGCCTGCCATAACGGCGTCGGCGCCGGAGGGGGCCAGTACCAAAAATTCGGGATCGCCGAGCCCTACGCGTCGAGCGACGACCCGGGAAGGTTCAACGTGACGAAGAAAGAGACCGACCGCTTCATCTTCAAGGTCCCTCTCTGGAGAAACGTCACCCGCACCGCCCCTTATTTTCATGACGGCGCGGTCTGGGATCTTCGGGAAGCGGTCCGGACGATGGGAAAGCTTCAGCTGAAGATCAATTTGACGGAGGAAGAGATCGACCTGATCGTCGCCTTCCTCCACTCCCTGGAGGGAACCGTTCCCGAGGCGGCCTTGAAGCTGCCGGTGCTTCCGACCTCGGCGTCCGCCACTCCGAAACCGGTTCTAAAGTAGAACGGCCCGGTGTGGAGAGGGCTCAGCGGGATCTCTCCACACTCGGCAAGTGAAGTCCTTCAGCAAGAGAGGAGAGGCGATGAAAGTAATTTTATGGGCGGCGGTGCTATTCGTGATTTGGACGGCCGGTGTTTCGGAGGCGGTTGAGACAAAGGTGATCGTCCGGGCGAAGTCGAAAGATGCCAAGTTCATCGGCTCCTCAATGGGAGGGGCGAGGGTGGTGATCAGAGAGAGCGACACCGGCGCCCTCCTTCGAGAGGGTTTCACCTCGGGAGGGACCGGGGACACCGAGAAGTTGATGGTCGAGCCGATCCAACGCGGCGTCCCCCTCTCCGATGCCACCGCGGCGAAATACGAAACCACCCTGGAGATCGATCGTCCGACCCGAATCACGGTCGAAGTCTCGGCCCCGGCCGCGCCGCTCCAATCGACCTCGCGGAGCAGCACCGAGGTTTGGCTGATCCCAGGGAAGGATCTGACCGGAGATGGGATCATTTTGGAGATCCCCGGATTCGCCGTCACGCTCTTCTCCCCGCAGATTACGGAGGGATTCAAACTGACAGGGGAGAAGGCAACAATTCCGATCCGGGCCAACATCGTCATGATGTGCGGCTGCCCGATCACGCCGGGAGGGCTTTGGGATGCCGATCAGTACGAGGTGAAAGCGCTCCTCCGGCGCAACGGGAAGCCGCTCGAACCGCTCCCCCTGACCTATGCGAACAAGAAGAATACCTTTGAAGGGACCCTGGAGGTCTCTCAAGATGGGGTTTACGAAATCTCCGTGTATGCATACGACCCGCGCACGGGGAATACCGGCGTCGATCAGACGACGATCCTTGTCTCTCGATGAATTTCTGGCCCGATTCGGCCGCCGGCAATCGAAAAGGAGATCAAGCGGGACCGTTTCCGGCTTCAATCGCTCGGGAGCGGGCATTGATCGTACCGGGCGCTTTTAATACAATAACATCATGGAGGGAACGACCATGTATGAACGAAATGTATGCGGCGCGGACAGATCCGTTCGGATGATCCTCGGGGTGATTTTCGCCGCCCTTGGACTCTTTTTCGTCGGATCGGCCGTCGCCAAGGGGATTTTCTTCGCGCTGGCGGCGATCGCGTTCATCACCGCCTTGACAGGCTTCTGCCCGCTCAACAAACTGCTCGGCCTCAATACCTGCAAAAGACCGGTTTGGGTCAGAAAGTCGACAGACTGATTTCTCCCCCCGGCTTCTCTGTGTTGTTCTCTGTTGTGTCGATGTGATGTTTTTTGTCTTATTGTTCTTCCCGAGTTGAGGGAGGAATTTCGATCATTTCCTAGAAGCGGTAGCCGATCCCTCCGGAAATAAAGTTGTCGGTGTAATTTTCCAGATCACTCACGACAAAAGAGTAGGCATACCCCAATCGAAGGTAGATCCGTCTGTAGAGGTCCTGATCCCAATCGACTGACAGAATATGCGCCGTCGTGTCCGTTTTTAGAACGACCTGGTTCGTTCCGAAGGTGTCGGAGGGACGTTTCCCCTTCCCGCCCGGTGAGGTCGGCGCCGTCGCCGTCTGGTAAAAGGGACTTTGGCTGAAATTTGCGGCATAGCCGAAGGTCAGGTAGGAATCGGATCGCACCTTGATCTCTCCGCTGACGCCGAGCCGGTGGGAATCGTAGCTGAAAACCGATTCTTCCGCGTCGTTCCGGGTATACCGGTAGGCCGCCCTCGCGGAAAACGCCGGAGAGATTCGATCCCTTACCGAAATCAGGGCTCCGTAAACGGTTGCATCCCGGTCGGAATCGCCGTAGTAGCGAACCCCCCCGCGTGGGGAGAGATGGATCAGGGTGGTGTCGGTGATCGAATAGAGGAAGCCGGCCTTGGCGGTGAGCGCGCTCACGGTAAGATCGCTGAAATCGGCAAAGTAGCTCCCCTCATAACCGCCGTCGAGATAGAGGCTCCCTTTTTCAAAAACCTTTTTCGAAACGCCGAGTAAGACCCACGTCGAAGCAAAGGCCGCTCCCTCCTTTTGATCCCCCGAAGCGTTGTTCAGGTTGTCGTCATATCCTCCCCCCGCGCCGAGATCGAGCATAGGCTCGGCCGATTCCGCAAAGGACACCCCGGAAAACAGAATGAGCAAGGAGAGCAGCCGTCCGATTCGTTTCATCGCAATTTCCTTGGAAGAGAACCGGGGGAAAAGGCGATCGCCTTTTTCCCCCGCCCTTATCGAGAGCCCCCTTTTTCGGCGCCGCCTCCCTTGGAACCCCGTTCGTGTTCCATCTCCCGGCGTTCCGATTCCATCATTTGTAAAAACCAAGATTTGATCTGACATTTTATGTTGGGGTTCCTGGATGTTTGGTTTCTCCTGATTGTCAGATCGTCTTATGCGACGAGCATCTTCTCCTTGGCCAGAGGCAGACTGTCGATGAATG